>JAIRTA010000148.1 GCA_031255175.1 Oscillospiraceae bacterium | reverse complement strand
TCTCAAATTATGAGGCCACTGGGGCCTTCCTCTCAGCTTGAGCGAGCTATTCAGAGCGATTCGCTGCTATCCTGCGATATCGAATTTCCACGGCGCCTGGGACACCCTCAATGCCGCTTCCTCGGATATTCCGTTGTCATACTTTGTGCCATCCTCCTCTGTTATAACATGCCCATACGCCACAGTACGATTCTGGCTATCTTGACCCCTGTACGGCATTTCATGGTATGTCTCATAATCAGATACAAATTGCAACAACTTATCGCTGATATCCATACCGCCATATCGGACAATTGGAGTCGAAATCGGCAACGGCGATGACGTCACTGTTGGCACAGGTGACGGCATTGGTGCCGGCGATGGCGTTGTTGTCGGAGACGGCAGTGGCGACGAGGTGCTTTTAATATTCGTAGATGGTGGGCCACTGTAATAATATGCTTCTTCGTCAGTGCCGACATAATAATGCATACCTTCACGCAGTTCCTTCACCACTACACTATAAATTGTGCTACCGCCCGCCGTTTTGCCCAGCGTCCGGCCGTGGATGTCGTAGGTGTAGGTTGTGGTCACGCCGTTGCGGTCTGTCTCTGTGGCCACTGTGCCGTCCGCCCGGTAGGTGATGCTCACCGTCTTGGCGTCTAATGCCCACACCCTCTGGATCGCTGCGGGTGACAGGCAAGTTGCGGACGTTGTAGGTGTAGGTCATCGTCCGGTCCTCGCCGTCCGTTTGGGTCAGCTGGTTACCGGCGTATATGTCACCAGCAATACATTGTTGTGGTCTTTGACTGTCTTCAGCCGATTGAATAAAGAAGAGGGTCTTATTCCCCGCCCCTTGGGGCAGACTTGTATTGCTTCATTTCATCATATTGCAGGCGTGTGTGGCGTATATCATCAGTGCTGTAATAATCCGAATGAATGTGGTATCTACAATTTTATTTCGCTACCATGATTTCTTAATATCTCTTGCACAATTTCTCTGTCAGAAAGATCTTTGTGCCACCAATGATGGCACTCTGATGACCCTTCTTTTTCTTTTCTTCTGCGTTCAGCTGAAACAAAACATTCCAATACAAATAAAAATGCTTGTGTTAATATTGCTCCCTTTAATGTCGAGAGCTTATATCCTCTATTGTGTAATGAAGTGTTTCCTTTAGTAAGCATAACAACCGGCGTGTGAGTAGATTTCAATTCAGAAGCCACGATCGCAACCGGGATATCCATTTCCCTGACCTGTGCCTGTATAGCTAATATCCACGTATTCCTCACTACTGCTTGCTTATCAGCTTCATCGAGAGATAGAAACCAACCGTCTATCTCATCTCTTGACACAACGCCTTGGACATATTGATTAAGTAATATTAATTCTTGGGTTGTTAGAATCTTCAAGATACATTTCTCCTATCACTTTGGATAAAATGTGATATATGGCTTTGTTAGATCGAGTGGTTGATATTTTGACGAGTTAGGGTTGTTAGTGAAAATATCGATCCCTGTTTCTCTTCCAATCGAATTTATTTCTCCACCTGCAGTGCCGCTTGGAACAGAACTCGCCGCCGAATGTCTTTGTGCCGAATTCCCAGACATGAAATAATCCCAATCGGATGTAGCTGTTGCTGTTCCTTCCGCTCTGCTCCCCACTACAGTTATTTCTTGTCGAGTCCGATTTGCGGCATTTTGAATTCGTCTTGCATCGTCATGCAGATATATTGGAGTTTTTTAGAGTATTATCTGCCATATCAAGCAAAATGCCACCACGATTATCATACTTTTTTTCAAATGCTCGATTATTTTCATATGCCCGGGTATTCGTAAAAATAATCATAGCATAAGTGGCATCTTCTATCACATTGTTTATCCCAATGCGTGCTAAAATGCGTCACCAGTGGAGTCGAAATCGGCAACGGCGATGACGTCACTGTTGGCGCAGGTGACGGCATTGGTGCCGGAGATGGCGTCGTTGTCGGAGACGGCAGTGGCGACGAGGTGCTTTTAATATTCGTAGATGGTGGGCCACTATAATAATATGCTTCTTCGTCAGTGCCGACATAATAATGCATACCTTCACGCAGTTCCTTCACCACTACACTATAATTGGATGCAATTTTCTTCTCCTCGGAATTTTCCCACACTGCATTGACGCGGAAATGCGATCATTTCCGCGTCAATACTTCAAATTCTATTGCGGCCATAGAGCCGATGCCGTCTTTATTTGTATTGTGCCGGCATCCGATGCTTGGGCCGCCGTCCGGCATCCGGTCTGTCAATAGCGATTGTCAAAGATGCGGGTGGATTTCTTTTCGCTGCGGGGGAGTTCGCCCAGGCCGACGGCTTTGGCTTTCGGGACGATGCCGATCATCTTTTTGAAGTCGGCCTCCACGGTTTTTTCCAGTGCCTTGCGGGTGTCCCGGTCTTCGAGCGGCGTTTCGAAGAACAGCGTCAGGATGTCTTTGCCGTTTAAGTGGTCGATCATAATCTGGTATTCACTGCTGACGCCGTCCACCTGGGCCAGCAGCGTGTCCACCGTGCTGGGGTAGATCAGCGAGCCCTTCACCTTCACCATGTCGTCCGAGCGCCCGATCAGCGTGTCGATCCGCGGGAAGTCGAGGCCGCAGGCGCATGGGCCGGGGAGGTCCCGGGTCAGGTCGTGCGTGCGGTAGCGGATCAGCGGCGCGCCCTCTTTTTGGAGTGTTGTGATCACGATCTCGCCGACCTCCCCCTCCGGCACCGGCAGACCGGTCTTCGGGTCGATGATCTCGTAGTATAAGAAGTCGGTCCACATGTGCATGCCGCACTCGTGCCGGCAGCTCATCCCGATGCCGGGGCCGTAGATTTCGGTGAGGCCGTAGATGTCGTAGAGTTCCACGCCCAGTTCGCTGGCGATGCGCCGGCGCATTTTTTCGCCCCAGCGTTCCGAGCCGATGACGCCTTTTTTCAGGTGGATCCGGTCCCGCACGCCGCGCCGTTCGATCTCCTCGGCGAGCAGCAGCGCGTAGGAGGACGTCGCGCCGAGCACGGTGGACTTCATGTCCATCATCATCTGAATCTGCTTGTCCGTGTTGCCGGGACCCATAGGGATCGCCATCGCGCCCAGCAGTTCCGCGCCGAGTTGGAAGCCGATGCCTGCGGTCCACAGCCCGTACCCCGGGGTGATGTGAATGCGGTCTTTGTTTGTGATGCCCGCGGTCTCGTAGCAGCGCCGGAACATGAGGGACCAGTCGTCCACATCTTTCTGCGTGTAGGGGATGATGACGGGCGTGCCCGTGGTACCGGAGGAGGAGTGAATGCGGACGACCGCCTCGTCGGGCACCGCCAGCAGGCCGAGCGGATAGGCATCCCGCAGGTCCTCCTTTTCTGTGAACGGAAGTTTTTCAAAGTCCGCCCGGGTGCGGATGTCGTCCGGGATCACGCCGCGAAAGCGGGTTCGGTAAAAGTCTCCCTCCAGAGCGTGCGCGAGTGAGGCGCGGATTTTTGCCAGCATCTCCGGCGTCATGTCCATGACTGCTTCCCCCTGTCAATCTGCCTTTTGGCTGCTTGCGAGCTGCGCGCACAAGCAGCCAAAAGTTTTATTTTGATGGCCGCTTCGCGGCGGTCCAGTACGGCTGCGCGCGGTGCCCGCAGCCGCAATTTTTATGGTCGGTCGCCCCGCGGGGCGTCTGTGTCTGTGTATGCGTCCGCCGGCGTCCCGTCCGCCAGCGACGCGCCGTAGGCCAGGGCGCGGAGGTTCATGTCGAGAAGCCGCGCCGGGATCCGCGCCCGGAGCGCCCGTTCGGCGTCCGCCAGGTCAAACGGGAGCAGGCCGCCGGCCGCCGCGACGCCGAGCAGCGCCACATTGATGGCTTTTGCGCCGCCGCACGCCGCCAGCGCGCGGGCGCCCTCCACAACCGTCAGCCGTCCCACCTGCGCGCGCAGATATGCAAGCATGGCCGCCGCGTCGTAGGCGCCGCCGTCCGGCGCGCCGGATGCGGCGTGCACCGGCCGGTCGAAGACCACCATCGCGCCGTCCGCCGACAAAAACGGGAGCGCGCGCACCGCCTCCCCCGGCTCGAACGCGATGATCAATCCGGCGCCCTTCGGGGGGATCAGCGGGGAATGAATGTCCGCGCCGACGCGGACGTGGCTCACCACGCTGCCGCCGCGCTGCGCCATGCCGATGGTCTCGCTGCCGCGGATGTCGAAGCCCTTGTCGAGGGCCGCCTGGCCGACCAAGCGGGAGAGCAGCACGGTGCCCTGGCCGCCCACGCCCGCGATGATGAGGTTCAACACGGCCGTCCGCCTCCTTTGATCGCGGATACCGGGCAAAGCGCCGCGCAGAGGCGGCACCCGGCGCACAAAACGGGGTCGATCCGCGCCTTCCGGCTCTCCGGCGCCCGCGCCAGGGCCGGGCAGCCGAGCTGCCGCACGCAGCGGCCGCAGCCCGTGCAGGCGTCGTCATCCACCGCGCAGGGCACGCCCCCCCGGCAGATGGCGACGCATGGCCCCTCGAAGAGCAGGACGCGCACGCCCCGGATGTCCAGCATCTCCGTCACCGCCTGTTTGGCGGCGGCCAGATCAAGCGCGTCCACGCGCGCCAGCGCCGCGACGCCGAGGGCGGAGACAAGGGTGTGGATGTCCACCTTGGCCGCCGCCGCGCCCGTGGCCGTCCGGCCGATGCCCGGGTGGGGCTGGTGGCCCGTCATCGCGGTCGTGCCGTTGTCGAGGATGCAGAGGATCACGTCGGCCCCGTTGTAGACGGCGTTCACAAGGCCCGGCAGGCCGGAATGGAAAAATGTGGAATCTCCGAGAAAGGCGAAGTGCAAGACGTCCGGTTCCACGCGGTCCAGGCCCTGCGCCATCGTGAGCCCCGCCCCCATGCACAGGCAGGTGTCCACCATGTCGAGCGGCGGGGCGTTGCCCAGGGTGTAACAGCCGATGTCCCCGGAGTAGACGGCCTTCCGGCGGCCGACCGCCTCCTTCACCGCGAAGAAGGCGCCGCGGTGCGGGCAGCCCGCGCAGAGCACCGGCGGACGGGCCGGCGGCGTCGGCGCCGCCCCGATCTCTTCGGGCGTCCCGTCGCCTTTAGATACAGAGAAGTTTATTTCTTTTGTGTGCTGAATGCCGCACATTTGGCCGTCGCCTTTAGATACAGAGAAGTTTATTTCTTCTGTGTGCTGGATGCCGCGCTTTTGGTCGTCGTCCCCGGGTGTGGGGAGGTGCAAAAAACGCCGTACGGCGAGACGAACGCCGGCGACGGTGTTTTCCCCGGCGTTCGGCATGTCGCCGGTGCCTTTGCCGCGGACCGTCACGCGCAGACCGTGCCGCCCGCAGAGGCGCACAAGCGCGTCTTCGATGACGGGGTCCAGTTCTTCCGCCACCAACACCTCGTCGAGGCCCTCGAGAAACGACAGCCCCAGTGCCTCCGGGAAGGGGACGGTCGAGACCTTCAGCAGCTTGCAATCGGCCTCCGCATCCGCCAGCGCTTCGCGGACGTACGTGTAGCTGACGCCCCCCGCCGCGATCCCCAGGCGGCCGCGCCCCGTGAGGATGTTGCGCGGGTAATCGGAAAACGTGTCGCGCAGGGTGTGCAGTTCCGATTCGATCTTGAGATGGTTTTGGTACGAGAGGCGCGGGAAGATCACCCACCGGCCGCCGTCTTTGGAGAATCCCTCCGGCACGCGGCGGGGCAGTTCGTCCAGCAGGGTCACGGAGGCGTAGCTGTGGCAGACGCGTGTGGTCGGGCGCAGCAGCACCGGCCGGCCCTGGGCCTCGGAACAGGCAAACGCGTCCGCCGCCATCAGGTAGGCCTCCTCCGGCGTGGAGGGGTCGAACACCGCGAGCTTGGCAAAGAGGCCGAAATGCCGGGTGTCCTGCTCCGTCTGCGAGGAGATCGGCCCCGGGTCGTCCGCGACGACGACGACGAGCGCGCCCCGCACCCCCACATAATTCAGGCTCATGAGCGGGTCGGAGGCGACGTTCAGGCCCACCTGCTTCATCGTGACCATCGCCCGCGCGCCCGCGCAGGCGGCGCCCGCGGCCACTTCCAGGGCGGACTTCTCGTTGACGGACCACTCCGTGTAGATCCGCTCGTCCCGCAGCCGGGCCACGGTCTCCAAAATCTCGGTGGAGGGCGTGCCCGGGTAGCCCGTCACACAGGTGACCCCCGCGCGCACGGCCCCCAGGGCAATCGCCTCGTTGCCCATCAGCAGTCGTCTCTCCATCGGTCTCCCTCCATCGCGGCCGTCCGGCCGCAACGTCAAATGTCAGTCATTTCAAATCAACCGGGCCGCATCGCGCCTCGCAACCAAAATTCTTGTTTTTTGTCGGCGCGCCGCGGCAATGGGGCGCTATTTGGCACCCGAACCAAACTATAATACGAGACAGTTTCTTTGTCAAGGGTTCGACCGTCGGGGACGACCGGCGGCGCGTGAGAATTTTTTATAAAATAAACACGGAATTTTTTTGAGAAGTCTTGACAAATGGCCGGTTTTCGTATAAGGGTATAGGTATCCGGCCGCGGGTACGGCCGGAGAGGGCCGCATGGGCGGCCGTTCGCGCGCGGACGGCGTTGGGACGCACCGGAGAGCGCGGAAGTAGAGATAAAGAAAAAGACACAGAAAATCGTTGTCAGGAGGAAGGGTTATGCGTATTTCTACACGGGGGCGCTATGGCCTGCGCTTTATGTTGGTGCTGGCCGCGGAGTACGAACAAGGCGTGATTTCCCTGCGGGAAGTGGCGGAGCGGGAGTCTCTGCCGGAGAAATATCTGGAGCAGATTGTCTCCTGCTTCATCAAGGCGAGGCTGGTGGACAGCATGCGCGGCGTGCGGGGCGGGTACCGCCTGGCCCGGCATCCCATGGACATCACGGTGGGCGACGTGCTGCGGCTGACGGAAAATGTGCTCCCAACGACGGCCTGCGGCCGGGAGGGCGTCCACTGCGGGCACCTGGAGAGCTGCGTGCTCATCGGGGTCATCGAGGACATCCGCGACGCCGTGGACAACGTGACGGACCACCTCACACTGGAGGCGCTCCTCGGGCGGTTCCAGCAGCAGTCCGCCTCTCTCGCGGTGTAAGATTCCGCCGGGTGAGGCGGTTGATGCCCAGACCCATACGCCCGCGCCGGGCCTCGACAATTGACAATTGACAATTGATAATTGACAGTTGACAATGGGGGCCCGGGCGCGCGGGCGGTTTTGGGCTGTCATCGCCCGCGCGGGGCCGTCCGGATTCCCACGTCCCAGGGCAAAGGACGCCCCGTAAAAATGGCCGGGGTCAACGCATTTTACAGCAATTTGACCCAAAACTGCCGAGTATATTTGGCAACGCCATGTTTTTTTGGCGTTTGATCGAACAAACACTGGACAAAAGAAACGAGTTGTGGTAATATTACACTAAGCACCAGTGGAGGTAAGGAGATGCGCGCCGCCCGGTGGGGCGGTCGCTGGGAACGTAAGAGGATGTTCCAAGCAATATCCTCTATCGGTGGGAAGGACGAGAAAAATGAACGCGAGAAAAATCGCAGGAGCACTCTGTGTGCTCATGGCGTTGGCCTTGTGTCTTCCTATAGGCGCGAGTGCCTACGATCTCCCCGAGCCGAGAGAACAGTACCCCCCCGCGGACCTGAACCGGGTGGACGTGAACGGCCAGACGCAGGTGGTGGTCGTCAACCTTGTGGGGGAGGTGTTTGATGACGCCGAGTTGGGTCCGGTTGTGGTCTTCGAGGCGGAAGACGACCCAGACGTCCCCGTCGACTGGAATTCCCTAAAATTGGATGCCGTCCAGCCGGGCGACTCCTTTGTGATCACGTTCCGGTACAAAAACACAATGAGAATGGGCACCCAGCCGGCTCTGCCGGTGGTTCTCTCCCCGCACCTCTCCGCGCTGTTTCCCGACATGGGGGCGCCCGGGACGCGCCGCGCGGCGGACAAGTTCACCTTCCGCGTCTACACCCAGTTGTTCAAGGCCGATTACCTGAGCGAGCCGGGGAACGAAGAGCACGATTATTTCCGGGACGCGGGCAGAGCCAAGAGATTGCGGGAGCTCGAAACGCCGCTGCCGGCCGGCGTACCGCAGATCCAGCGGCGGCAGACGGAGCTCGATTGGGTGAGCCATCTGTCGAGAGAGAATACAGTAGTGCTGGACGAGATCGAACCGGAGGATGTGCTCTACATCCACTATTGGTTCTATTGGGACGGCTCCCTCAACGCGATCGCGCCCGCCTCGCCGGGGGAGGAACCGAACCACAGCGTCCGCATCGACCCGGCCACCGGCAGGCACCCGCAAAACTGCGACGCGCCGGATTGTACGCACGACAACCACTACATGAATCTCGAGTTCCGGCTGGAGTGGAAGCTCTACGCGGAGGCGAAGACGGTGCCGAACCCGTCACCGCTCACGGTGGGGTATACGCTGAGACACCAGGCCGTCGACGGCACGATATTGAAGCCGGACGAGGTCACGCCGGCCTCGTCGTCGGGTTTGCGCGTAGGAGACACATGGAACGTGCCGACGCCGATCGCGGACATTGTGTACAACGGGAACATATACCGGTATACGCAACAGTACAGAGCGGGGGCTTCCTCCACGGCGCAGACGGGCCAGCCCACGCTTGTGCTGGTCGCCAACAGCGAAGAGAATGTTTTGACATTGGTCTACGAATGGTATGTGGCGCCGCCGACGGGCGGGGGGGGAAGCACCCCGAGGACAATTGTCCCCGTCATCTACTACCAGGATGAACTGGGCGCTACCCTCAGGCCGAGCAGGACGCTGCCGCCCCGAAACGAGGGCTCCCGGTTTACGTACGCCTTCGACGCGGCAGTCGATACCATTGAAAATTACACCTTCATCGGATATATCCCGAACCCACCGGACTTCCTGCTGAGCGGCAGCAACTATGCCGTTACGCTGGTCTATCGCGTGGTGCCGGAGCAACCGCCGGAGCCGCCGCCGGGCGGTGGCGACGACGTGGTCGATACGCCGCCCCCGCTGGAGCAGCCGGAGGGACCCGGCGACGGGACGGGCGGCGGCGAGGACATCGGAGACGCAACGCCGCCGCTTGGGCCGCCGACCAAGCCCGATGTGCCTTATACGGGAGGCTTTGATCTCACCGATCTGTTTTTCGTCGGCGTGCTTCTGCTGGTGCTTGGGTTCCTCTACTACTGGGGGGAGAAAAAACGGAAACAATTTAAGTCGGAGACCCGCGAACCGTAAGCGGCGCGTATTTAGTACGCCGTGCCACCTAGCCGCTTTATGACAAGATTTAGATGACGCGGCGTACTGGGATCGCATATGCTTTTGCGGCATTTTTGTTTTGCGTGTGGAAGAAAGAGAGAAGAGACGAAAAACCACGGCGGGTTCCGCCGTGGTTTTTTGTGCGCCCGGATTTTGCATCTTTTTATTGTCCCGCGCGCCGCGGGCTGATATAATGGTTCAAGTGCCAAAAGGGCGTCCCGAAGGCCGGGATTATTGACACCCGGGCCATATGACGAGGCGGATGCCAAAAGGGGAGGGGTCCTGTGGAGTGGCTGTCGGCGGAGATCGACACGACGCATGAGGGCATGGACACAGTGTGTGCCCGGTTGTCCGCGCTGGGGGTGGAGACCCTCGCGATCCAGGACGAAGCCGAATTTCGCACATTTTTGGGGGAGGACCGCCGGGCGTGGGAATTGGTGGACGAGGCCCTGTGCCGCCGCTTGGAGGGCGTCTGCCGCGTGGGCTTCTACCTGCCGGCGGATGAGGACGGGCAGCGCGCGCTGGCGCGTGTGCGCGCGGGCCTGGACGCGCTGCGGGCGGACAGCTCCGGGGCGTTGGGCACGCTGGCGCTGCGGGTGGAGACGGTGCGCGATGAGGACTGGGCCGAGAGCTGGAAGCAGTTCTACAGGCCCGTGCCCATCGGCCGCCGCCTGCTGATCCAGCCGGCGTGGGAGCCCGTCGACAACCCGGAGGACCGGGCGGTGTTCCTCAACAACCCCGGCATGAGTTTCGGCACGGGCGAGCATGAGACGACGTTCCTGTGCCTGGAGGCGCTGGAGCGGCGGGTGCGGGGCGGCGAACGCCTGCTGGATCTCGGTTGCGGCAGCGGCATCCTGGCCATTTGCGCGCTCTTGCTGGGGGCCGCGCGGGCCGACGCGGTCGACATCGACCCCCACGCGGTGCGGACGGCGCGCGAAAACGCCGCGCGCAACGGCCTGGCGGAACCCCGGTTTCGGGCCGCGGCCGGCGACCCGCTGGCGGGGACGGCGCCGCTCGCGCCGCCCTACGACATCATCACGGCCAACATTGTGGCGGATGTGGTGATTGCGCTGTGCCCTCTCGCGCCCGCCTGGCTCCGCGCCGGCGGTCTGTTTGTGGTCTCGGGGATCATAGGGGCGCGGCTCGCGGAGGTGCGCGCGGCACTCCGGCACGCCGGCTTCGCGTGCGACGAAGCGCACACACTGCGCGACTGGCACTGCCTGACCGCCCGCAAACCCTGACGCGCGCCGGGGAAAAGGGGAGGGCGCACACAAGGCGCGCCCCTACATTGCGCAAACCCCACGCAAACCCTGACATACGCGGGAAAAAGAGATAAGACGAGAAAGAAAAGAGATATACAAATTCTGAGCGGAGGATTGGGGGAAGACGTCATGACGGTGGAAAGAGCAAAAAAGATGTACATGCCGATGACGGAGACGATGTATTATATCCTGCTGTCGCTGATCGAGCCGCAGCACGGGTACGGGATCATGCGGCATGTGGAGCGCATCACAAACGGGCGGATCCGTCTGGGTGCGGGTACGGTGTACAACAGTTTGGGCAAGCTCCAGGCCGACGATCTGATTGAGCTGATCGCCGAGGCGGACCGGCGAAAGATCTATCTCATCACCGAAGCGGGGCAAGGGCTGATCGAGGCCGAGGTGAAGCGCCTCGAGGAGTTGAGCGCCAACGGCCGGCAGGCGATGTGAGCGGCGCCCTTGATTTTATCTTCAGCCTATGCCATAATACAAACAAGGGCGCGCGCGGGCCGGCGCCGATCTTTCAAAAAGGGGTGGGGCAGCTATGGCGGAATTTCCTCTGTCTACATTGCGGCACAGCGCATCTCATATTTTGGCGCAGGCGGTGCTCCGCCTGCATCCCGACGCGAAACTGGCCATCGGGCCCTCCATCGAGACGGGGTTTTATTACGATTTTGACGTAGAAAAGCCCTTTACCGCCGAGGAGTTGGAGGCGCTTGAAAAGGAAATGAAGCGCATTGTCCGCGAGCGGTACCGCATCGAGACTTTCACGCTGCCGCGCGCAGAGGCGCTGGCGCTCATGGAAAACCAGCCCTACAAGCAGGAGATGATCCGGGAGCTGCCGCCGCAGGAGCCCATACGGTTTTACAAACAGGGGGAGTTCACCGACCTGTGCGCCGGCCCCCATGTCGACCACACCGGGCGGGTGAAGGCCTTCAAGCTCCTCTCCGCGACAGGGGCCTACTGGCGGGGCGACAGCAACCGGAAGATGCTCTGCCGGATCTATGGCGCCGCCTTTGACAACAAGGAAGATCTGGAGCGCCACCTGACGGCGCTGGAAGAGGCCAAAAAGCGGGACCACAACCGTCTCGGGCGCGAGCTCGAGTTCTTCACCACCGTCGAAACCATCGGGCAGGGCCTGCCGATCCTCATGCCGAAGGGCGCGCGCGTCGTCCAGCTGTTGCAGCGCTTTGTGGAGGATGAGGAGCAGCGGCGCGGGTATCTGCTGACCAAGACGCCCCTGTTCGCGAAGCGCGACCTCTACAAGATCTCCGGCCACTGGGATCATTACCGGGATGGCATGTTTGTCATCGGCCGGGAAGACGACGAGGAGGCCGAGGTCTTTGCCCTGCGGCCGATGACCTGCCCGTTTCAGTTCATGGTCTATCTCTCCCGCACGCGCTCTTACCGCGACCTGCCGATGCGCCTGAACGAGACCTCGACGCTGTTTCGCAACGAGGCCTCCGGCGAGATGCACGGGCTCATACGGGTGCGGCAGTTCACGATCTCGGAGGGGCACATCGCCTGTACGCCGGAACAGCTCGAAGAGGAATTCAAAGGCTGCCTCGACCTCGCCGCCTTCATGCTGAAGGCCGTGGGGCTGGACGACGACGTCTCCTACCGCTTTTCAAAATGGGACGAAAACAACCGGGAGAAATACATCGGGTCGCCCGCGCAGTGGAGCGACGCGCAGGACCGTATGCGCGCCATCCTGGACCGCATGGAGATCGATTATGAGGAGGTCGACGGCGAGGCCGCGTTCTACGGCCCAAAGCTGGACATTCAGATCCGCAACGTCCACGGCAAAGAGGACACGCTGATCACGATCCAGATCGACTTCCAGCTGGCGGAGCGTTTCGGCATGGAATACACCGACAGCGACGGCGTAAAGCGGCACCCCTACGTGCTGCACCGCACCTCCCTCGGCTGTTACGAACGGACGCTGGCGCTGCTGATTGAAAAATACGCTGGCGCGCTCCCGCTGTGGATCGCGCCGACGCAAGTGGTTATCCTGCCCATCACCGAGCGGCAGCACGACTACGCGCGCGGGCTGTATGACAGGCTCCGCGCGGAGGGCTGCCGCGCGGAACTGGACGAGCGCAACGAAAAGATCGGCTTTAAGATCCGCGAGGCGCAGGTGCAAAAAGTGCCCTATATGCTGGTCGTGGGCGACAAGGAGGTCGAGGCCGGGCAGGTGTCGGTGCGCGACCGCCGCCGGGGCGACCTCGGTGCCATGACGCCGGACGACTTCGCGGCGCGGCTGGCCGACGAGGTGGCCCGCCGGGTGCTGTGATGTCCGCCTTCCCCCAAAAAAGCGGCCGCCCGAAAGGGCGGCCCAAGTGGGTTATGGGATAAAGATAGGCGGCCATGCAATCACCGGAACCGGACGCCTCCGGACAGGCGCCCGGCGCCGGGTCAGTAATAGAATATCATAATTTCCTAAATTTGTAAATTAGAAGTTTTGTCGCTTTTCCGCGAAGAAGCGGCCGGGGCGGAATTATTATAAAAATCGGAATTTTTTCAACACAATAGGCGGGACAATGAGGATTTATTGCCGCGAATCGGCAATAAAAAATATGTGTGCCGGTTGCGGGCACAACCCGCTTTGGCGGGTATTTTCACACAGTCTGGGGGAGGAATGCGCGTGAGAGATTTGATTGTTGTGGGGGGCGGGCCGGCGGGGCTGACCGCCGCCATCTACGCCGCGCGCGCCGGTCTGTCCGTCGCCGTGGCGGAGCGGGGCTTCGCGGGCGGGCAGATGACCGCCACGGCCGATATTGTCAATTACCCCGGCTTTGAGATGATCGACGGCGCGGAGCTCGCCCGGCGCATGGAGGCCCACGCGCGCGGGTTGGGCGCCGAGATGCTGACGGGCGAGGTGCGGGCGCTGCGGTTGGACCCGGGCGCGCTGACCGTCGTGACCGGGTCGGAGATCCCGGCCCGCGCGCTGATCCTCGCGATGGGCACGCAGCGGAGGAAGCTGGCGATCCCCGGAGAGGAGCGGCTGACCGGGCGCGGCGTCTCGTTCTGCGCGGTCTGCGACGGCGCGTTTTTTAAAGACCAGGACGTGGCGGTGGTCGGCGGCGGCGACACGGCGCTGGAGGATGCCGCCTACCTGGCCGGCGTCTGCCGGCAGGTGACGCTGGTGCACCGGCGCGACGCCTTCCGCGGGGGCCGGCGTCTCGAGGCCGCCCTGCGCCGGCTGCCGAACGTGACGTTTCGGCTTGAGCACACGGCCGAGGAGATTTTGGGGGACAAGTCCGTGCAGGCGCTCCGGGTGCGGGGCGTGAAGACGCGGGCGGAGGAGACGCTGCCGGTGTCGGCTGTCTTTGTCGCGGTGGGCGTCGAGCCGGACACCGCGTTGCTGCGGGGGGCGCTGCCGCTGGACGCGGAGGGGCGGGTGGAGGCGCCCGAGGGTGGGCACACTCCCATCCCCGGCGTATTTGTGGCCGGCGACCTCCGCCAAAAACCCATCTACCAAATCATAACAGCCTGCGCCGACGGGGCCACCGCCGCCACATCGGTTTCGAGGTTTTTACGGGAGAGAGAGTAAGAAAATTGCAGCGGGTTTTGCAGATTTGGGGGGTGTGGGTCGTGTTGATTTATAATGCCGAGCTGCATACGATGGACGGCGCCGTGTTGGCGGGGGGATGGGTGCGTACGGAGGGTGTGCGTATCCACTCGGCGGGCGCTTCGGAGACATGCCCCGCCGCGGGGCCGGACGACATAGACGCCGCCGGCGCGGCGGTGACGCCCGGCCTCATCGACGCCCACTGCCACATCGGCGTCTTTGAGGACGCCGTGGGGGAGATGGGGGAGGACGGCAACGAGGCCTCCGACCCTGTCACGCCGCACATGCGGGGGCTCGACGCCGTCAACCCGCGGGACCGCTGCTTCGCCGACGCGCGCCGCGCCGGCGTCACCGCCGTGGTCACCGGGCCGGGCAGCGCCAACCCGGTGGGCGGGCAGATGGCCGCGCTGAAGACGGACGGCCGCCGTGTGGACGACATGGTGCTGCGCGCGCCCGCGGCCATGAAATTCGCGATGGGGGAGAACCCGAAGCGCGTGTACGCGGGCCGGAAGGCCGCCCCGTTCACGCGGATGGGGACGGCGGCGCTCATCCGCGAGGCGCTCTTTCAGGCACGCGCTTACGGCGCGCGCAAAGAGAGGGCGGCGCGGGGCCGCGGCGACCCGCCGGACTACCATATGAAGTGGGAGAGTCTGTTGCCCGTGCTCGCGGGCGCGGTGCCGGCCCACATCCACGCCCACCGCGCCGACGACATCTTCACGGCGCTGCGCATCGCGCGGGAATTCGCGCTGAACGCCGTCATCATCCACGGCACGGACGCGGCCTCGGTGGCCGATCTGCTGGCGGCGGAGCGCGTGCCCGTCGTCGCCGGGCCGCTGCTCGTCGACCGCTCGAAGCCGGAGCTCAAGAGTCTGTCGTTTGCGCTGCCGGCCGCGCTGTACCGGGCCGGCGTCCCGGCCGCGCTCTGCACCGACGCGCCGGTCATTCCCCCGGAGCACCTCCCGCTGTGCGCGGGCCTTGCGGCCAAGGCGGGGCTGCCGGCGGAGGAGGCGCTGCGCGCCGTCACCGCCGCCGCCGCCGACATTGCCCGGCTCGACCACCGCGTGGGGCGGCTGCGCCCGGGGCTGGACGCGGACATGGTCATCTGGCGCGGCCGTCCGCTGTCGCTGGAGGCCGCCCCCGCGGCCGTATTTCTCTCGGGGCGGCGTGCGGAGTGACCGCAGAGGCGGCGCACGTCTCCCGGAAGAGCGGGACGAAAAAGGTGGCGAAATTCCGCCGCGTGTGGTATACTGGGGCTGAGGGGGCCGAACCGCGCGCCGGTTGCTTTCCGGTTTCGCGAAATACCCCGTTTGGAAGGAGATGTTCGGATTGAAAGTCCAATTTACAGACAAAAAGCTGGAAGCGTCAGACGCACTGCGCGAGTACGCCGAGAAAAAACTGACCAAGCTGGACCGCTACTTCAAACACGACGCCGAGGCGCGTGTGGTGTTTGCCGTGGAACGGGGCCGCCACCAAGTGGAGATCACCGTCTCCCACAGCGGAACGGCGTACAGGGCCTCCGAGTCCACAAACGATATGTACGCGTCCATTGACAGCGCCGTGGCCTACATCGAGAGGCAGATCCATAAATTCAAGACAAAACTCGAAAAGCGGCTGCGGCAAGGCGCGTTTGAGCGCGAAGTGCCCACCGCTATGGCGGATCCGGTGGTGGATGAGGAGCAGGAGTTCAGCATCATCCGCGTGAAGAAGTTTGCCCTCAAGCCGATGACGCCGGAGGAGGCAATTCTTCAAATGAACCTCCTAAACCACGAATTTTTCGCGTTTCGCAACTTCGAAAACGGAGGCGCCTTCGCCGTGGTCTACAAACGCATCAACGGCGACTACGGCATGATCGAAGAACACTAAATTTTGCACCAAAACACCTGCGGGGCGCGGCCGGTTCGGTCGCGCCCCGCTTTTTCACACACACGCAGGCCGTTTTCGCCCCCACCCCCGCCGCACACCCCGGCGACAGGGGGCAAACTCCCACACTTCCCCTGACAGTTGACCTCTCTACAGGCAGTCGCACACTTCTTTTTCCCTTTTTGTGTATTGACATGGGGGACACTTTAGCGTTTCCACTTTCGATGGGAGCGTCTGCGATAATCACAGGTTTGAAAAAAGAACTGCGACAAATATTAAGGAGACGTACAGCAGGAAGAAATTTCCAATTTCTTCCTGCTGTACGTCTTTACCACCTTAGACAGATAAATCATAATATCGCAGACTATTTTATAAGATAATATGGTGAATCCGACTATGCCGTGTGCTATACTATAGGCACTTGAGGGTGGCACCGGGGGCGCCGTCGTTTTGACGCGTCTCCCGTTTGCTTCCCACAAACGGAGGGACACTGCGAAGTGCGGTGCCGGTTCCATATGCGCACGGTGGACTTGTGGGCTTGGTTCCGAACGCTGACGTCCGAGGGGGGGCTGTGTTTGTCAACGTGCGCAGTTGCAAGCAGGCAACCGTCTCTTCGTATGGCGCCCTCGCGCTTTATATGGAAACAAGGAGTAGAAAGGAGTACACTGTTTATGATCGCGAAAAAAAGAATCGTATCTTTGCTGGTCGCCCTTATCATGATGCTGGGGATATCGCCGGCGATGCCCATCTCCAGTGTGCAGGCGGCCGTCGGACCTCTCGCGGAAAACAACAACACGCACTGGTTGTTGTATTCTCCGAAGGCCCAGTCGTATGTGCAGCACCTCGAGAGCGCCGGGTACGGCGCGAACCCCGGAGGGATCGTGGCCACGCAGGACGACCCGTCCGACCCGGCCGCCCAGTGGACGCTCACCAACTACAACGCGAGCGCCATACCGACCGCCGCCGGCATGTTCCGCATGGTCATAGCGGAGGCTGCCAACGGGCACGCCGCCGGTCTGGCGTTTAAGATGTATGACGGCGCCGTTTATGTCGAAGGCGGAATCAACGGCAACGCCGACGGCTTTTATGTGACGCCGGGGTCCGCGTCCGATACGGTCATCATCCGCGGCGGCGGCAACGGCGGCACTGTGTACCCGATGAACGCCGGCGCGCAGGGGCTCACAGTGAACGACGCGAACATTCTTCGCCGTTCGGCCAGCAGCCCCGACGAGTTCATCATCATCCCGCCGCAGGGGCACGTCCCGGTTCCGCCGGTGCCGTCGTCCCTCACCACGCCGGACGGCAGCTCCGTCACGGTCGTGTGGCCGAACCCCACCGCGTACGCGTCCAGGCTGATTCTGCAGCGGGCGACCGACGGGAACTTCGCAGACGCGGTCACCGTGAACCTCGCCGGCGCGGCGCAGCAGGCCGGGTATGTGACGCGGCTCATTGACGCGTCGCCCAAGACGCCCGGAAATACCTATTATTATAGGTTCATCGCCGAAGACTATTGGCACAAGGGCGATAATGCTGTGGTCGGCGCGAGCGCGAGCATCACCATGCCTTCGACCCTGCCGCCGACCGTGCAGACGGCGGCGTTGAAATTCTTCAAACAGCCTGTCCCGAAAGATCAAGTCATCGCCTTCGACCCCGGTTTCGGCACCCCTGAAGGGGCCACGGGCGTCGCGTCCGTCAACATCGACGGCGCCGAGGCAAATCTTATCGCCGACAGCGAGTACACCGTCGATTGGGACGGCAGGACGGTCACCGTCAAAGCGGACGCGCTGCTCCGCCTGGCGGAGGGCGCGCACGTGATCCACGTGACGTTCACCAAGGGCGCCGGGCCGCAGACATTTGACGTCGGCGTCGAAGTATTCGACGACATCGCGCATCCGACCAGCTGGCTGATTTTCTCGCCGGATGTGGGCGCGCTTGTCGGCGTCAGACAGGACAATCCCTGGCAGGCGAACCCGCAGGGCGCATTGTCGGCGACGTACACCTCGGCCGACAGCGCGCACGCGCAGTGGTCCATCGACCGCAATGTGGCGGCCGCGTATACCGAGACATTCCCGTTCCGCTTCCAGTCTATGCTGACAACCCCCACGCCGGCGCAGAGAAATATGTCTATGTACGGCGACTCCTGGGGCGCGTGGGAGCAAGGCGGGACATACAACCAGGCCACCGCTATGGCGATCCTCCCGCAGGGCGACGGCGCGGTCAAGATCCACGGCGCGTGGAACAACCCCGGCTGGGCGGCGGTGAACGCCGACGGCACGGCCCGCACCGTGGCGCAAGTGGCGTCGTCGAATTTCATCATCGTTCCGCCGGACAGCTACATACCGGGCAACGCCGTAAACGGGACGGTCACCAGTGAGACCGCCACAAACGTCACATTCACATGGCAGGCGCCGGCAGGGCCCGCGCCGAACTATTTCGCCGGATTCCGCGTGTTCAGGCAAGACGGCGCGCAATGGATCGAGATGACGGACGACGACGCTCTCATCTATAGAGACAGCGGCGGCGTGTACTCGTTCACCGACGACGCACCCGTGGACAACGTCAGCGTGTACAAGGTCGTGACGGACACCGCCAACAACGATTCGGACGGGCTGCTGATCACCGCCAACATCCCCGGCGGGGAGACTCCGAGCGTGGGCACGTCCCTCGTGACGTTCAACAAAAAGATCCCCGAAGACGTGGTCATCGACGTGAAGATGGGCTTCGGGTCTCTCCGGGCGACCGGCATCGCGTCCCTGCTTCTCGACGGCAGCCCCGTCGCCTACACCCTCCGCAGCGGCAGGGTTCCCACCGTTGTCATTGAGGCCGCCGCGCTCTCCGCGCTGGCGCTGGCGAACGGCGACGCGCACAGCATCGCGCTCAAGTTCAATGACGCCGCCGGGACGGAAAAAGCCGTGGCTCTCAACGTCATCAACGCCGAGAGTGCCCTGCCCGCTCCCCAGAACGTCAAAGTGACGGGCGACGGCAACGGCGCGGTCGTCTCGTGGGACGCCGTGGCGGGCGCGACCGGCTACAAACTCTACCGCGGGCTCGGCAGATACGCGCCCGCCTCGTTTACCACGCAGGTCGCCGTCACCGACGCGGCGACGACGACGTACAACCTTGGAACCGACCACGTGTGGGATTGGTACAAGGTGACCGCGTACAACGGAAACGGCGATTACATCGACAGCCCGTTGTCGGACGTGGTTTCCCTTGAGATCACGACGTTCCCGAACACCGAGATCTTCACCGAGAACGACGCCCCGCTCACGGTGGCAACGGTCACCGACAACTACTCCAGGGCGTTCTTCTGGGGCGGCCGCATAGGCAGCAATTCCCCTCCCGGCGCGGACGCCAACAACCAGTTCACCGACGACCGCGTCGCGCTCCTGTTCAGGCCCGCCAAGGGGCACGCGGCCGACTTTACGTACTTGGGCATGTACCTCAACTTCTACATGCACATCGCCGGGCTCGGCAAGCTGCCGACCGACGTGCAGACGCAGTCGGTGCAGGTGTTCTCCTGGGAAGGCGGCGGCTACAACGGCGGCGGCAACGTCACGCAGAACTTCTGGCGCACATTTGAAAATATGGAGACTATGGCCGGCGGGAATGTGTTCGCCGTGTCGCAGGCCTCCCCCGTCCGCAGGGTGAAAACGGGCTCGCTCACGTTCCAGCTCGGCGGTTCCGCGAGCGGCGGCTTCCTGGCCGACAGCTACACGGGCTGGCAGACCTACCAGGGGCAGCAGCAGTTCTACACCCGCAACAACGCGATGGCCGGCACAGACGGCCTCATCTGGAACGGCGTCATGCAGGGCAACACGACACAGGACGGGACCCAGTGGAACCAGTCCTACTCATGGATCGTCGTCGATGTGGCGCACACGCCGATGATCGCAGAAAAACCGTTCCTCTACTTCGATGTGGACGCGAACGACGGCACCGGCGACTACAAAGTGTTTGTGCCCGGTTACCGCAAAGACGCCGTCGGCCTCTCGTGGGGCGCCGGCAAAGAAAACGGGGGCATGGGCCCGGGCGAGAGCCGGTTGCTGAGCGACTTCTTCGTGGCCAATGAGGCCATGAACGCCGATCAGATCATCGCCGGCATGAAGACAAAAGACGGCAACATCTTCTTTACCCCCGGCGTGTACAAGCTCGACAAAGAGATCCGCGTCACCGAGCCGAACGCCGTGCTGCTCGGCGTGGGCGAGGCCTCGCTCCGTCCGCTGAACGGGAACGTCTGCGTGCAAGTGGCGGACGTACCCGGCGTGCGCGTCGCCGGCCTCCTGTTTGACGCCGGGCCCGCCGCCGGAAACGACTTTGCCAACGCCAGCGAGGCGCTGCTTGTCGTCGGCGAGGGCGGCTTCACAGAGACCCCGGAGATGAAGGCGAGCCCGATCGTGCTCTCCGACGCCATTATACGTGTCGGCGGGCTGCCCACAAACGTCCCCTACAAGGCAAAGAACGGCCTCATCATAAACGCCGACTACACGATCCTCGACCACGCGTGGATCTGGCGCGCCGACCACGGCGACCAAGTCGGGTGGACGCTCAACCAGACGGACAACGGCCTGGTGGTAAACGGCGACCACGTGATTACGTACGGCCTGCACGCCGAGCACTTCCAGAAGTACGACGTCCTCTGGAACGGCGATGACGGGCGTTGCTTCTACCTGCAAAACGAGCGCCCGTACGACCCGCCGGAGACCGACGAGGGCGTGCCCGGCGCCTGGCGCGACACGTCGCTGGCAGACCCCAAGTACGATTACATCGGGCCGCTGTCCGAAAGACAGCAGGGGTACGCCGCCTTCCGCGTCGGCGACGACGTGAAGAACTTCGAGGGCTGGGGCCTTGTGTCGTATGACGTGTTCGTCCAGAATATGAGTGTCCCGTTCCGCACAATCTGGTCGGCCTTCATCACGCCGGCCGAGAACGCCAACATCAAGATCCACCAGGTCGGGACACTCTCCATCTCGCAGAGGAGAGGCGAGATCGCGCACGTCATCAACGGCGAGGGCCCCGGCAACAACGGCGGGGTTGGGCCGACGATGTTCCTCGCGCCAAACGAGTTCCACCCCGACAATGAGTACTGGTCGAGACTGACGCCCTCCGGTTCTGAGATCACCCTCGGCGACGTCGGCGTCTACGACGACTTCGTTGGCCTGAGCATACTCAACAGGACGGCGACGGCGCGGACGGCGAACGCCATCGTCGCCAGCTACGCGGACGGCGGGAGACTGGCGGACATGATGACCGAGCAGATCACCATCAAGGGTTCGGTGCTCGTAAACGGCGGCGTCGGCGGCAACTCGGAAATCGTCGGCGGAGAGGCCCGCGGCCCGCAGCCGTTTGCCGACAAGAGCACCGCCATCGGCTCGTGGCTGTCCAACACGAAGTACAGCCTGCTGCTGCCGGGCGGCGCCAACCGCACCGGGTACATCTGGGACAGCGAAACCTACGCGCCCCTCACAGAGAGTTTCACCATTCCCTCTAATTGATATAGCAGCGTGAGCAAGCGGATCAGCGCCGCCGCCGGTTTACCCGCGGCGGCGCTGGTTCGCCCTCGCACCTGCGGAGAGATTCGGTGACCTGTGTAGGATAGCCCACCTTTTTTAAAGATACTATGACACAATTGACCGAAAATCGCGCTATAATAGATACAGAGATTAGATCTTCCGCGCAAATACCACCACACAAACTTGTGGAGAGGGGAATCATTGATGAAAAGGATCCTAGTGTTATTCCTGGCGGCCGTTATGCTCTTCGGAGCGGCGGCGTGTTCGCCGAGCGGCCAGCCGGCAAACGGGGGCAAAACCGTCATCAAGGTATTCAGCAATCTGCCGGACAGAACAACGGGGCAAGGGCTCGTGGAGCAGAAGATTTTCGACCAGTACATCGCCGAGAATCCAAACGTCGAGATCCAAGTGGAGGCGCTGGACGACGAAGCGTACAAGATCAAGATGAAGGCATACGCCTCGGGGACGAGCTTGCCCGACCTCATCAGCGTATGGGGGCAGCCGTCTTTCTTAGACGGGTACATCGACGCCGGGCTGATCGCCGAACTCAACCCCGGTGATTACAGCGAATACGGGTTTGTTGAGGGTTCGCTCGCCGGGTTCTCCAAAGACGGCAAACTGTACGGCCTGCCGAGAAACACGGATATGATCGCTTTCTATTACAACCAAAAGCTGTTCAGCGACAACAACTGGTCGATTCCGACCACGTATGACGAATTGCTCGCGCTCGCCCCCAAGATCGCGGCCACCGGCATATCGCCCGTCGCGATGGACGGCAACGACAAGTGGCCCATCTCCATATTCATCACAGACTTGCTCGTCAAGATCGGGGGGACGGCCTACCAGCCGGAGACCTTAAAAGCCATATCCGGCGGCGACTTTTCGCACCCGATGTACGCCGAGGCGGCCCGGCTCCTCCAAGACGCTTACGACGCCAATCTGTTCCAGCCCGGGTTTGAACAGCAGGACTACGGCACGGCGCAGAATCTGTTCATCAACGGCCAGGCCGCCATGTTCTACATGGGCAGCTGGGAGATGAGCATGGCCAACAACCAGGAGATCGATCCGGAGATCCGTGAAAACATCCGCGCCTTCACAATGCCTGTCGTGTCCGGCGGCGTCGGCGTCGCGACGGACATCGCGGCATGGAACGGCGGCGGCCACTCCGTGATCGCGAAGAGCCCCGTCAAAGACGAGGCCGTAAAACTTCTCAACTACATCTACAAGCCGGAAAACTGGACAAAGATTGCCTGGGAAAACAACGTCTGTATGTCGGCGCAGGACTTCTCCCAATACAAGACCGGCAGCGAGACCCCCGTCCAGCTTCAGCTGATCGACATCTTCGCGGGCGCCACGTCCATCAGCGGCACGACGATCAACGATCTCGGCTCGGCCGATTTCAAGACGAAGTTTGAAGACCTGTCACAGCAGATCTCCATCAAATCCATCACCCCGGAGGGTGCGATAAACGCGCTGGCGGACTGATCACAGCAGAGGAACCCGCGGGTGCCGGAATCCCCCCCCCGGCACCCGCCGGTTTGTTATACCCGCGAGCGGTAACATCTGCCGAAAATATCCGCAGGATTTTTGCCCTCCGGCCGGGCGGACGCCGGTAGGACAGCGCGGCCGGAGGGCAAAAAGACGGTCGGTTGTGGCGGTTTGTTATCGCTCACGGGTATTATACGGCTTCCGGCCGCCGGTAAGGGGTGAGTGATATGGAAAAGATGCTCAGGGACAAACGCGTCATCGCGATTCTCATCGCGCCGAGCTTGATCGCCTTCGTGTTCGCCGTGCTCGCGCCGATTCTCCTCAGCTTTGTTTACAGCTTCACCAACAGTTCCGGCATCGGCCGGTTCACGTTCGTGGGGTTTGAGAACTACTCCGCCCTCGCAAAGGACAAGGCGTTTTGGAACGCCTTGCTCAATTCGGCGCTGCTCGCGGCGGGCTTTATTCTCATCCAGCACCCGATAGCGATCTTCGCGGCGTGGCTGCTGGACAGGATCGGCGGCCGCGCGGAGACGTTTTTTAAGAGCGCGTACTTTGTCCCCAACATCATATCCTCCGCCGTGATTGCCACTTTATGGAAATACGTCTACAACACGAATTTCGGGCTTTTTAACGTGATCGCGCGCTTCTTCGGCGGGGAGGGCGTCAACTGGCTCGGCACGGGGCGGGCCATCTGGTCGGTGCTCATCGTGCTCGTGTGGCACGGCTTCGGCTGGGGTATGCTCATCTACTACACGGGCGTGAAGAACATCGACCCCGTGTTGTATGAGGCCGCCGCCATCGACGGCTGCGACGACAAAAAGATGTTCTTCGCGATCACCCTGCCGCTGATGCGCCCCGTGATCCAAGTGAACGTGACGCTCGCCCTCATCTCGGCGCTGAAGCAGATGGAGACGGTCTATCTCCTGACAAAGGGCGGCCCCGGGAACGAGACGCAGTTTGTGGCGACCTATCTGTATAAGCAGGCGTTTCAGTCGGGCAACTACGGGTACGGCAATACGATAAGCGTCGTGTTTGTCATCATCTGTCTTCTTACCACATTGTTCCTCAACCGGCTGTTTCGAAGGGAGGGCTGAGCCGTGACGGACAAGATAAAAACAAAATTCTCCCTGGGGCGGGGCATCATTTGGGTCGCGCTCACGCTGTTTTCGGCCGTGCAGCTCTTTCCGCTGATATGGCTCATCGATTTCTCCTTTGCCAGCAACACCGAGTTCTTTACCTCAAATCTGCTCATCATTCCCCGGGAAATTCAGTGGGGGAACTATCCGAAGGCTTTCACTGACGGACATTTTCTGTTATACTTAAAAAATAGCCTGGTTGTCAATACGCTCGCGGTCGCCATTGTGCTGGCGCTCTCCATCTGCTCGGCCTACGCCGTCACGAGAATGCGCTGGAAGTTTTCGCAGACCGCCAAAAACATCATCCTGCTGGGGATGATGATCCCGATCCACGCGACGTTGATTCCAAATTATATGATATATGACTTTTTGGGGGTCCGTGATACACTGTGGTCACTTCTTTTGCCTTACGTGGCGTTCTCACTGCCGCAGGGGCTTTTCCTCGCGGCGAGCTATATGGAGTCCGTTTCGAAGGAGATAGAGGAGGCCGCCATCATCGACGGCTGCGGGACCTTCCGTCTTCTCGGCAGCGTCATCACGCCCATGATGAAGTCGTCGCTCATCACCGTCGTCATCATGACATATTTAAACAATTGGAACGAATTTATGATGGCCAGTACATACCTGAGCACGTCGAAATGGAAAACACTTCCATTTTCGATCCTGGAGTTCACGGGGCAGTACCGCGCGAACGCGGCGGTGCAATTCGCCGTCATGACGCTCACCGCCGCGCCGGCCATCCTCATATACGTATTGCTGAGCAAACACATCACAAAAGGCGTGAGCATGGGCGCCGTAAAGGGGTAAACAATATCAGTCGGGGCGGTGTTCTATGTGCGGCATAAAGAAAAACCATCATTTGGGGATGCGGATCAAGCATAAGATCGTTTTGAGCATCTATGCCGTTCTTCTGCCGGCGCTTCTTACGACGGAAACTGCGATTTACTGGAACAGCCGCTCCGCCGTCATAAGCGAACGCACGCGGCAATATCAGCGCGCCGTCTCGTCGATCGACGAAAACATCGGATACCTGGAGCAGGATATGCTGGAGATCGCGACATATCTCTCCATCAATTACGAGATAGAGCGGATCTTGACCGCCGACCCCCGGGAGACGGCCAAGGATCCCTTCTTTTGGGTGAACAAGACGCCGGTCAACGTCATCAAAGACATCTTGGCCGTCAAAACAAAGATCGCGACCGTCGTCCTCTACCCGGAAAACGGGCTCACGCCCTTCTCCGTGAGCCGCGACAGGAGCGTGTTCACCCCCGACATCGCAAACCTCCGGGACCTGGACGTGTACAAGCGGGCCGTGGAGGGGAACGGCGCCGTTGTGTGGACCCGGATCGACAGCGACGACGTCGGGCTTTTTATCAACAACCACTCAGACAAGATCGTCGCCTGCAGCGAATTGTACGATCTGTCAAAGAGCCGCAAATTGGGGTTTTTGTCGCTCGGCATCAATCTGGACGGGTACGAGAGCATATGCGCGAACGCCATGCCCCAAAGCAACGAGGGCGTCCTGATCCTCGACGCCGGCGGCAACGAGATATTCCGGTACGGCGACGTGCCGGACGAGGCCGCCGTGTGGTTGGAGGCGCGCCCCCCGGAGGCCGCGAGCGAGCCGCTGGAATACGGAAAATATTACATATTCTCCCAGCGCCGCGAGACGTCGGGCCAGACGATCTTTTATCTCTCAAAGAAGAGAGATTGGGACGCGTGGGCGAGGAGCGGGTTTTTGGTCACGTGCCTGTCGGCGTTCGCCCTTTTGGCGGGCATCTGGCCGCTGTCTTCGTTCGCCTCACGGATCGTCACCCGGCCGATCACGTTGCTCTACGCCTCCATGAACAAGTTTAAGAGCGGCGACTTCAACCAGCAGGTGCGCGTCGAGGGCAGCGACGAGATCTCCGAGTTGGCCGAGACGTTCAACACGATGGTGAGAGACATCCGCGAGCAGATCGACAAAAATTACGTCCTGGCGCTCAGGGAGAAACAGAGCGAACTGAACGCACTCCAAGCCCAGATCAACCCCCACTTCCTCTACAACGCGCTGGACGCCCTTTACTGGCAGGCGACGGAATGCAGCCAGGAAGGGCTTGCGGACGATATATTGGCCATGTCCGAATTGTTTCGTATGCTGTTGTCCAACGGAAACAGCGAGGTCTCGGTGGAGCAGGAGTTAAAAATCGTGCGCCACTATCTGCAGATCCAAAAACTGCGTTTCGACAAAAAATTGGACTACAGCATTGACGTGGACAGCGAACTGCTCTCCTACCAAATTCCAAAGCTGATCATCCAGCCCTTTGTAGAAAACGCCATTGTCCACGGAGTGGAAAAAAATGGAACACTGGGCTACGTCCGGATCACCGGCTGTATAGACCGCGATTTCCTCTCGTTTGTCATCGAGGACAACGGCATCGGTATGCCCGGCGAGAAGGTGCAGGAGATCTTGTGCGCAAAGGACGACAGCCGGTATGCGTACCAGAGGGTGGGGCACTACGCCGTCAGAAATGTAAAGGAGCGTATGAACCTGCGCTACGGCGCCGCGGCCGAACTTGCCATTGAGAGTGAGCCGAACATCGGCACAAGAGTTCGTATCAAACTACCATTGATAAGACGAAATGAGGCAAGGCTATGAGCGATTCAGGAATACGCCTGCTGATTGCTGAGGACGAGGAACGGGTGCGAGAGAGCCTGAAGTCCTTCATCAGCAAAAACGCCGAATATGTGTCTGAGATTTTCTGCGCGGCCAATGGGCAGGAGGCGATCGACATCATCATTCGGCACAACCCCGATGTCATGCTCCTGGACATCAAAATGCCGGTCAAGAGCGGCATCGAGGTGATGAAAGAGGCGTCCGCCATTGGCATACTGCCCAGAACCATCATTGTGTCGAGCCACGACGAGTTCGAATACGCCCAACTGGCGCTGCGCTACGGCGCGGTGGAATATTTGCTCAAACCCACGGGCACGTCCGACATTCTCCGCGCCATTTGGGCCGCCTGCAAAAGAGAACCGTTTCGCGCAAGCGAGCCCAAAAAGCCGGTTGTGCCGGCCGTTATGAACCGGTTTATCAGCAACGCCCTCGACTACATGAACGACCATTACCCCGACGAACTGACGCTGACGATCGTCGCGGAGCATATAGGGATCACGCCGAATTATCTCTCCACGCTGTTCAAGCGCACCGTGGGGTGCGGGTTTACGGACTGCCTCAACCAGATCAGGGTGGAGCGCGCCTGCGACTACTTTGTGGACAACAAGATCAAAACTTACGAGGTGGCGTACAAAGTCGGTTACCGCGACGAAAAATATTTTTCCATTATCTTCAAGAAGATAAAAGGCATGAGTCCGTCCGAATACCGTAAAAATCACGAGAGGTGACAGATATGACAAATACGGCCCGGTTCGACCCCCAGACGCTTCGCCTGTTTACAACCGCGTTCGGCGGCGGCAAGAGGACCCAAACGGCGTCTGTCCACGGTTTTTCCGACGACGGCGGTATTGAAAACGACGTCGTCAACATCCACCCCGAGATAACATACCAGACGTTCGAGGGGTTTGGAGGCGCGTTTACAGACGCGGCGGGCTATGTGTTCGCGCGGATGCCGGAGGGGGAGCGCAAGCGCCTGATCAGGGCGTATTTCGGAGAAGGCGGCGCGGGATATACGGCGGGGAGGATCCACTTAGACAGTTGCGATTTTTCTGTGGAGCACTACGAAGCCGTGGAGCCAAACGACGAGACGCTTGCCACATTCACCCTCGACAGGGCCGTCAAGTACATAAAGCCGCTTCTGGACGCGGCGCAGGACGCGTACGGGGAACCCATACCGCTCATGGCGTCTCTGTGGAGCCCGCCCGCCTTTATGAAGTCAAACGGCCAGCGCAACGGCGGCGGCAGGCTGCGCAAGCGGTACTATCCGCTGTTTGCGCGCTACATCTGCCGGTACGTCACGGAGCTCAAAAAGATCGGTTTTCACATCGTCCGGCTCGCCGCCCAAAACGAGCCGAAGGCCGTGCAAATATGGGATTCATGCGTATATACGGCGGAGGAGGAGCGGGATTTTCTTGTCAATTATCTCCGGCCCGCCCTCGATGAGAACGGCCACGGCGCGGTGAAACTGCTTTTTTGGGACCACAACAAGGAGCGGCTGTACGAGCGCGCCGCCGCAATGGCGGACGCGGCGCCCGGCGTCTTCGAGGGCGCCGCGTTCCACTGGTACAGCGGGGACCACTTCGAGGCCGTCGATCTCGTCCGCGAGCGCTTCCCCCACTTCAAACTGGTGCAGTCTGAGGCGTGTGTGGAGTTTCTCAAGTTCGACAGGAACGACGTCGGCGTGGCGGCCAAGTACGCCCACGAGCTGATAGGGAACATCAACGCCGGTATGCACGCCTTTTATGACTGGAATGTCGTCCTCGACCAGGACGGCGGCCCCAATCACGCCGGCAACTTCTGCGACGCTCCGTTTTTGTTCGACCTGCGCATGTCCGAATTGGAGGAGCGCCCTGTGTATTCATACATTTCCCATTTCTCCCGACACATCCGGCCGGGCGCGCGCAGGGTCGCTTTCTCCCGCTGCACCACCGATCTGGGTGTGACCGCGCTGCAAAATCCGGACGGCGCCGTTGTCGCCGTCATCCTCAACCGCGGCGCCGACGAGAAGAAGGTTGTCCTGCGTATCAACGGAAAAGCCACGGAAATTCGTATGCCCGGCGCGTCGATATCCACCGCGGTAATCGACGGTTAGCCGTTCCGGGAGAAGGAGAAACACAATGGCGGGGATTACTTTCAAGCATGTGGTCAAAACCTACGGGAACCACGTGACGGTTGTACCGGACTTAAACTTTGAGATCAAAGACAAGGAGTTTGTCGTACTCGTGGGGCCCTCCGGCTGCGGGAAATCGACCACGCTCCGTATGATCGCGGGCCTGGAAGCGGTGACGTCCGGCGAGATCCTCATAGGGGAGAAAGTGGTAAACAACATAGCCCCCAAAGACAGGGACATCGCGATGGTTTTTCAAAACTACGCGCTGTACCCGCACATGACCGTATATAAAAACATGGCGTTCGCCCTCAAAATACGCAAAGTCCCCAAAGACGTGATCGACAAAAAAGTGCGCGAAACCGCCGCCATACTCGATATATCCGAATATTTGAACCGAAAACCGAAGGAGTTGTCGGGCGGGCAGCGCCAGCGCGTGGCGCTCGGCCGGGCGATGGTGCGCGACCCCGCCGTGTTTTTGCTCGACGAGCCGCTTTCCAACCTGGACGCGAAGCTGCGGACCGAGATGCGCGGCCAGATCATAGAGCTCCAGCGCAAGCTGGGGACGACGTTCGTCTACGTCACGCACGACCAGACGGAGGCCATGACAATGGCCGACCGCATCATCGTGATGAAGAGCGGCGAGATCCAGCAGATCGACACGCCGCAAAAGCTGTACGACGCCCCGGACAACAAGTTTGTGGCGGGCTTCATCGGTTCGCCCGAGATGAATTTTTTGGACGCGTCCGCCGCCGTGGAGGGCGCCGATGTGTTCCTGCAATTTTGCGACGCGCGCGTGCGGCTGCCGGAAGGCCGCACCGCCGCGCTGCGGCGCTGCGCGGGCAAACCCGTCATCGTCGGCATAAGGCCGGAGGACATCCACTGGTGCGGCGGCGACGAGAAGACCAACGGCGTTTTTTCCTGCGACGTCGCCATTGTCGAGATGATGGGGCCCGAATTGTTCCTCTATCTCGACTTCAACGGCAACCGCGTCCGCGCGCGGGTTCCGGCGAAATTCGGGGTCCGTTCGGGGGATGCCGTCAAGCTGTCCTTCGACATAGACAAATTTCACGTCTTCGACGGGGAGACGGAAAAAGCCATCCGGTAGACCGTCCCCCCAAAGGCTGAAACAAGGAGCAGGCCCCCGCGACCGACCGGTCGCGGGGGCCTGTTTTTGATGTGCGTTTCACGAAAAGTCCGGCGCGCGGCCGGGTCAGCCTGCGATGTCGGCCGTCTCGCAGAGCGGGACGTACGCGTCCGGGTAATCGCCGTGCGGCATCCTCCAGATGAAGGCGCCGGCCCGATGGCCCGCGGGCAGATCGAAGGTGAGGTCTTCTGTCTTGGCCGTGCCGGCGTCCGCCGAGACGTCCAGCATCTTGGTGTTCACCATCCGCCCTGTGCTGTCGTACACGGCGACGATGCACAGCGCCTTGACGTCCTCTTCGGCGTAATTGTAGAGGGCGAAACGCGCCGTGGCCTTGCCGTCGGCCTTGGTCAGCGAGACCTTGGCCGCGAGGCCGGTCAGGAACTCCATGTCCATAGCCGCCAGGAGCGCCTCCCGCGCGTCCTCCACCTGTGCCTGCGCGGCGCCCGGGTCGGCGGATACCGCCCTGGCCGCGGTGAGCGCCGCGGCAAAGGCGGCCCACTGGTCGGCGTCGTACATGGCCTCGTCCGGAAGCAGGGCCTCGGCCAGCGCGATCATGGCGTCGAGGCCGGATGTGTCGATGGCGCCGCTGCCCGTGTTCCTGTAGACCCCGAAGTCGTCGATGTACATGGTGCCGCCCGCGTTTCCGCTGGAGCGTGTGCAGACAAACCGGACCCGGCCGAATGACCAGTTGGGGACGCCGGTGTCTATGTTCGACGCGCGGGCGACGGCGCCGGTGAACTTATTTGTGACCACGACGTTTGCGATGCCCGTATCCCTGGTGAGGTAGATTTCAACCTGATACCAGGTGGTGTTGCTGGTGGTCAGCGTCGGCCAGTCCGCCCCGGCGCCTATGGTTGTCCCCGAATTCGACGAGGTGTTGCCCGTGTAGACATACAGCCGCGAGTTGTTTTGGGCGGCCAGCGTGAGGATCCGGGTGTTGGCGCCGCCGACGCCCGTCAAAATCTGCGCTTCGGTTCTGTTTCCGGAGGTGTTGCTCAAAAGGCCCGGGTACCAGTCGAACTTTATCAGGAGGTCGTTTTCCGTGGTCGCCGGGGAGAAAACCTTGGTCGAGCCCCTGTAGCCCGTGTTGCCCCCCGAGCCGGACCACTTCCATTTGTATGTGTCGTTGCCGTCGAGCGGTTCGTCGGTCGTGGTGATCGCGAACCCGCCTATGGTGGTGCCGGAGCCGTTGGCGGTGTCACTGTTGTTCGCCGTGAACGACCAGACGCTGTTGTCCTCAAAATCCGAGAACCAGAGGGTCGAGTAGTTGGTGACGACAGTGTCTATGGTGTAGACCTGCCGGTCTCCAAAGTCGTTTTCGACCGTGATCACGGCCCTTGGGTTGGCCCTGGTCGGCTGCTGGATGGTGATGTCGGTGATGCCGGCCGCGGGCGTCACGGTGACGGTGGGCACGCTCCGCGCTTCGGCCGCGAACGTGCGGTTGGACCTGGTAAATCCTGGAAGCGGCGTCCCGCTGAGCGAAATGCCGTCCAGGAAGTCGAAGTTGCGGATCCAGTTGATGGTATAGGCGTCCTCGTCCGGCCCGATCGCCAGGTTTATGACGGTCCGCCTCGTTGTGCCCTGCGCCGGGGTGATGGTGTATTCCACGCCGTCGTAAGTCTCCACGGTCACCGTGGGGAACGGAGCGTTCGCCCCGATGGCGTGGGAATATTCCCTGACCTTTTCGTTGAAGCCGGTCATGGGCGCGCCGTCGATGTAGACGGTTTTGAGCATCGGCGGGACGTCGGCGGGGATGATGATGTTTTTGGATTTGTCCATAGCGTCGTCGCCGGCGAACAGCGGGGTGAGCGTGTAGGTGTATTCGAGCAGGCTCGCGTTGTTCTTGGCAATGATGGCGTCCGGCGGCTCGGTGCCCCAGTCCCGGTTGCCCACGCCTTTTTGGTGGGTGAGCAGGCGAAGCACGGGCTCATTCGACCGGGCGGCCTGATAGGTGTGAAGGTTCTTCGAGAAGTAGGAACTCAGCGCCTTCGGTTCGTAGTGCAGGGCGACCGCTTCGAGGGGCGAGCCGGTGTAATCCACGCCGTATGTCATGCTCGCCAGCAGGCCGGGGCCGGTTTCTCCGTCGCGGAGGGAGATCCAGCGGACGTCGGCCTTGTTGCCGTTTTCTTGAATGCGCACGTAGGGGACGTACTGGTCGGTGACCGTGCCCTTGTGGACGCCGATGTTTTGGCCGGACTTGCGGTCCCAGTATGTCTCGATGGGCCCGCGGCCGTACCACGCCACGTTCTCAAAAGCGGAGTTCACCTTCATCCACATGCCGAATTCGCCGAGCTGCTGCGGGGCGGCGGGAGACGGCGTCAGCTTGGACGACACCACGACGGAGCCGTTGCCGTAGACGTCGTATTTTGTCTCAAAGAAGCTGCCGTTCTTCAGCTGTGAGTAGAAGCTGACTTTTGTGACGCGGGCGTCGTCGGCGTTGACGTCCACATTGACGACGCTCATGTCCTCGCCCTGGTCGGCCCAGTCCGTGTAGGACTCCTTACGGGTCGTATCGTAGCCGTTGCCGCCTATCGAGCTGTTTTGGTCGGTCTCCGGGCGGTAGAACGAGCCGACGGGGGCCCTGGTGATGAGGTCTTTGCCGTCGACATTGTACGCGGACATAAGGCCGGTGGCGCGGTTGAAGGCGACCGTGAAGGGCTTGCCCTCGGCCGTGCCCGCGATACGGATCACGTCGCCGGTTTCGTCGACGCTGAGCGGATTCATCTTTCTGATCTCCGCGTACTTGTCGCTGCCGCGAACCCCTTCGGGGAGCGTGAACTGCTCGCTGCCCTGGACATAGCCGGCGGCGGCGTACGGCGTGTCTTGCCGCAGCTTGTACTCAATGAGGAGGAGATATTCCGCGCCCGGCTTTCTGGCGAAGTCGGAATACGGCACGGCGACGGTCTTTGTGGTGCCGTTGAAGTTCCTTCTGGCGCCGTCGGACGCCTGCGAGCTGTTTTCGGGGTATGTGGGCGGGTAGGGGACGTTGGGGGTGAGGCTGTTCCGGTTGGCCGCGAGGTCCACGGCGGCGGGGTCGAAGGCCGCGGATTCGAGAACCTTGCCGTCCTCGAGAATGGACCACACAATGTCGAAATGGTTGGCGTTGAGGAACGCGTAACCGTTGAGGATCATGACCTGCTTCGCGTCCTTCATCGCCGCGGTCTGGGCGAACTTGAGGCCCTGCTGCTGCTTGCTGATCTCGGCCACCATAGGCTTGTGCGAGCGGTCCGGGAAGTTGATGCCGTCTGCGCAGAAGCTGCCGTTTGTGGTCATGGTGCCGCTGTTTTGCTTCCAGGTCCCGTCGAAGCCGAAGAAGAACTTGTCCGCGTCCGCCGGGTTGTCGATGTCGGGGCGCGTGCGGTCCGGCAGCGCCGCCGCCGGCTTGATCGTGTAGACGGAGTGGTCGTTGTACTCCCAGATGTACCCGCCCTGCACGCGCAGATTGCTCTCAAAGTGGTTGGCGTACTTGTCAAAAGCGCCGCCGGTGTTGCCAAGCGCGTGGAGGTACTCCATCATGATGTAGGGCTTGGCGTTGGTGGAGGCGTTGTTGGTGTAGCCGGGGTACATGGTGCCGACGATGTCGACGCGGTTGTTGTCGTTCCAGCCCTGGTAGTGGATGATTTTCTTGGGGTCAAGCGCCTCCTGGGTGATGCCGAGCCTGCTGCCGCCCTTGATGATGTCCATCATGAACTCAAAGTTGGTGCCGGTACCGGCCTCGTTGCCCAGGGAATATATGACGACGCTGGCGTTGTTGCGGTCGCGCATGACCATGTCCGTCATACGGGCCCTGAAGGCGTTTGTATACCGCGAATCCCCGCCTCCGAAGTTGCCCGAATAGCCGGTGCTGCCGGGGGGGCTGATGTTGGTGCGGCCGTCGTGGGTTTCGACGGCGACTTCGTCCATGATGTAGATGCCGTATTCGTCGCACAGCTCGATCAGGTGCGGGCAGGGGGGCATGTGGCTGGTGCGGAAGGAGTTCAGGTTCATCTCTTTGGCCGACCGCACGTCTTTGACGACGTCCTCATACGGGATGTAACGGCCGCCCCGGGCGTGGTTCTGGCCGCGGTTGGCGCCCCAGAGCATGACGTTTTGGCCGTTGATCGCCATGTACGACGTAGAATTGGTCGTGCCCGCGTTGTACATATAGAAATTGCGGAACCCAATGCGTTTCGAGACCGCCTCCAGCGTCGTGCCGCCGGCGTCTTTCAGCTCCATGACCAGTGTGTACAGATAGGGGACCTCGGCCGACCACATCTTCGGGTTCGCGACGGTCGTCTCAAACGGGACCTTCGCCCTCGAACCCGCGGGCAGGGACGAGATCGCCCGGTTGAGGCCGGACGCGCCGCCCACGGGGTTGCCCTCGGCGTCGTACAGAGCCGCCGCGACGGTGTAGCCGAGGGCCGCGGCCTCGGAGGTGTTTTCGACGTCCACGGTCAGCTTGAAAGTGGCGCTGCTGTAGTCGGTGCTGCTCACGAAGTCGGTGTCCGCGCGGTAGTCAAAGATGGACACCTTGGGCTGCTTGGTGATGTACACGTCGCGGTAGATGCCGGAATAGTTGATGACATCCGCGTTTTCGAGGTAGCTGCCGGTGGTCCAGCGGTAGACCTGCGCCGTGATCAGGTTCTCCCCCGCTTTGACGAACTCCGTGATGTCAAACTCGCAGGAGGTGAAGCTGTCCTCGCCGTACCCCACGGGGCTGCCGTTGACGTAGAGGTAGAACCCGGACTCGACGCCCAGGAACGTTATGATAAAGCGGGTGCCGCCGATGTCCGCCGCGTCGATGTTGACCGTGCGCATGTAGGTGCCCACGGGGTTGAAGGCGTTGTTTGCGGCGTTGATGGAATTCTGGCCGGTCGCGAAGCCGGCGGAGCCGAAACTTCCGCCCGAGACGCCGTCTCCGCCGACCATCCACGCGTACCGCTGGTTGCGGTAGATGGGCCAGTCCATCGTGTCCGTGCTGTCACTGTACCAGCCGGCGTACTGCATGTTGGTCTGCCAGCTCGACGGCACGTTTATGTCGATGGTGAAGTCGGAGGGGATGCTGGTCACGCCGTTTACGTCGGGCTTGCCCGCGGGGGTTTTTGCGTAGTTGAACTTCCACACGCCGTTTAGCATGATGATGTTGGAGTCGGGCGAGAGCTGCGACAGCCGCAGCGTCGGGTTCGCCTTCGCGCTCGCCGCGTCTTTGAACGGGACGATGACCGAGCGGGAGGGGACTTGGTTCACTTTTACATCCTGCGGGGTGGTCCACTCGTTGAAGGTGAGGGGGTTTTTCGCCGGTGTCCCGGGCAGAATGTCAATGCCCCCCGCGACGCTGAAAAGCGTGACGGTGTTTGTTCCCGGTACAAATGTGTACTCCGGGTTGTCGGTGACGGTGACGGTGACGTCTCCGGCTGTCACGTCGTACACCGCGAGCGTCCAGGTCTTGTTGTCGGCCGAGGCCGAGACGGCGCCTTTGGCGGCCGCGGCGGCCGGGGAGATCTGTATGGCGTCGGCCGTCAGGCCGTGCACCGCGATGTCAAAGGTTATGGTGACGGCGGATGTGGTGTCGGATGCGCCGCCGTTTTGCGTGACGTTGTACGCGGCGGTCTCGAGCGCTTTTTTGTAAAGCGTGATGCGGTCGGCGTCCGCCGCGGCGGGGGTGAACGTGTAGTCGAGGCTGTCGGCTATGGAGACGGTGACGGCCGCGGTCGCGCCGATGTTGCCGACCGGAATTCTCCAGACGGTGTTGCCGGCCGACCCGACCGGCGCGCCCAATGTGCCGGCGGCGGCGGGGGAGAGGCTGACGGCGCCGGCGGGCAGACCGGCAACCGGCGCGCTGAAGGTGATTTCGATCTCGGAGGTCGTAAGGCCCGCGTTCCCGTTCTGCGTGACGCCGTATGTGACGGGCGCGGCGGCGGTTCTGTGGAGCGCGGTGACGTCGGCGCCGTCGCCGTCCGGCGCAAAACGGAAGCCCGGAATGGCGCGCAGCGCGACGGTGACCGGGCCGGGGACGACGTTGCTCAGGGCCACCGACCAATGCCTGCCGTCGCCCGTCAGGGCCCCCAAATCGGCCGCGCCGGGCGGATCCAGCGCAATCGCGTCGGCGGTCAGACCGGTCACGTCTTTGTCAAAGGTAAAATCGATTTTGGTGGACACGGCCGTGCCGGCGGCGCCGTCCGCCTGCGCGCTGTACTTGACGTCCGCCGCGGCGGGGATCTTCAGGGTGACCGTGAGCGACGGGGCGAGTTTCGCCCTTTCGGCGCCGTCCGTGCCGGAGGCGATCACGCCCAGGGTGGCGGACGCGGCGCCCTCTTTGCTCAGCAGGAGAAGCTCCTGGCATCTGGCGCTTTTCGTGCTTATGCCAAGGCTCAGTTCTTTCGACACGTCGGCCATATTCATGGCCTTGACGGTGCGGGAGACGTCTGTCTTGATCTGCCTGCCGTCCACTGTCGCGTTGGCGGCGGGGGTGCCGCTGGCCTGCAAACTGCTTGTGTCGCCGGCGGTCCTGGCGGAGTTGAACGCCTGCGATTCCTCTATGATGACGCCGGGGCTCAGCGTCTCTGTCCCCGGCAGGTAGGTGCGGGGGTAGAAGACGGCCTCGCCGCCCGAGGAGTCCGTCATTTCGTTCCACGACAGGCCGCCCTCGGTCCAGTCGTTTGTGACGCCCCGCACGCGCAGCTGTTCATCGGCGCCGTTCCGGTCGGTGTATCGTCTGCCGAAAAGCGTCAGGCTGAGCTCAGCCTCGACGACCGCCGCCGCCGCTATGTCGGCCCACTGCTCGTCGGTGAATTTGAATTTCAACAGCGCCGATTTTCCGTCCACCGGGTCCCCGAGCTGCCACTCGCCGAAGGGGCCGTAAACGGCGTCGTTCACAGAGACGCCGGCGCCGTTCGGCCGCTGCACCCGCATGTAAGTTGCGCCGCCGTAGTTCGTGCTCTTGCCGGAGGCGTTCCATCCCTCAACATGGGCGTCGTCCGAGAGCGTCACCGTGAAGGTTTTTTCTTCCAAAACCACCGGCGCCCCCAGCGTGAGCCTGAGGGTGGGGATCATGTCGGCTGTGGCGTTGCCCAGAGCCGCGGCGCCCTCTTTGCTCACAAAAAACGTCTGCTGACAACCGGCGTCGTCCGCACTCACGGCCAGGCTCAAGGCGGTTTCGCCCCTGGGCAGCGCTTTGACAATCGCGGTGATGTCGGTTGTGATCCTCGCGCCGGAGACCGCGGCGGAGGCGTTTAAGTTGTTGTGGCCGTTGTAGTTGGGGTTTTGCGCGTATCCGCCGGACTGGGGGTTAAACGAAGGCGAAGAGCGCGCGAGAAGCCCCGTGCCGTCCTCCTTGGGTTCTCCGAGCGCTCCGGTCGGCACGGCATAGAGGCCGTTGGCCGCGTCCCTCGCGTAGCCGCCGGAGATCATGCTTCCGGTGGCGGCCGTGGTGGAGGAACTGGCGCCGCCGCCGCCCTCGGTCCAATTGTTCCCGACAGACCGCACAATCAAATTCTGGCTGGTGCTGCGGGCGGCGTTTCTTCTGCCCATATGGGTCAGAATAAGCTCGGCCTTTTCTACCCTGGCGAGCTGGTCCTCGGTCAGGCCGGTAAACTTGAGATACGCCGTGTTGGCGTCTCCGGGCTGCGACAATTCGCCGAACCGCCCGTACAGGCTGTCATTTGAGGCATCGGCGGCGTCGGCGTTGGGCCTGCAGATCTTCAATATCCACATGCCGCCGTAGTTGTTGAGGTCTTGGGCGCTCCACATTTGGGTGTGGGCGTCCTCACTGACAGGGATGTTGACGACGTCCGGGTCGTCGGCCCGCGCCTCTGACATGGTAAAAATTGGGAACATTGTCAGAAGCAGCGTCAGCGCGAGGGCCAGAGAGAAATACTTGCGAGATTTCATACGACTCTTTCCTTCCTTCCTATTACCCGCGCGAGCGGGGTTTATAATATAGGGGCGCGCGCGGCAGCCAAATCACCCCCAAACGGGCGGACAGGCTGCCGACAGTTCATTATATTACAGGGAATACGCAAAGTCAATGGCAAAGAGAAATATTTTTTGTGCACTTCTGTCAAACAAGCGGGGCGGAATTTCTATATTTTAGAAAAAATGCGGCATCGCATGGCGACGGAGACGGAGCGGCTGTCATCACCTCCT
>JAIRTA010000131.1 GCA_031255175.1 Oscillospiraceae bacterium | reverse complement strand
GCCAGCGTCAGCGCCGCGGCCGTCCTTCTTCTTGTTTTCATGCGCATCACAAAACACCTCGACTCCCGCGCGGTTTGGGCCGCGCGATATTTTTCGCGTAGTTGCGTTTTACCCTGTTTGCACCGTCACCCGACGGTGATGACGCACCGCGCCGTCCGGCCGCCGCAGGCGGCCGTGATGTACACCGTGCCCGCGCCCAGGGCCGTCACGCTGCCCGCGGCATCGACCACGGCCACCGACGTGTTGGAGCTCGACCAGGTCACGGCTTTGTTGGTGGCGTCGGCCGGGGAAACCGCGGCCGACAGGCGGATCCGTTCGCCCACGTCCAACAGCGCCGAGCCGGGGGACACCGTCAGTCCGCTCACCGGGATGACCGGCGGCGGCGTGGGTGTCGGCGGCGGCGTCGGTGTGGGGGTAGGTGTCGGTGTAGGTGTAGGCGTAGGCCGCGGCGTGGGCGTGGGGGTTGGCCGCGGCGTGGACCGCGGCGGCGTGGGTGTCGGCGGCGGCGTGGGGGTGGACGGCGCCCCGTCCACATGCGGGACGTGCGCGACCACAGACCAATCCGTCACCGGGTTGCCGCGCGCCGCCAGGGTTTCGAGCGCCGGCAGATCGGCCAGCGGAGACAGGCTTTCAATGCGGTTGTCGCTGATATTTAAGTATGTGAGCCCGGTCAGGGACCGCGCGAATTGGACGTTCGTGAGGTCATTGTCGCTGATGTCGAGCCGCGTCAGCCCGGTCAGGGCGTCGAGGAAGGAGGCGTCGTCGAGCCCGCAGCCGGACAGATTCAACACCTCCAGCGCCGACAGGGACGCCAGCGGGGAGGGGTCGGGCAGGGACTGCCCGCGCAGGCGCAGCACCTTGAGGTTCGGCAGCGAGAGCAGGTCCCGCAGGGAACTCACCGTGCCGCCGTCCACTTGCAGTTCCGTGACGAGGGCCAGTTCCTCCTCGGTGACGGCCGCGTCCGCCGGTTTTTGCAGCCCGGCCCGGACCGCCGCGCCGATCGCCGCGTCGGAAAACAGGACGCCGGGCGGGGCGGATGGGGCGGACGGGGACTCGCTCGGCGGAGGCGGTTCACTCGGCGACGGGGAGACGCTCGGCGGCGCCGGCTGAGACGGCGCGGGCGGTGTGGGCGTCGATTGCGGGCCTATGAGCGGCAGCCAAGCTGCCCGGAAATAGTAGAGCACGGCGCACGTCAGAAGCACGGCGGCCGAGAGTGTCAATACAAGGGCTTTCCGGCGCGCGGTCCGGGGTTTGGCGGGGGGCACGTCCGCCGGCGGCGCGTAAGGAGGCTGCTGCGGCGGGCGGGGAGGGAACGGCGGCGGGGCCGGTTGCGGCGGCCCGGAGGGCGCAACCGCCGGCGGTGCGTAGGGGGACTGCGGCGGCGCGTAAGCGGGGGGCGCCGATGGGTGGGGCGCAAACGGCGGCGGGGCCGGCTGCTGCCCGTGGGGCGCACCCTGCTGCGGCGGCGGCGCGTAAGCGGGAGGCGCCGACGGATGGGGGGCAAACGGCGGCGGAGCCGGCTGCTGCCCATGAGACGCGCCCGGCTGCTGCGGCGGCGCATAAGCGGGAGGCACCGACGGGTGGGGGGCGAACGACGGCGGCGTGCTCGGGGTCTGCACGGGGAGCAGCAGCTTTGTCCGGTGTTCGGTCTGCGGGTGCCCCGATTCGTCGCGGCCGGGCAGCCGGTTCAAAACCACCGTCTGCAGAGCCCGGTCCGTCAGCGAGGCGCGGTAGGCGTACAGGTGTTCCAGCATCTCGCCGGCGTCGCGCCAGCGCCTGTCCGGCTCGAACGCGCACGCCCGCAGGATGATCCCCGCCAGCGCGGCGTCGGCGAAGGCCGGCGGCGGCAGCGGGTCCCCCTTGACCCGGAGGTCCTGCGCCGTGTGGTACTCGAAGTGCGAGATCAGCGCGGGCGGCGGCGGCAAAAAGGGCGCGCGGCCCCCGTTGAGCAGCCGGTAGAGCACCAGCCCAAACGAGTAGATGTCCACGCGGTAGTCGCCCTTCTCTTGACGGATCAGTTCCGGGGCCATGAACATCGTGGTTCCCCGGGCCGACATCCGCGTCACCGATTCGTCCAGCATCCTGGAAATACCAAAATCTCCCAATTTGAAATCGCCGCCGCGGCTGATGAAAATATTTTCCGGCTTTACGTCCCGGTGGACGAGACTGCGCTTTTGCAACACGGACAGGGCATTGCAAAGGTCCTCCCCGAGCTTGACCGCGTCGAGGAGGCGAATGGGGAACTCCCGCATGTAACCGGTCAGGTTTTGCAGGTATTCCATCTTGATGTAGATGTCGTAACCGGGTCCGTCCGCGCGCGGGATGATCTTGTGGTCGTCGTAGGAGACGAAGTTCGTGTGCCCGCGCAGTTCGACGTTGATGTTGATCTCCGAGAGGAAGGATTCCAAAATCTGCGCGCAGTAAGCCTGGAGCGTGGCGGCGTTGGTCGCCATGCCCTCGGCAAAAATGTCGTCTATCTGGCTGACGTCACCGGGAATGGGGATGTGTTTGATCGCGGAGTAGTAGGTGCTGCCGTACTCCTGCCTGGAAACCAGATAAACCCTGCCGTATGCGCCGTTGCCCAGAAGACGCGTGAAGGACCAGCCCTCCCAGGGACATAAAAAGTTTTCCTGCAGCAATCTTATCATCTTCCTCGCGCTTGGAGTTTGAAGCGCCATTCACAAGTATATAACATTGTGGGGGAATTTGCAAGGTATGACAAATTGTGCGGTGCGGTGCCATAATTTCCTGTTTTTTACAGGTTTACGCGCCGCCAGAATGTGGGGGCGCAGAACAGGAGCACGGGGTAGATTTCCAGCCGGCCGACGATCATGCACAGCGACAGCGTGAGTTTGCCGAGCGTTGAAAAATCGGCGTAATGCCCCGTCGCTTCCACGAGGCCGAGGCCCGGCCCGATGTTGTTGAGGGAGGCGAAGACCGCCGACGACGTGGAGAGGAGGTCCTTCCCGTCGAACGACAGCGCGAGGATGGCCGCCGCCGCGAGCGTGACGTAGAGAAAAAAGAAGATCACGACGCCGGAGAGCGTGGGTTCATCCACCGCCTTGCCGTTGAGCGTGACGGCCCGGACGGAGCGGGGGTGGATCAGTTTGCCCACCTCCCGCCGGGCGACTTTGAACAAGATGAGAACGCGCACGCATTTCAGTCCGCCGCCCGTGGAGCCGGCCGTCGCGCCGCACACCGTCAGCAAAAACAGGACAAACTGGCTCAGCGTCGGCCAGGCGTTGAAGTCGGCCGTTGTGTACCCGGTGGTCGAGAGGAGGGAGGCAACCTGAAACGAGGCGTGCCGCAGCGTCTCCCCCGGCGCGCGGAAGACGCCGCCGGAGAGATTCAGCGCGACGAGCGCGGTGGCCACCAGGGCGGTCACGGCATAGAGGCGCAGTTCTTCGTCGCGCAGTACGGGCCGCCAATTGCGTTTGAGCAGCGCGTAATAGAGCGTGAAGTTGACGCCGGAGAGCAGCATAAACACGGTGATGACGCCCTCGACGTAGGCGCTTCCGAACGCGCCCACACTCGCGCTGCGGCTCGAGAACCCACCCGTGCTCGCGGTGCCGAGGGCGTGGACGGCGGCGTCGAACGGCCCCATGCCGCCGAGGAGCAGCAGCAAAAAAACCGCCGCCGTGACGCCGAGGTAGATGCCGTAGAGGATCTTGGCCACCTGCCCGATCTTAGGGACGAATTTGTCGGGGCTGGGGCCGGGGAACTCCGCCCGCATGATGTGGACGGTGTTGGCCCGCGCGCCCGGCAAAATGGCGAGCATCAGGACCAAAAAGCCGAGGCCGCCCATCCAGATGGTGAGGCTGCGCCAAAACAAGATCTCCCGCGGCAGGCTCTCCACAGACCGCAGGACGCTGGCGCCCGTTGTGCTGAAGCCCGAGATCGACTCAAACAGCGCGTCCGTAAAAGAGGGGGTGACCCCGCTGAACAAAAACGGCAGCGTGCCCAGCAAGGAGACCAGCAGCCAGCCGAACCCGACGACGGCAAAGCCGTCCTTCGCGTAGATGTCGGTGTTTTTCGGCCGCAGGGCGCTCATCCCGAGCCCCACCGCCGCCGTGATCAGCGCGGAGAATAAAAAAGCCGTCGCGCCGCCGCGCCCGCCCGACAGCGCGATGCCAAAGGGGATCAGCATCCCGGCCGCCTCTATGTAGCACAGCGTCCCCAGGCTTTTGAAGATCATCAAGTAGTTCATGGCTTCACGGCTCCAAGATGTCGTCGAGGTCCGAGAGCGGGCGCCCTCTGGTGATCAGGACGACGTGGTCCCCGAGCCGGAGGCAGTCGCCCCCGTGGGGGATGATGATGTCACTGCCCCTGACGATGACGGCGACCAGCACGCCCCGCACGATCGGCAGCTTCCGCAGCGGCGTGTCCAGCAGTTCGGAGGGGCGGCTGATGATGAACTCAATGGCCTCCGCCTGCTCGCCGAGAATCTGGTAGAGCGTGTTGACGGGGTTGCCCATCGCGTTTTGCAGCCCCCGCACATACCGCAGGATGTGGTTGGCCGTGATGAGCTTGGGCTGTACGAGGTTGTCGATGCCCATGTCGTGGATCACCCGGGTGTAGCCGGTCCGGTTGATCTTGGCCACGACCTTCGGCACCCCGCACCACTTGGCCAGCAGCGCGGTCATCAGGTTTTCCTCGTCTATGCCGGTGACGGACACAAAGGCGTCCATGTGGCCCAAATTCTCCGAGCGGAGCATGGCGTCGTCGGAGCCGTCGCCGTGGATGATCAGCGCGCCCGGCAGCAGCTCGGCGAGCTCGACGCACCGGTCGGCGTTGATTTCGATGATCTTGACTTTGATCTCAATCTCTTCCAGGTACTGCGCGAGGTAGTAAGCGACGCGGCCGCCGCCGACGATCATGACGTTTTTGATCCGCTGGGTGCGCAGCCCGATCTGAGAACAGAAACGGAAGATCCGGGACGGCCGCCCGATGATGTAGATGAGGTCGCCGGGCAAGATCACGGTCTCCCCGTTGGGGATGATGACGTCATCGTCGTGCGCGACGGCCCCGATCAGCACGGAGGAGACCTTCTTGATGTCCTTCAACGGTATCCCGGTGATGGGCATCCCGGCGGAGACCTTGATCTCCACCATCTCCACGCGGCTCTCCGCGAACATCTCCACGCTGGAGGCGGACGGAAATTCCAGCAGCTTCACAATCTCGGAGGCCACGGCCCGCTCCGGGTTGATGACGAGGTCGAGGCCGAGGTCGGCCTTGATCTGCGACAGCTCGCTCGCGTACTCCGGGTCGCGGATCCGCGCGATGGTGTGCTCCGCGCCCAGCTTTTTGGCCGTGAGGCAGCACACCATATTCATCTCGTCGCCGGAGGTGGCGGCGATCAGCAGATCCGTCTCCCGAACGCCGGCCTCCAGCAAAATCTTGGTGCTGACGCCGCTGCCCCTGATGCAGCGGACGTCCAGACTCTCTATGGTCTTGCGCAGCGCCTCCGCGTTCTTGTCGATGATGGTCACGTCGTTGTCCGGCTCGCGCGAGAGGTTTTCGGCGAGGTTGTACCCGACCTTCCCGTCGCCGATGATGATGATCTTCACACAAAGACCCCCGATGCAAATGACGCTCATCCGCCGAAAAAATCGACTCGACCTCCGGCAGACGCCCTTTTAACACCCAAGTCATATCATGTCACGCAACGCGCCGTCTGTCAACAGGTTCTTCACAAGCAGCCCCAATAAATGGTAAATATTTCCACTTAAAAGCACCCACAGAACCATGCAGATGGGGGAAATACAAAAATTAGGAGTCGAAGGAAGAAGAAAACAAAATTTTTATAGAAACTTTATAAATTTGCCTTGCTTTTTCCCATGTACTGTGGTATAATCTGGTCGCCAAATCTTTATAGAGCGTAGAAAGCAACCAAAAAATACAAAAAAACAGACGGAAAGAGTTGATGCCCAGGCAACGAAACAAAAACGCGCCCCACCCGGGCTCAGCCGCCCGAAACATTTTGCGCACAGTTCGCGCACGGTTTTTACATGGCGTTTTATCGAAAGCAGTGAGAGAAAAGAAAGGCAAAAACAGCGAAGAAATGAAAGAAAAGGATGGTGCAGTATGAAGCGGTTCAAAAAAGGCCTCCTACGCAGAAACCTCGCGCTTCTTATCGTTCTGACCATGGCCATAGCATTCTTCCCGGCCGTCCCTG
>JAIRTA010000120.1 GCA_031255175.1 Oscillospiraceae bacterium | reverse complement strand
TGGGAGGTGCCGGTTTTGCCTGGGTCTATGGTGGCGCCGTTGCCGGTTGTTACCGCGCCGGCTGTGTCTGCGACGGTTACGGCCGCGTTCGGGACGGTGATCTTCACGCCTGTGCCCTCGGTCACGGAGACCGCCGTCACTTTACCGGTGCCCTTGATGTCCGCGCGGTTGGCCGCCACGGTGATCTTCTCTACGGTGGCGTTGCTCTCCACCGTCACCGCCGTGTCGTCGCCGGAGATCGAGAGGTCGGCCACTTTGGCGTTTTTCAGGGAGACTTTGCCGGCCGTCTCTACGCGCAGATGGGCGAACGGGCCTTCAAAGATCACTTCGCCGTGGCTCCGGATCGCTACGGATTCGGCCGCCGCGGTTGTGCTCTCCGTTACAATGCGAAGGGCGTCCGCGCCGGGCTTCGCGATGATGACGCGCCCCAGGCGCGTGCCGCCGCGGATGATGACGCTGTTTGTGCCGCCGCCGCGGATGTAGGTGACGCCGGACACCGTTACGCTGTCTAAGATGACGGTGCCGTCACCCACGCCTTCGACGATGTACAGGTCGCCGCTGATCGCCGCGTCCTTTAATGTCACGCCGTCGGCGCGGATCACCGCGTTGCCCGTCACGGGGCCGGTCTGTTCACCGGCCGCCGCGTAGTAGGCCGCGATGAAGTTGTCTACGATCGTCACGACCTCCGCGCGCGTGATGTTTGCCCGCGGCCTGAACCGGCCGGCGCTGTCGCCGCGCAGGTAGCCGAGCGCTTTCAGCGCGCCCACGGACGCCGCCGCCCAGTCGGACACCGACGCCGCGTCGGGGAAGTCATTGCCGCCGGCGTTGCCCTCCAAGCCAAACGCCCGCGCGATCACTACGGCCGCTTCTTCGCGGGTCAGGTTGTCCTGGGGCCGCGCCCGGCCGCCGGACCCGAGCAGGACGCCGGCCGCGTTCAGCCGCAGCACGTCCCCGTAGAACCAGTCGTTCTCCGATATATCGGAGAAGACGTTCGAGCCGGTGGCGCTGTAGCCGATCACGCGGTTGATCACCGCCGCCAGCTCGGCTCTCGTGATGGGCGCGTTCGGCCTGAACCGGCCGTTCGTGCCGTTGAGAACGCCGTGGTCCGCCCAGTTCCGGATGGCGCTCTCCGCCCAGTGCCCGCCGGTGTCTCCAAATTCGGCCGCCAGGGCCGCGGCGGGCAGCAGGGAAAGGCTGAGAAGTGCCGCCAGTGCAAAGGCCAGGGTCTTCTTGAGTGTTCGCATACTTCCAAAAACCTCCTCGATGTTCCGAAAGAAGGCCGGGTGTGCCGGCTTCTCTCATGTTGGGATAGAGCTCTCCGATTTCCGCGCGTTCGCGTATCCAGAACACTTATTGTATCGTTCTTGTTTTTGTCAGACTTAAGGGCGAAGCCCCGTATAGCTGGGAAAAGATCCGTTTCTAAAGAAATTTGAGGAAATCGACGAATACACCTTGACAAGCGATTTTAGATGAGGTACTATATATAAGCGCTTGTTTAAGCGCGGTTTGCGATGAAGCGGGAGATTGCAGCCCGAAGGCTGGTCACTTCCGCGGAGTATGTCCGGCAATCGGGCGGCTGAGAAAGACTGGGGGGCAAGGGTTTTTGCCGTTTGCCCCAAAGAGTCGGCCTGGCCTGGGGAACGGGGGCGCCGGCTTTTTTACAGGAGCGGCGCGACACACCCGGCGGGGCGTACAGTATTTCTCATCCGTGCGCGGCGTCTGACGGCGCCGCAGTACGAAAAGGAGGGGTCCCCACCATGGCAGCACCCGCGAAAGAAATGATCCGCATCCGGCTCAAAGCCTACGACCACCAGCTGGTCGACCAGTCGGCCGAGCGCATTGTGGAGACGGCGAAGCGCACCGGCGCCCGGGTTTCCGGCCCCGTGCCCCTGCCGACGCACAAGGAGATCATCACGATCCTGCGCGCCGTACACAAATATAAAGACAGCCGCGAACAGTTCGAGCGGCGCACCCACAAACGTCTCATCGACATCTTAAAGCCCTCGCAGAAGACAGTCGAGTCCCTCATGGCGCTGGAGCTGCCGGCGGGCGTCGAGATCGAGATCAAACTCTGATTCTGATACAACACTTCAACCGTGAACACGCCGGTCTCAGCGCACAATCCGCATCTCACCGGAGCGCGTCTCATCGGAGTAGGAGGAACTGGTATGGACAAGGCGATCATCGGCCGCAAGGTCGGGATGTCACAGATATTTGACGAGAACGGCCGGATAATCCCGGTCACGGTCATCGAGGCGGGCCCCTGCGTCGTCGTGCAAAAAAAGGTCGGAGAAAAAGACGGCTACAGCGCCCTGCAGCTCGGTTTCGAAGACGTGGAGGCCCGCAAGCTGAGCAAGCCTGAGCAGGGCCACTTGAATAAAGCCGGCGTCGCGCTGAAGCGTCACCTCAAAGAGTTTAAGCTCTCCGGCGCCGACGGCTACAGCGTGGGCGACGTCATCCGGGCCGACATGTTCGCCGAGGGCGACCGCGTCGACTGCACCGGCGTCAGCAAAGGCAAGGGCTACCAGGGCGCCGTCAAGCGGTGGGGCGCCTCGCGGGGGGCCATGTCCCACGGCGGCGGCCCGGTGCACCGGCACGCCGGCTCTATGGGCGCGAACTCCAGCCCGTCCCGCGTCTTCCCCGGCAAAAAGATGCCGGGCCACATGGGCGCCGAGCAGGTCACCATTTTGAACCTCGACGTTGTCAAGGTAGACCCGGAACTGAATCTCATCGCCGTGCGCGGCGCCGTTCCCGGCCCCCGGCGCGGACTTGTGTATCTCCGCAACAGCGTCAAAAACTGAGCGGAGCCGGGCCAGATCCAGCGCCGATCTCCGGCCGGACGCCGAGAGACCGGGATTCTACAGGGCCGCGCCCGGCGCGGCGGAGGAGTTGTGACATATGCCCAAGGCCAATGTATATGACATGTCCGGCGCCCAAGTCGGTGAGTGTGAGCTGTCAGACGCCGTGTTCGGCATCGAGCCGAACCGCACCGTGCTGCACGAGATGGTGCGGCACCACCTGGCCGCCCGCCGGCAGGGCACCCAGTCTACGCTGACCCGCTCCGAGGTGTCGGGCGGCGGCGCCAAGCCCTGGCGCCAAAAAGGTACGGGGCGCGCCCGCCACGGGTCCACCCGTTCCCCGCAGTGGACGCACGGTGGCGTGGCGCTCGGCCCGAAGCCGAGGAGCTACCGCTATTCCGTCAACAAAAAAGTGCGCCGGCTCGCCATTCGCAGCGCGCTGTCGGCCAAGGCCGCGGCCGGGGAGATCATGGTGATCGAAGACCTGCGGCTCGACGCGATCAAAACCAAAACCTTTGCCGCGTTTTTGCGCGCGCTGCCCCTGAGCGCCAAGCGTTCTCTCGTCGTCATGCCGGAGCCGCGCGAGACGGTCATCCTCTCCGCGCGCAACATCCCGGGCGTAAAGACAACGCTGGCCTCTCTCGTCAATGTCTACGACCTGCTGGGTCACGGCGTGCTCATCCTCGACAGGGCCGCCGTCACCCGCATTGAGGAGGTGTACGCCCAGTGAAGACGCCGTACGACATTTTGCTGCGCCCCATCATCACCGAGCGCTCGATGGAGGCCATAGACCAAAAAAAATACGTTTTTGAAGTGGCGCGCGACGCCAACAAGATCGAGATCCGCAAAGCCGTGGAGGAGATCTTCGGCGTGGCGGTGCTCAGCGTCAACACCATCAACATGCAGGGCAAGGAGAAGCGGCAGGGCGCCCACATCGGCCGCCGTTCCGCCTGGAAAAAGGCGATCATCCGCCTGCGGCCGGATTCCAAGACCATCGAATTCTTCGAGGGCATGGTGTAATCCAGATCAAGACCATCGAGTTCTTCGGGGGCATGGTATAAAGGGTTCCCGAGGCGCCGGCGGCCGCCGGCGGCCGAACCGGACACAGCCCGAGGGCCAGGCGGCCCGGGCGGCAGACAAATTGCTTGTAGGATGGGAGTTTTGCAGATGGCCATCAAATATTTCCGGCCGACGACCCCCTCGCGGCGGCACATGTCGGTGCTCTCCTTTGAGGACCTCACCAAAAAGCCGCCGGAGCGGAAGCTGACGGAGGCGCTGCGCGGGAAGGCCGGCCGCAACAGCTACGGGCGCATCACCGTGCGCCACCGGGGCGGCGGGCACAAGCGCAAATACCGCATCATCGACTTCAAACGCGACAAGATCGACGTCCCGGCCGCCGTGCTGGCGCTGGAATACGATCCCAACCGCTCCGCCAACATCGCCCTGCTCGAGTACGAAGACGGGGAAAAGCGCTACATCTTGGCGCCGGTCGGCCTCAAGGTGGGCGACCCGGTGATGTCGGGCGTCGGCGCGGATATCAAGCCGGGCAACAGCCTGCCCATCAGCGCCATTCCGCTCGGCACCTTCATCCACAACATCGAGCTCTACCCCGGCAAGGGCGGGCAGATCGCGCGCGGCGCGGGCACAGCGGCCCAGCTCATGGCCAAAGAGGGCAAGATGGCCCAGGTCCGGCTCCCGTCCGGCGAGGTGCGTTACGTGCGCATGAACTGCCGCGCCACCATCGGCCAGGTCGGCAACATCGACTACGAAAACGTGCAGATCGGCAAGGCCGGCCGCAAGCGCCACATGGGCTGGCGGCCCACGGTCCGCGGCAGCGTGATGAACCCCGTCGACCACCCGCACGGCGGCGGCGAGGGCAAGAGCCCCATCGGCCGCGCCGGCCCGGTGACTCCGTGGGGCAAACCCACGCTCGGGTACAAGACCCGCAAGAAAAAGAATCTCACCGACAAATTTATCGTCAAGCGCCGGGGCGCCAAGTAACAGGGGGAGGACAAAACATGAGCAGAAGCGTAAAGAAAGGCCCCTACGTGGCGCCCGAGCTCTTAAAGCGCGTGCGGGAACTCTCCGCCAAAGGGGACAAAAAAGTTCTGAAAACATGGAGCCGCGCCTCCACGATTTTCCCCGAATTTGTTGGACACACCATCGCGGTGCACGACGGCCGCAAGCATGTGCCGGTGTATGTCACCGAGGACATGGTGGGCCATAAATTGGGCGAATTTGCCCCCACGCGCACCTTCCGGGGTCACGCGGGCAGCAAGACGTCGGGCAAGTAAGGAGGAAGCCGTATGGAAGCCAGAGCGCATCTGCGCTATCTACGCATTTCGCCGCGCAAGGTTCAGATCGTCGGGGAGCTCATCCGCGGCAGAGACGCCAAAACGGCCCAGGCCATCTTAAAGCACACGCCAAAGGCGGCCTCCGAGCCCCTGCTCAAGGTATTGCGCAGCGCGTGCGCCAACGCCGAGAACAACTTCGAGATGGACGCCGACAACCTCATCGTGTCGGAGGTGCTCGTCGGCCCGGGGCCCACGCTTAAGCGCATCAGTCCGCGCGCCCAGGGGCGGGCTTTCCGCATTCTCAAACGAACGTCGCACATCACCGTAGCTGTGCGCGAGAAGGAATAAGGGGGCAGGGTATGGGACAGAAAGTCAATCCGCACGGTCTGCGTGTCGGCGTCATCAAAGGATGGGACTCCCGTTGGTACGCCCCCAACGACAAAGTGGGCGCGTTGCTGCTGGAGGATTATAAAATCCGCGAATACCTGAAAACCACGCTCCAGAGCGCCGGCGTCCCCCGCGTTGAGATCGAGCGCGACAGCGCGCGCGTGCGCGTCTTCCTGCACTGCGCCCGGCCGGGCATCGTCATCGGCCGCCAGGGGCAGGACATCGAAAAGCTGCGCGCCAAGCTCGAGGGCATGATCAAAAAACCGGTGGCGCTGAACATCGTCGAGGTCAGAAGCCCCGACATGAACGCCCAGCTCGTGGCGGAAAACATTGCGCAGCAGCTCGAAAAGCGCATCTCTTTCCGCCGGGCCATGAAGCAGGCCATGCAGCGCTCCATGCGCCTCGGCGCGCGCGGCATCAAGACCTGCGTGGCCGGCCGTCTGGGCGGCGCGGAGATCGCGCGCGTCGAGCACTACCACGAGGGGACAATCCCCCTGCAGACGCTGCGCGCCGACATCGACTACGGCTTCGCCGAGGCCAAGACCACATACGGCCGCCTCGGTGTTAAGGTTTGGATCTACAAAGGAGAAGTGCTCAGTGTGGGCAACCGCATGGGCTCCCGCACCATCGAGGCGCCCCGCCCCCGCGACGACCGGCGCGACCGGCGCGACAGGGGCCCGCGCCCCGGCGGAGACCGGCGTGACCGCGGCCCGCGCGGCGGCGGCGGCTTCGGCGGCGGACGTCCGGGCGGCGGCCCGCGTCCCGGCGGCTTCGGCGGCCAGGGCGGCGGCCCGCGTCCCGGCGGCTTCGGCGGCCAAGGCGGCGGCCCGCGGCCGGGCGGCTTCGGCGGCCAGGGCGGCGGCCCGCGACCGGGCGGCTTCGGCGGCCAAGGCGGCGGCCCGCGGCCGGGCACCCCCCCGAGGGAAGGAGGTCCCCGTTAAATGCTGTTACCCAAACGTGTCAAATACCGCCGCGTACAGCGCGGGCGGATGAAGGGCAAAGCCCTGCGCGGCAACACCGTGAGCCACGGCGAATTCGGCCTCATGGCGATGGAGCCGGCTTGGATCACCTCCAACCAGATTGAGGCCGCCCGTATTGCCATGACCCGTTACATCCGCCGCGGCGGACAGGTGTGGATCAAAATCTTCCCCCACAAACCGGTCACGGAAAAACCGGCCGAGACCCGCATGGGTTCCGGTAAAGGGTCGCCCGAATATTGGGTGGCCGTGGTAAAACCCGGTCGTATCATGTTTGAAATTGCCGGCGTGAGTGAGGAAGTGGCCCGCGAAGCCATGCGCCTCGCCTCCTACAAACTGCCGATCAAGTGCAAGTTTGTGCTTCGCGCCGAGACGGAAATCGCGTCAGGCGGTGAGCAATGATGAAAGCGAAGGAGCTGCGCGAACTGTCCCCCGCGGAACTGGACCGCAAATTGACAGACCTCAAGAAAGACTTGTTTAACCTGCGGATGCAGCACGCCACCAACCAGCTTGAAAACCCCATCCGCATCGCCGACGTCCGGCGCGACATTGCCCGTGTCAAGACCATCTTGCGCGAGGAAATACTGAAGGAGGCTGTGAATAAATGAGCGAAGAGATCATGGCGGCGGAAGCGGCCGTTTTCGAGCCGCAGACCGAAGAGACACAGCCGGCCGAAGCCGAGGCGAAGCGGCATTTCCGCAAGACCCGCACGGGCGTGGTGGTCTCGGACAAGATGGACAAGACCGTGGTGGTGGCCATCCAGGACCGTGTGCGCCACCCCCTCTACAAGAAGATCGTCAAGAGCACGTACAAACTGAAGGCGCACGACGAGCGCAACGAATGCCGCGTGGGCGACAAGGTGCGCGTGATGGAGACCCGTCCGCTTTCAAAAGACAAGCGCTGGCGCCTCGTGGAGATCGTGCAGAAGGCGCGGTAGCAGGAATTGAGCGCGTTCTGATAAAGGGGGAAACTTCATGGTTCAGCAGGAAACCAGGCTCCGGGTGGCCGACAACACCGGCGCCAAGGAGCTCAAATGCATCCGCGTGCTGGGCGGTTCTTCCCGCCGCTACGGCAATGTGGGCGACGTCGTCGTCGCGTCGGTGCGCAAAGCGGCGCCGGGCGGCGTGGTCAAAAAGGGAGAAGTGGTCAAAGCGGTCATCGTGCGCAGTTCGTTCGGCGTGCGCCGGAACGACGGCACGCATGTCCGGTTTGACGACAACGCGGCGGTTATCATCCGCGAAGACAAAAATCCGAGAGGTACGCGCATTTTTGGCCCGGTGGCGAGAGAACTGCGCGACAAGGACTATATGAAGATTCTGTCTCTGGCGCCGGAGGTTCTCTGATGTCAATTGTCAATTGACCGTTGACATTGTCAATTGACAACTGACAATTGACAACTGACAGTTGTCAGCTGCCAGTCGAGAGGTGAAAATTATGAACAGTCTGAATATCCGCAAGGGGGACACGGTGCTTGTGCTCTCCGGGAAAGACAAGGGGCGGCAGGGCAAGGTGCTCTCCACCCTCCCCCGCGATGGCAAGGTCATTGTGGAGGGCGTCAACATCGTGACGCGACACACAAAACCCCGCCGGCAGACCGACCCGGGCGGCATCATCAAAAAAGAGAGTCCGCTCTACGCCTGCAAGGTGATGCACATCTGCCCGAAGTGCAAAAAGCCCACCCGCACCGCGCACGCGCTGAACCTGGACGGCACCAAAGACCGCGTGTGCAAACACTGCGGCGACACCATTTGACAAAGGAGGTGCGGATGGTATTATGGCACGTTTGAAAGAGAGATATAGCAAAGAGATCGCGCCGGCGCTCATGAAGAAGTTCTCTTACAAGAGCCCCATGCAACTTCCGCGCGTCGACAAGATCGTCGTGAACGTGGGCTGCGGCGACGCCCGTGACAACGCCAAGGTGCTGGACGCCGTGGTGGCGGACGTCACGCGGATCACCGGGCAGAAGGCCGTGGTGACGCGGGCCCGCAAGTCGGTGGCGAACTTCAAGCTGCGCGAGGGGATGCCGGTGGGCGTCAAAGTGACGCTCCGCGCCTCCCGCATGTGGGAATTCTTAGACCGTCTGCTCAATGTGGCGCTGCCCCGCGTCCGCGACTTCCGCGGCATCAGCCCGGACGCCTTCGACGGGCGCGGCAACTACGCGCTGGGGCTGAAAGAACAGCTCATATTCCCCGAGATCGAGTACGACAAGATCGACAAGATCCGCGGCATGGACATTGTCATCTGCACCACCGCCAAGACCGACGAAGAGGGCCGCGAGCTGCTTTCCCTGCTGGGGGCGCCGTTTGCCCGCACCGTTTAGGGGAGGGAGAAACCGTGGCCAAAAAAGCTATGATTTTAAAGCAGCAGCGCAAGCCAAAATTTTCCAGCCGCGCCTACAACCGCTGTTCGATCTGCGGCAGGCCGCACGCCTACCTGCGCGACTTCGGCGTCTGCCGCATCTGCTTCAGAAACCTGGCCTACAAGGGCCAGATCCCCGGCGTCAGAAAGGCCAGCTGGTAACGGCGCCGCGCCTGTTTCGCGCCCACCCGGGAACCGCCCGGTTCGATTTACACCCGCCGATCTAGGGTCCAGGAGGAAAAGGTTCCGGCGGCGCGTCCGCCGAAAAACCGGCCGCCTGGTATACCTCTCGCGCCAAAGGAGGTAATCAGATGCAAATCACCGATCCCGTAGCCGACATGCTCACCCGCATCCGCAACGCCAATGCGGCGCGGCACGACACGGTCGATATCCCCGCATCCAACCTAAAGCGTTCCATCGCCGACATTTTGCTCGAAGAGGGCTACATCAAAAACGTCCAGCACATCGCCGACAGCGGGCAGGGCGTCCTGCGCGTCGCGCTCAAGTATGTGGGCGGCAAAGAGAAGGCCATCACCGGCCTGCGCCGGGTTTCGAAGCCCGGCCTGCGCGTGTACGCCGGCGCCGACGAGCTGCCGCGCGTGCTGCGCGGACTTGGCATCGCCATCGTTTCAACATCCAAAGGCATTATGACGGACCGGAAAGCGCGCGCCGAACATGTGGGAGGCGAAGTGCTGGCCTTTGTCTGGTAAGGGGAGGAAAGAACATGTCACGTATCGGCAGAATGCCCATTGCCATCCCCGCCGGCGTCGATGTGACGGTCGAGCCGGGCAACCGGGTCACGGTTAAGGGTCCGAAAGGCGTCTTGACGCAAAACCTCCACCCCGAGATGATCTTCGAGCGGGAGGAAAACGTCTATCACGTAAAGCGTCCCTCCGAAGCCAAGCGGCACAGGGCGCTGCACGGCCTCACACGGGCGCTGCTTCACAACATGGTCACAGGCGTGACCGCGGGCTTCAAAAAAGAACTGGAGATCAACGGCGTGGGCTACCGCGCGCAGAAGCAGGGCAAACAGCTCATCATGAACCTGGGGTATTCGCACCAGGTGATCATGGAAGAGATCGACGGCGTGTCGATCGAAGTGCCCGCGCCAAACCGGGTGGTCATCTCCGGCTGCGACCGGCAGAAGGTCGGGCAGTTTGCCGCCGAGGTGCGCGAGAAACGCCCGCCCGAACCCTACAAGGGGAAGGGCATCAAGTACGCCACCGAAGTCATCCGCCGCAAAGAAGGCAAGGCGGGCGGCAAGAAAAAGTAAGGAGGGTGCGCCAACATGGTCTCGAGGCCCAATACCAACAAGCAGCGGCAAAAGCGGCATAAAAGAGTGCGCGCCGTCATCAGCGGCACAGCCCAGCGGCCGCGTCTCAACGTATTTCGCAGTTTGCATCATATCTACGCGCAGATCATCGACGACACCGCGCACAGGACTCTCGCCGCCGCCTCTTCTCAAGACAAGGCGGTCGAGGGCCCCGGAAGCAACAAGGCGACGGCCCGCGAAGTGGGAAAGCTGCTCGCGGCGCGCGCCAAGGAGAAGGAGATCACCGAAGTCGTATTCGACCGCGGGGGTTACCTCTACCACGGGCGTGTGAAAGAGCTCGCCGACGGCGCCCGCGAGGGCGGACTCAAATTCTGAGACGGCGCGGCCGTTTCGCGCGGGCGGCTGAACGCCGGCCGACTGACTGACAACAAATGGGCTCTATTCCGGCGGCCGTCGGGCGCGGGGAAAGGGCGGCCCATTCCACATGGGAGGGAAAACGTATGCCGCAAAATTCCAAGATCGATCCCCAGGCCATGGAGCTTCGCGAAAAGGTCGTGGCGCTGAACCGCGTATCCAAAACGGTCAAGGGCGGTCGTATTTTCAAATTTTCCGCGTTGGTGGTTGTCGGAGACGGCAACGGCACCGTGGGGTTCGGTCTGGGCAAGGCGTCCGAAGTGCCCGACGCCATTCGCAAGGGCATCGAAGACGCCAAGAAAAATCTTGTGGTGATCAATCTCAAGGGCACGACCATCCCACACGAGGTGCTCGGTAAATTCGGCGCCGGCCGCGTCGTCATCAAGCCGGCCGCACAGGGAACCGGCGTCATCGCCGGAGGCCCGGTGCGCGCCGTCATGGAGATGGCGGGCATTCGCGACGTGCGGACCAAGAGCCTGCGCTCCAACAACCCGCAAAACGTCGTCACGGCCACTATGGAGGGGCTCAAATCCCTCAAAAGTCTGGAGGAGGTTGCCAGGGTGCGCGGCCGTTCCCCCGGCAGTATTCTGAAATAGGGAGGGCTCATCTATGGCGACCAAGGCCAAGGCAAACGAAGCGGTCAAACTGCGGATCGCGCTGGTCAAAAGCCTGACGGGGCGAAAGGATTCGCACATTGCCACGGCGCATTCCCTGGGCCTGCGGCGCATCGGCCATGTGACGGTGCAGCCCGACAACGAGGCCACACGGGGGAAAATCGCCCATATCGGTTACCTCATCCGGGTGACCGACGAGGCGTGAGGGAGGAAACCACCATGAAACTCAGTGAATTGTCCCCCGCATCGGGCGCCGTGAAGGAGCGCTTTCGGGTGGGACGCGGCCACGGGTCCGGCAACGGGAAGACGTCCGGCCGCGGTCACAAGGGGCAGAAGGCACGGTCCGGCTACTCGCGCAAGCGCGGGTTCGAAGGCGGACAGATGCCGCTGGCCCGCCGTCTGCCGAAACGGGGTTTTGTCAATATCTTCGCAAAGCCGCCGGTCATCGTAAACCTCTCGGCTTTTGAAGTCTTTGAAAACGGCGCCGTCGTCTCCGAAACCGAGCTGCTCGCGCGCGGGATCATCCGCAAGTGCGAAAACGGCGTCAAGGTGCTGGGGCAGGGCGAGCTGACCAAACAGCTGACCATCCGCGCGCGGGCCTTTTCGGCAAGCGCGTCCGCCCGGATCGAAGCGCTCGGCGGGAAGGCGGAGGTGGTGTAAGCGATGATCGAGACATTGAGAAACGCGTGGCGCATCCGCGACCTGCGCAACAAGATGATCTTCACGCTGTTCATCCTGCTCGTCTACCGCTTTGGCGCCAACATCGTGGTGCCGTTCATCGACTCCGCCGTGCTCGCGCAGCTCTTCAATTCGCAGCTTTCAAACACCATGCTGGGTCTCATCGACATGATGTCGGGCGGCAGTTTCTCACAGGCGACGGTGTTTGCCCTCTCCATTCAGCCTTACATCAACGCCTCCATCATCATGCAGCTTCTCACCGTCGGCATCCCGGCGCTGGAGCGGCTGCAAAAAGAGGGCGGCGAAGAGGGCCGCAAGAAGATCGCCGCCATCACCCGCTACGCCACCGTGGCGCTGGGGCTGCTCATGGGCTTTTCTTACTACATGCTGCTGCGCGGCCAGCCGATCCAAATGGCCGACGGCAGCACCGCCTACGCGGTGTCCGATCACTCGTTCTTCACGGCCGCCATCATCGTGTTGACGTTTACGGCCGGTTCGGCCTTCATCATGTGGCTTGGCGAGCAGGTCACCGAGTTCGGCATCGGCAACGGCATCTCCATCATCCTGTTTGCCTCCATTGTCTCCCGCGGCCCGAACGCGATCGGGCGGATCGTTCTGCAGATCTCGCAGGGGCAGCTCTCGTGGGTCTTCGTGCCGCTCATCCTCATCGGGGTCGCCGCGGTCGTAGCCTTTGTTGTGTTCATCACAAACGCCGAACGGCGCATCCCGGTGCAGTACGCCAAGCGGGTGGTCGGGCGCAAGATGTACGGCGGGCAGAGCACCTATCTGCCGCTCAAGGTCAATATGTCGGGCGTCATGCCCATCATCTTCGCGAGTTCCATCACGGCGTTTCCGGCCACCATCGCCGCCTTCTTCGGCGCGGGCGAAAAGCTCTCGTGGTTTGGTTCGCAGTCGGTGCTCTACAACGCCGTGTACTTCCTGCTCATCATCGCGTTCAGCTACTTCTACACCTCCGTGCAGTTCAACCCCATTGAGGTGTCAAACAACCTCAAGCAAAACGGAGGGTCCATCCCCGGCTTCCGCCAGGGCAAGCCGACGGCCGACTTCATTCGAAAAGTGCTCAACAAGGTGACGCTTTTCGGCGCGATCTTCTTGGGGATCATCGCCGTTATGCCGGCCCTCATGGGCATCGCCTTCCCCAACCTCAACCTGGCCCTGGGCGGCACCTCCCTGCTCATCGTCGTCGGCGTGGCGCTGGAGACCGTCAAAGCCATTGAGTCGCAGATGCTCATGCGCCACTACAAGGGCTTCCTGGAATAAGGCCGCGGCGCGGCGGAAAGGATTTGGCGTTATGAACATTGTTTTGCTGGGGTCGCCCGGTTCGGGCAAGGGTACGCAGGCAGAGGTGCTCAGCCGCCGGCTCGGGATCCCTGCCGTCTCTACGGGCAACATCCTGCGTGAGGCCATGCGCCGGGGCACCGAGGTGGGTTTGGCCGCCAAAGATTACATCGACGCCGGCCAGCTGGTGCCGGACGGGGTGATGGTCGGCATCATCCGCGAACGCCTCGCCGAGCCGGACTGCGCCAAGGGCTTCATCTTAGACGGCTTCCCCCGCACGATCGCCCAGGCCGTCGCGCTGGATGGCATCGGGGTGGCGGTACAGGCGGTGCTCAGCCTCGAAGTGCCGGACGAAGACATCGAACAGCGCATGTCGGGGCGGCGTTCCTGCCGCCAGTGCGGGAGTACCTACCATGTGCAGGTGAACCCCCCGGCCGTCGAGGGCGTCTGCGACAGCTGCGGCGGCGAGCTCTACCGGCGCGACGACGACGTCCCGGCGGTGGTGCGCGCCCGGCTGATCACCTACCACGAGAACACGGAGCCGCTGAAGGGCCACTACGAATCACAGGGCTTGCTGCGGGTCATCGTGGCGCGCGACGCCATTGAGAAGGTCACGGAGCGCTGCCTCGAAGCGCTGGAGGCGTTGCCGTGATCCCAGTCAAATCCGCGCGGGAGATCGACGCCATGCGCCGGGCCGGCGCGATCACGGGGCAGGCGCTGCTGGCGGCCCGCCGCATGATCGCCCCCGGCGTGACGACAAAACAGATAGACCGCGTGGTGCGCGAGACCATTCAAAAGGCCGGCGCCGAGCCGTCGTTTCTGCACTACCGGGGTTTTCCCGCCTCGGCCTGCGTGTCGGTCAACGAGGAGCTCATCCACGGCATCCCCGGCGCGCGCGTCCTCCGGGAGGGGGACATCGTGAGCGTCGATGCGGGCGCGTATTTCGGCGGGTTCCACGGAGACGCGGCGGCCACCTTCCCGGTGGGGCGGGTGTCCGAGGAGGCGCTGAGGCTCATACGGGAGACGCGAACCTGTTTTTACAAGGGCCTCGAGGCGGCGCGCGAGGGCGCCCGCGTGTCAGATATCTCCCACGCCGTACAGCAGCACGCGGAGGCAAACGGGTTTTCGGTGGTGCGGGCCTTCACCGGCCACGGAGTGGGCGCGCAGCTCCACGAGGACCCGGACGTGCCGAATTTCGGTTCGCCCGGCCGGGGGCCGAGGCTGCTGCCCGGCATGACGCTGGCCATAGAACCCATGATAAACGCGGGCGGCTTTGCCGTGCGAGTCCTGCCCGACGGGTGGACCGTCGTGACACAGGACGGGCGGCTGTCGGCACACTATGAGCACAGTGTGCTCATCACCCGCGGGGAGCCGGAGAGGCTCACCGCTTGGCAAGAGGAAGAATGATCCATGAAGGCGTCCGACATAGTCCGGTCTCTGCGCGGTCATGATGCCGGAGGATTGTTTTTTATATTGGATATCGACGGGGAGTACGTCATTTTGGCCGACGGACGCCGCCGGAGGGTGGAAACGCCCAAGCGGAAGAAGCGCAAGCACGTCGAGTTTGTGGCGTCGCCGGACGCCCGCGCGGCGGGTAAGATCCGGGCGGGCGAAAAAGTGACGAACAACGAACTGCGCCGCGCGCTGGCGGATTTTGCGCTCCGCTGCGCGGACCCGGCGGACCCCGGCGCCGAGCCCGGGGGAGAGAGCGTATAGGCCAAGGGCCATTTGCGCTATAATCAATACGGCGGCCCCCGAGGCCGATGGGGAGCAGAGGAGGAATCCACGTGGCGAAAGACGACATGATCGAAGCCGAGGGGATCGTTCTGGATGCGTTGCCGAACGCCATGTTCTCTGTGGACATTGGAAACGGACACAAGATCCTGGCCCACATTTCGGGAAAGCTCCGCATGAATTTCATCCGCATCCTGCCCGGCGACAAAGTTACGGTGCAGATGTCGCCCTACGACCTGTCGCGCGGGCGGATCACCTGGCGGAGCAAGTAGAAAAGGAGGCAGCCGACATGAAAGTCAGACCCAGTGTGAAGCCCATGTGTGAAAAATGCAAGATCATCAAGCGGCACGGCCGCGTGATGGTGATCTGCCCAAACCCCAAGCATAAGCAAAAGCAGGGCTGAATCATTTTATCGTATCATTCCCAAAGTGGGCTGCGCCCACAACCAAAATTCTTGTTTTTATTGCCACGAAGCGGCAATAAGGTACTATGGAGGTGCAGCAAGTATGGCGCGTATTGCCGGCGTGGACCTGCCCCGCGACAAACGGATCGATATCGGACTCACGCACATCTACGGCATCGGGCGCAAGACGGCCAGCGGCATTTTGAAGACGACGGGTGTGCCCGCGGAGACCCGTGTCAAGAACCTCACCGAAGAGGAGACCGCGCGCCTGCGCGAGATCATCGAAAAAGAGTACCACGTGGAAGGCGATTTGCGCCGCGACATAGCGATGGACATCAAGCGCCTCATTGAGATCGGGAGCTACCGGGGCCTGCGTCACCGCCGCGGCCTGCCGGTGCGCGGCCAGCGTTCGAAGACAAACGCACGCACCCGCAAGGGCCCGAAGCGCACGATCGCCAACAAGAAGAAGTAAGGAGGAAGAGGCATGGCAGCACCAAAGGCAAAACGCACGGTTTCGCGCAAGCGCCGTGAGAGAAAAAACATTGAGAAAGGCGCGGCGCATATCCGCTCCTCCTTCAACAACACGATGGTGACGCTCACAGACCTGTCGGGCAACGCGCTCTCGTGGTGTTCGTCCGGGTCGCTCAACTTCCGCGGTTCCCGCAAATCGACGCCGTACGCGGCGCAGATGGCGGCGGAGACCGCCGCGCGCGCGGCGATGGAACAAGGGCTGAAGACCGTCGAGGTGTACGTCAAAGGGCCGGGGTCGGGCCGTGAGGCGGCCATCCGCGCGTTGCAGGCCGCGGGGCTTGAGGTCAGCCTGATCAAAGACGTGACCCCTATCCCCCACAATGGCTGCCGTCCGCCCAAAAGACGGCGCGTGTAAAGGCAGGAGGAGAGACGTATGGCAAGATATGTGGACGCGGTTTGCCGCCAATGCCGCCGCGAGGGGCAGAAGCTCTTTTTGAAAGGCGACCGTTGTTATTCCGATAAGTGCAGCATCGTGCGCCGTGCCTATCCGCCCGGACAGCACGGGCAGGGCCGCAAGAAAAATTCCGAATATGGCCTTCAGCTTCGCGAGAAGCAAAAGACGCGCCGCTACTACGGCGTGCTGGAGAGCCAGTTTGAGAAGTACTTCGACATGGCGGCCAAGGCCAAGGGCGTCACGGGCGAAAATCTGCTTCGGATCTTAGAATCCCGCATGGACAACGTAGTCTACCGGCTGGGGTTTGCCATGTCGCGCCCCGAGGCGCGCCAGCTCGTGGGCCACGGACATTTCACGGTAAACGGGCACAAGCTGAACATCCCCTCCGCCCTCATCAAGACGGGCGACGTGGTGGCGCTCCGCGCCCGGAGCCGCGACATCGACAAGATCAAAACCTCGCTCGAAAACAACGCCGCGCGCGTACCGCCCAAGTGGCTGGATTTCGACAGGGACGCCTTCACCGCCAAGGTCATCGGCGTACCGGAGCGCGATGACATTGACCTTCCCGTGGAAGAACATCTCATTGTCGAGCTGTATTCCAAGTAAGGAGCGCCGGCCCTGGCCGCGAGAGCTGAAATCGCGTTGTGTGGCCGTCCGGCCGCTTCGCTGTCTGGCTGAAGGAGGGTTATATGCTTCATGATAGAAATTGAAAAGCCGCGCATTGAATGCATGGAAAACCAGGAGGATCCGTCGTACGGCAAGTTCATTGTGGAGCCTTTGGAGCGCGGCTATGGGACGACACTGGGCAATTCGCTGCGGCGCATTTTGCTCTCGTCTCTGCCCGGCACGGCGGTGACCACCGTGAAGATCGCCGGTGTACAACATGAGTTTTCCACCATCCCGGGCGTCAAGGAGGACGTGACCGAGATCGTGCTCAATATCAAGGGTATCACGGCGCGGCTGCACAGTCCCGGGACAAAAACCATCTATATAGAGGCGCACGGAGAGGGCGTGGTGCGCGCAGGCGACATCAAAGGCGACGGCGAGGTGGAGATCTTAAATCCGGACCTTCACATCGCCACATTGGGGGCGGACGCCAGCTTGGAGATGGAACTTACACTGTCCCGCGGGCGCGGGTACGTCTCCGCCGAGCGCAACAAACCCGCCCAGTCGGTGATCGGCCTGATTCCGATCGATTCGATCTACACACCGGTACTCAAAGTAAACTACACGGTGGGCAACACGCGCGTGGGCCACATGACCGACTTCGACATGCTCACGCTGGAGGTCTGGACAGACGGCACAATCTCGGCGCGGGACGCCGTGAGCCTGGGCGCCAAGATCATGTCCGACCATATGATGCTCTTTGCCGACCTGTCCGACAACGTGGGCAGCCGCTCCACGGTGGTGGAGAAGGCGGAGTCCCACCGGGACAAAGTGCTGGAGATGACGATTGAGGAGCTCGACCTGTCCGTGCGCAGCTTCAACTGCCTAAAGCGCGCCGGCATCAACTCCGTGGAGGACTTGGTGGATAAGACGGAGGCGGACATGATGAAGGTGAGAAACCTCGGCCGCAAGTCGCTGGAGGAAGTCATCAACAAGCTGTCGGCGATGGGTCTGTCACTGGCCACCGAAGAAGTATAAATCAACGCCGGGCGACCGGCGCCCCCGGAACCGGGGGCGATGATACCACCCTTGAGGGAGGACATTACAATGCCGAGAAAATTGGGACGCACCACGGACCAGCGCAGGGCGATGCTGCGCGCGATGGTGACGAATGTGATCGAATACGGGCGGATCTCCACGACGGTCACCCGGGCGAAGGAAGTGGGCCCCCTGGTGGAGAAGATGATCTCCCTGGGCAAGCAGAACACGCTGGCCTCGCGCCGCGCCGCCCTGGCCTTCATCACAAAAGAAGACGCCGTAAAGAAGCTCTTCGACACAACGGCGCCCGGCTACGCCGGCCGCAACGGCGGGTACACCCGCCTGACGCGCCTTGGCCCCCGCCGCGGCGACGCCGCGGAGATGGCGGTCCTCGAACTCGTCTAAGCCGGGTACCCGGGGGCACTCGGGTTTCTGAGAGCACACGGCGGGACCCACTGTATGTTGTGGTATGCCACAACATACAGTGGGTCCCGCCTTCGCCGTCCGCGCCCCATTGACGAGGCGGCGGCGGCGTGATATACTGAGTCAGTGAATACGCGGGCGTGATGGAATGGCAGACATGCAAGATTTAGGTTCTTGTGCCGCAAGGCGTGCGGGTTCAAATCCCGCCGCCCGCACCACGGGTGTAGGAAAATTTTGGAATATCAAAGAAAAGGCATCGGCAGAACCCGCAGACACAGGAGATGAATACAATGCCGAAGAATCAGAACCAAGAAATGACAATACGCTCCAGTGCGGCAGAATATCTGACCTATGTCGCTGCGACTGGTGACAATAAACAGAGTTTTGAAATGCGTTATGAAGACGAAAACATTTGGCTGACACAAAAGATGATGGCCGCGCTTTATGATGTTAACATTTCGACCATAAACGAACATATTTCAAAGGTTTATGCGGACAGTGAATTGACCGAAAACGCAACTATTCGGTTTTTCCGAATAGTTCAAAATGAGGGCGCGCGTGCGGTAAACCGTGACATTAAACATTATAACCTGCAAATGATAATTGCTGTGGGTTTTAAGGTGGAAAATGAACGCGCCATCCAGTTCCGCAAATGGGCGAATCAAGTTGTGAAGGATTACACGATTCAGGGCTGGGTCATGGACGAGGAACGCTTAAAAAATGGCGGCACAATTCTGACGCAGGATTATTTTGACCGTCAGCTTGATAAAATTCGGGAGATAAGACTGTCCGAACGGCGCTTTTATCAAAAAATCACCGACATATATGCAACTGCGCTTGATTACGACACCAATGCAAAAACTACGCGTGAATTTTTTGCAAAGGTTCAAAACAAATTGCATTTTGCCGTTCACGGCAATACAGCTGCTGAGGTCATATATAGTAGAGCCGATTCAGAAAAGGAACACATGGGGTTGACCACTTGGCAAGATGCTCCCCGGGGGAAAATTCAGCGCGGTGATGTGGTGGTTGCAAAAAATTATTTGACAGAGGCTGAGATGCGTTCGTTGGAACTTATTGTATCAGCTTATCTTGATTTGGCACAACGCAGAGCAGAGGCTCATGTTCCAATGACGATGCAAGATTGGACAAAACACCTGGACTTAATTCTACAAGCGGACGGAAACGAACTGCTCACCAATGCGGGTAAGATTTCGGCACAGATAGCGGAAGAACACGCATTGTGCGAATTTGAAAAATATCGGATTATACAGGACAAGTTGTTCGAGAGCGACTATGACAGGTTTATAGCTCAATTTGAGAAACTGGAGGCAAAGACGGAGCAGTAGGCGCTGCAATTGTATGAAATTGGAAGACTATCACAGCAACAGGCGATTGAAGAATTGAAAGTGAGAGAGCTGTACAATCAAATAGCGTTTCGGACACAAAGGGCGCTGGATATGCTTAGCTTTGTAACGACTCAGGAGGTTGGCTATGAATCAGAAGGAACATGAGGGCATGATGGCCGTGTATGTCCCCGCGATTATTATGGCCATTTCCCGCAAGCTGGACATTGCAGAAGACATGGCTATAAAGCTGTTTTATTCCTCTGAACTGTACGATTTATACGCCGATGAGGGAACAAAGGTGTGGCATTACAGCCCGACTTGCCTTGCAAACATTCTCGCGGCCGAATTGCGGACAGGTGTGCTGGAACTGCCGGAGGAGGCGTGATTGTGCTTCATATGAAGTTTGTTGTGTATTGCATAGAGATATACCGCAGTGCCAAGGGGCTGCGCGGAAAAGAAGTTTACGATATATTTGCGACTACGGGGCTGATCGATTTTATTGACGAGTTTTACGACGTCTTGCACTCCACGGGCAAGCAAGATATTATCTGGCAAATAGACGACTACCTTCGGCACAGAACGCCGCAGAAAAACCATGTGTGACGACCCTCAAGGCGCAAGGGTTGTGTGTTTTGCGCCACAGGGCGTGCGGGCGCAGATCCCGCCGCCCGCACTCAATATAGAGCGTAAGCGTCAGACGTGTGTTTGATACTATAAAGACCGGAGATGCCGAAAACCCGTGCGGGTTTTCGGCATCTGAACCGGACAGGGGAGGCGTATCTATTATGGGGAAGGCGGATATCTCCATTCAGTCGGACATCACCGGTGTGGTCAACTTTGCGTTGCAGCAAAATCGTATCCCCGTGGTCAGAGAGATCTCGCTCTATCACGCCGGTACGGAGCCGTTGGAGGACGTCACCCTCCGCATCACCACGACCCCGGAGATCTCGATCCCGTACGAGAGCGTGCTGCGGCATTTGCCGGGCGGGCAGGCCGTGGTGGTGAGGAACATACCCCTGCTTTTGAACGCGGACGTGCTCGCCGGCTTGACGGAGAGGATCACGGGCGTTTTGCGCATATCGCTCTGTAAAAACGACGAGGAGTTGTCGTCGCACACGAAGGAGATCGTCGCGCTCGCCTACGACGAATGGCACGGATCCGTCTATTTCCCGGAACTGCTGGCCGCCTTTGTGACGCCCAACCACCCCGAAGTGACAAAGATCAACGCGAGGGCCTCCGAACTGCTGGGCATGTGGACGGGCAACCAATCGCTGAACGCCTACCTGAGCAGGAGCCCCGACCGCGTCAAAAAGCAGGTCGCGGCCGTGTACGGCGCCCTGCAAGAACAAAACATCGTCTACTCCGTCCCGCCGGCCAGCTTTGAGATGATGGGGCAGCGCGTGCGCCTGTGCGACGCGATCATGCAGCAGCATATGGGCACCTGCCTCGACGTCGCGCTTTTTTATGCCTCCTGCCTGGAGGGCATGGGGCTCTGCCCGCTGCTGCTCTTGCAAAAGGGGCATGTTTTTTTGGGCGTTTGGCTGGAAGATATGTCTTTTCCGGAATCTGTCTCAGACGACCCCGCGCTGATCACCAAACGCGTCTCTGAGGATATCGGCGAGATCACCGTGGTGGAATGTACGGCGCTGACGGCCGGGAAGGACATCAGCTTCGGCGAGGCGGAAAGGGCCGCCATACGTTCTTTGCAGGGGATCGACGCGTTGGAGTATATCATCGATGTCCACCGGGCCAGACTCTCCGGGGTCCGCCCCCTGCCCCTGCGCGTTCGCACGGAGCAGGGGTGGGTCGTCGCGTTTGACAAACGTGACGTCTCCGAACTCACCGCGGCGCCCGAGGCAATGAGAGACGCCGTCTCCGTGACGGAGGGCGCGGCCGCGCCCGTGACAAAGCGGATGCAATGGGAGCGAAAACTTTTGGATCTGGGGCTTCGCAATACGCTGATCAACATGCGGCTCTCCCGCAACCTTGTTCCGATCTTTTCATCCTCTTTGTCCGACTTGGAAGACGCGCTCGCGAGCGGCGCCGAGTTCGGCATTATGCCGCGGCCGGTGGAATGGGCGCAGCAGGGAAAGAGCGCGGAAGACTTTGAAGACATCTGCGACGTCGGCCCGTATTCACAGCTTATACAGGCCGAATTTGACAACAAACGGCTTCGGTCTCCCCTGACGGAAGGCGACTTGAGCCGGGTGATCGTCAACCTATATAGAACGTCAAAGACATCGCTGGAAGAAAATGGTTCAAACACCCTGTATCTCTCCTGCGGGCTCCTGCGCTGGTTTGAGACCAAGGCCAGCCAAAAGGCCCGTTACGCGCCCCTGGTGCTGCTGCCCGTGGAGATCATCCGGAAGTCGGCGGCAAAGGGATACGTCGTGCGCCTGCGCGACGAGGAAGTGCAGATGAACATCACACTGCTCGAAATGCTGAAGCAGGACTTCGGCATTGTGATCAGCGGCCTCGACCCCCTGCCGCTCGACGAGAACGGCGTCAACATGCGCGAGGTGTTCGCGGTGATGCGGCACGCCGTCATGGCGCAGCCGAGGTGGGACGTGCTGGAGTCGTCCTTTTTGGGGATCTTTTCTTTCTCGCAGTTTGTCATGTGGAACGACATGCGCAATAGATACCAGGATTTGGAAACAAACAAGGTGGTCAAAAGCCTCATGGCGGGGAGCCTGCAATGGGAAGCGGGCGACATGCGCATAGGCGACCGGGTGCCGGAGGGGGATGTTTACCTGCCTATGGCCGCCGACGCCTCCCAACTGTTCGCCATCGAATCCGCGGCCAAGGGCGAGAGCTTTGTGCTCCACGGGCCTCCGGGCACGGGGAAGTCGCAGACGATCACGGCTCTCATTGCCAACGCGCTGGCGCAGGGGCAGACGGTGCTGTTTGTGGCGGAAAAAATGGCCGCCCTGTCTGTGGTGCAAAAGAGGCTGGAACATTTGGGGATCGGCCCGTTTTGCCTGGAGCTCCACTCCAACAAATCGCGGAAAAAAGACGTGTTGGAGCAGCTGCGCGCCGCGACGGAGGTCCGCGGCGCCCGGGCCGCGGAGACCTACGAGAGGGTCGCCGAGCGCACCGCCGCGCTCCGCGCGGAGCTGAACGCGTACGCGCGCGGCCTGCACGCGCCGCGCCGGGCGGGCCTCAGCCTCTACGACATGGTGAATCTATACGAGGCCAACCGGTGGGCGAACGGCGCGATCCGCTTTGAAAAGGGCTTTGCCGAGGCCCTGCAGGCGGACGATCTGCGGGAGAAAGAGCTGTTGCTGGAGCGGCTGACGGCCGCCGCGAAGGCGGTGGGCCACCCGCACGGGCACAAGCTCCGCGCCGTGGGCCGGGCCGACTATTCGCAGCAGGTTCGGGCCGAGCTGCCAAACACGGTCGGCGGATACCGCGCGTCCGTCGCCGGGGCCGAGACGTGGGGCCGGCAGTTGTCCGCCTGGCTGCAAGTCGATCCGCCGCGCGCGAAAGCCGGCTGGGAGCGGCTCGCCCATGTGGCCGCGGAGCTCAAACGGTGGGAGGCGATCCCCCGCGCGTGGGCGCAAAAGGACCCGATCCCGGCGTACCTGGAGGGCGTGCGAACCTTTGTCCGGCACGCCCAAAAGGCGGAGGCGGCGAAGCGAGCGCTGGGAGGCGCGTGGACGCCCGACTTCTTGCAGCAAGACGGCGAGGCGCTGGAGGCGGAATGGAAAACGGCGTCCGCCAAGTGGTTTCTGCCCAAAGCGTTGGGGCAGAATCAAATCGCAAAACGTCTGCGTCCCTTCGCCGCCGGCGCCGTGCAAAAGACGGCCGTCCCCGGCGTGCTTGCCCTGCTGGCGGAGTACCGGCGGGAGAGCCGGGCCGCGGACGCGTGGCTGTGCCGCGACGCGGACGGCGTCGCGACGCTGTACGCCGGGGAGAACACCGATTGGGATCGCATCATACGCCTGTGCGCCGAGGCCGAGGAGAGCGGCCAGGCATTGCGCGCGCTGACGGGGTCGGACCACACGCGCCTGCGGTTCGCGGCCGACAGAGAGGGGTTTGCGGTCATAGATTCCTTTGCGGCGGCCTGGCGTGAGTTCCGGGACGCGCAGGCGCGTCTGGGCGCTTTGCTCGCCGTGGATTTCGACAGCTACGGGGTCTCCGACTGGATGGCCGCGCAAGGTGCCGTCGGCGCGGACATCATCGGCCACGCGGACGCGCTGCGGGAATGGATGGTGTGGAACGGCATGGCCCGGGACGCGCGCGGCGCGGGCCTCGGCCATGTCGTGGACAGCTACGAAGCCGGCCTGGACCACGCCGCCGTGCTCCCCTCATACCGAAAAGCGCTGTACGCCGCCCTGATCGTCGCGGCCGTGGAGTCGGACGAGACGCTCAACCGGTTTTCCGGCGCGGTCTTCGATGAAAAAATTGAACAGTTCAAGCGGATCGACCGCGAGCTCACGGAGCTCACCCGGCGGGAGATCTTTTGCCGTCTCGCGGCCAAGGTGCCGGATTTTTCGAGAGAAGCGGCGCAGAGTTCGGAGCTGGGCATCTTGCAGCGGGCGATCCGCAGCGGGGGGCGGGGCCTCAGCATCCGGAAGCTGTTTGAGCAGATCCCCAACCTGCTGCCGCGCCTCTGCCCCTGCATGTTGATGAGCCCCATCTCGGCCGCGCAATATCTCGACCCCAAGCGCCCGCCGTTTGACGTCGTGGTGTTTGACGAGGCGTCTCAATTGCCGACGTGCAAAGCCGTGGGCGCCCTGGCGCGCGGCAGGGAGGCGATTGTGGTGGGAGACCCGAACCAGATGCCGCCGACCAGCTTCTTTTCGGGCGGCACCGTGGACGAGGAAAACCTGGACACCGAGGACCTCGAGAGCATTTTGGACGACTGCCTCGCGCTCAGTATGCCGCAGACACATCTGCTCTGGCACTACCGCAGCCGCCACGAAAGCCTGATCGCGTTCAGCAACAGCCAATTTTACGAGAACAAGCTGTACACATTCCCCTCTGTGAATGACCGCGAATCGAGGGTCAGGCTGGTCCCGGCGGGCGGGTGCTTCGACCGCGGGAAGAGCAGGCAAAACCGGGTTGAGGCGGAGATGGTCGTCGCGGAGCTGATACGCCGTTACAAAGACCCGGCGCTCAACAAATACAGCGTGGGCGTTGTCACGTTCAACATCTCTCAGCAAAATCTGATAGACGATCTGTTCACCGAGGCGTGCAAATCGGACGGCGGGATGGAGGCGTGGGCCTACGAATCGGAAGAGCCGCTGTTTGTAAAAAATCTCGAAAACGTGCAGGGCGACGAGCGGGACGTCATATTGTTTTCCATCGGGTTCGGCCCCGACCGGGAGGGGAAGATATTTATGAATTTCGGCCCTCTCAACCGCGAAGGCGGCTGGCGCCGGCTCAATGTGGCCGTGTCGCGGGCGCGGTACGATATGGTCGTGTTTTCATCGCTCCAGCCGGACCAGATCAATCTCTCAAAAACCAACGCGCGGGGCGTGGCGGCGCTGAAGGCGTTCCTCGAGTACGCGAGGAGCGGGCAGGTGCTGGCGGAGGAGACCGCCTCTCTGCCAAAGAGCGCACAGCAGGCGGGGGTCGCCGGCAGCATCTGCGAATTCCTCAACGCGGCCGGCTATGAGACACAGCGGTCGGTGGGGCATTCGGAGTATCGGATCGACGTGGGCGTGGTTGACCCGGACCATCCGGACCGCTACCTGCTGGGGGTCCTTCTGGACGGCCCCCTGTACGGCGGGGCCAAGACCACGCGGGACCGGGAACTCGCGCAGACCTCCGTGCTGCACGGGCTCGGCTGGGAAACACATCGCGTTTGGACTATGGACTGGTGGGACAACAGCCAGAAAGAGAAAGACAAGCTGCTGGCGCGGCTGAAGGCGCTGAGAAGCGCGGCGGCGCAAAGACCCGCCGCGGAAGAACACGCGCCCGCCGCGGCACCGGAAGGGGAGGTTGTCAGAAACGAAAACACCCGCGTGATGGGCGACTATCAACCGGCGCCGCCCGCGGGCCGTCCCCACGTGGCGGCGCCCCGGGAGTCGGTCTATCTGGCGGCGAACCTGCCCAATGAGCCCATCTCCGCGGACGACTATATTTTACCAGAATATACCAGAAAAGTTGCGGACAGATTCCGTCTCGTACTCCGGGCCGAGGCGCCCATATCCGAGGCGCTGCTTGTCAAACGCGTGCTGCAAAGCTGCGGCATCGCGCGCGCGGGCAACCGCGTGCAGGCGCGAAATACAGGCATTTTACAGGGCCTGGGGGTCAGATATACCGAGTGGAAGGACCAAAAATTTTATTGGAACGACGGCCAGGACCCGTCGGCATACCGCGGGTTCCGGGCAACGGGCGAGGGGCCTCACAAGCGCGACGCCAGAGACGTGCCCACAGAGGAGGCGGCCAACGCCGTCTGCGCCGTCCTGGAAGAGCAAATCGGCCTCCCCCAGGAAGATCTGATCCGAGAAACCGCAAAAAAACTCGGATACATAAGAACCGGCCCGCTGGTGGTGGAAACAATCGAGAGAGGAATGGACCACCTAAAACAAAAAAGCCGCATCGCCCGGAGCGACAACGGCTATGTGACATTGCGGTGAGGGGAACCGGCTATTGCACCGTCAAACGCCATCGACTTGTCTTCGTTGTAAAGTTTCATTTCAGCTCCACCCCCGTGTTCCGGGCCGCGGCGTCAACAACGCGTTCGTAGAGTTTTTCTCCGGCCTCTTCGATGACGTTGTTTGGCAGAGAGGCGTAGTCGTCCGAGGTGTCCGCGACTATGCCGCCGCCGGCCTTGCGCAGATTGAAGTGTAGGGGCGAACCCATGTGTTCGCCCGGCCGGATGCCCCGCAACCGACATACGCCCCCCGCTTAGGGGTTCTTTGACGGTCTGCGGCAAGGCCCTCCCCCTTTTTGGGGGAGGGCCTTGCCTGGGTGCGGAAGTCAGTGGAGTAAAGTAGAAGGAGGGAAAATCGAGCTTGAAATAGAGAGAAGGCAAGGAGAGAGGGAA
>JAIRTA010000158.1 GCA_031255175.1 Oscillospiraceae bacterium | reverse complement strand
ATGTTCTTTGAAAAGAATGATATCATGTCTGCGGAAAAGTAAATTCTCCATTTGCGCATGATCACAGGCGTCACTATATCTTATTGAAAATATAGTGACGCCTGTGATCATGTGAGATCATGGAATTTTTGAAAATAGCATATGGACTTTCCCCTTTCTATGGTATATAATACCCCTTGAAATAAACACAGAAAGAGGCGGACTTGTATGCGTGTGGCCATTTGTGACGATGAGGCACGGTGCGTCGAGACTTTGCGGTCGCTTTTTACAGATTACGCAAAGCGGCAGAACAACCTGCCGCTCAAGATAGAGACATACCTGTCTGGGGATGCGTTTTGCCGTCACTTTGTGATGGGAAAATTTGACATTGTATTTTTGGATGTTTCCATGCCCGAAATGGATGGCTTTGCAGTGGCCCGGCGGATCCGGGCTTTGGATTTGGACGTGCTGTTGGTGTTTGTCACCTGCTTGGAAGAATATATGTCACAGTCCTTTTCTGTGGCGGCGTCGGATTATTTGCTAAAACCCGTGTCACAGGCGAGTTTTGACACAACATTGGCGCGCTTGCAGGTGTTGTTTGCCCATAGACATACACCCGCCTATACCGTTCATCTCAAAGGCGGTGGGGACAAAACCATCCCGCTGTCCGATATTTTCTACTTGGTAAGTGACGGACATTATATATGTGCGGTCACGTCCGAGGGCGACTTTCATTACATCGGCAAATTGTCCGATGAAGAAGAGAAACTGACGCGGGAAGGCTTTCTGCGCATACACCAGTCATACCTGATCAATATGTCGCATATCTTTATCACCTTTGACGATCATATCTCTTTGAAAAACGGAAGCGAGCTCCCTGTGAGCCGAAAATATTTGCGGCATGTCCGTGAATGTGTCACAAAGGAGTAAAGTCATGGAAGCGTGGATGTGGGTTGCCGTCGAAATGTGCAATGCTGTGATAGAAGCCGTTTTGGCTTTTATTTTTGTTACTGCTTTTTCCAAAGGGAAAACAAAGCGATCCCATGTCGTGGTTGCTCTCACCCTGGGAGGCGTCGCGGCGGTCAAGTTCTTGGTCAGTTATTATTTGAATGACAGCGTTGTTTTCATTGCTATGACAACAATTATTGCTCTGTTTGTCATCGCTTTTATTTGCTTCGATATCAAAACATATTGGTTCCTGCTCGCTCCTCTGTTATACTTTATCTTAGCAAGCTGCGCCGAATTTTTGGCGGCGCTCATTGTAACTGTTCCGCAATCCGCTTCTTTTGGCATGATTATGAAGTTTACGCCGAACCGATTTCAATCTCTCGTTGTATCCGATTTTTTGCAATTGCTCTTCATCAAAATTTTTGAACGATTTCGCGTCGGAAAGCTGGAGAAACTGGAGATACGGCTGTGGCTCCCATTGTGTTGTTTGCCAATATTTTCCATTATCATTGTCATGCAGATCGTGCTGGAATCCGTCTCGGACGACAACCCGCAGACCGCGCTGTCCGTGGTCAGCATCATCGCGTTTTTCTTCTTGAACGTCATCATCTTTGCCCTGGTAGAAGCGCTGATACGGCGCGGTGAGAAGGACAAATTGCTCGCCGCGCTGGAGAAACAGAACGCCGTGCAGCGGGAACACATCACCCTCCTCACAGAGAACCGCGCGCAGATTCGCCATCTGATGCACGATCTTAAGCTGTATACCCAGGGTTTCCTCTCCCTGTACGAGACCGGCCAATATGAGGAGCTGGCGGAAAACATTCGAAAACTGGCGCGGATGCAAAGCGAAATGCCCACCGTCGTCTCGACCGGCAACCCTGCTTTTGACGCCATTGCTTCCGCCAAAAAAGAGGAGGCGGAAAAACACGGGATTGCCTGCAAATGGAACATCCGGATCCCTGAGAAGCTGGACGTTCTGTCTCTTGACACATGTGTTTTGATCGGAAACGCCCTGGAAAACGCCATTGAAGCGTGTCTGCGGACAGATAAAAACCGCTTTATAGACCTGGAATTGGAGACGAATCGGACGCGGCTGCTGTGTACTATGCGGAACACCCTCGACCGAAAACCCGAAAAAGACGGAGAATTTTTGCGGACGACCAAGCCGGATGCCGCGCAACACGGCATCGGCCTGAGGAGTATGAAACGATGCTGCGACCTCATGGGCGGGGTGATGAAATGGGAGTTTGACGACGCCGTATTTACCGTATTGGTATCCCTGCCTCTGACGCCGGGAAAGTTGCCTTTGCCGCTTCCAAGAAAACGTCGGTCAGCTTCAGCGCCGTGGGCAGCCCCAAAAGGCTGACCAACATCTCCCGTTTCGAAAGCGGTGCTTGCAACCCCACACTGGATTTTGTCGCGAAGGTCGCCCGGGGTCCGGGCAAGGAAATCCATATCTCGCTGAACTGAAACACACAGACCGCCTTCGGACACCGTCGGAGGCGGTTTCCGTTTTCTTGTGGCGGCCGCGGCCAACAAATTTTGCGGGGGATGTTTTCCGCGCGCGCATCTTATGGTATACTGAAAGCGCCCCTTGTTGCCGCGAAGCGGCGGTAAAAATAAGAAATTGGGTTGTGGGCGCAACCCGCTTCGAGTGTGTCCCGCGCGGAGATGGGGGACGGCGGGGCGGGATGGGAGGCGAAAACTGTGAAAAACCGAGTGATTGTCAGTATTGCGGGGCAGGAGTTCGCTCTGTTGACGGAGGAAGACGAGCAGTATGTACAGCGCGTGGCCGACCGGGTGAACGACGAGATCACCGGCATCGCCCGGCACATGCGGGGTTCGAGCGCGAACATCGCGGTGCTGGCGGCCATCAATCTGGCGGAACAGGCCCTGCGCGCGCAGGAGACGGCCGACAACCTGCGTGAGCAGATTAAGGGCTGCCTGGAAGAAGCGGCCAAGTGCAAGTCCGAGGCCGCCGAGCTGCGCCGGGAGAACACCCGGCTCAAAAAGGCGCAGTAACGCGTCTATGGAGATCTTGGCGCCGGCCGGAAGCCCGGCCTGTGTGACGGCCGCGGTGCAAAACGGGGCCGATGCGATCTACCTGGGGTACGGTGACTTCCACGCGAGGCGGGATGCGACCGGCTTTTCCGCCGAGGAGTTGCGCGCGGCGCTCGCCTACTGCCGGGTGCGCGGCGTGCGCGTTTACGCCGCGCTCAATACATTGCTGACCGACAGGGAACTGCCCCGGGCGGCGGCGTTGGCGCGCGAACTTTACGAAGCGGGCGTGGACGCGCTGCTTGTGCAGGACTTGGGCGTGCTGCGCGTTGTCAAACGCGCGGCCCCGGATTTGCCCGTGCACGCGTCCACACAGATGAGCGTGCACAGCCTCGAGGGGGTACGGCAGGCCGGCGCGCTGGGGTGCGACCGCGTGGTGCTGGCCCGTGAACTCACCCGCGAGCAGATTGCCCATATTGCCGCGCACAGCCCCATTGAGGTGGAGGTATTCGTCCACGGGGCGCTGTGTTTTGCCTATTCGGGCCAGTGTTATATGAGCGCCGTGATCGGCGCGCGCAGCGGCAACCGGGGCGAGTGCGCCGGACCTTGCCGCCTGCCCTACGGAACGAATCTGCGCGCGTCGGATGAATATCCGCTGTCGCTGAAAGATCTGTCGCTTGTGGATCATATGGAGGAGCTGGCGCGCCTCGGTGTCGCCTGCGCGAAAATCGAGGGGCGGCTGCGGCGGCCGGAGTATGTGGCGCTGGCCAGCCGGGTGCTCTCGGAGGCTCTGCGCGGCCGGGGGCCTTCGCCCGGCGACCGCGCGGCGCTGGAGCGCGTCTTCTCCCGCCAGGGCTTCACCGACGGATATTATACGGGACGGCTCGGGCCCGGCATGTTTGGCGTGCACCGCCCGGAGCCGCCCGACCGAAAGAACAAACTGTACGCCCGGCTGCGCGCGGACTATGAGGGCGCCGGGGAACGCCAGCGGGTGCCGGTGCATTTCGCCTGCCTGCTGACGGCCGGCCGGCCCGCCATGCTGGGCGCCGAGGATGACGACGGCCGCACGGTCACCGTGGAGGGCCCCGTGCCGGACGCCGCCGCCCGCGCGATGCCGGAGGCCGTGATAAACACCCAACTCTACAAGACCGGCGGCACGCCGTACCGCTGTGTGGAGGCGCGCACGCGGGCGGAGGGGGCGCTGTCGCTCCCGCTGCCGGCCGTCAACGACATGCGGCGCGCGGCGTTGGAGAAGCTCACCGCGCTGCGCGCCGAACCGCCCGAACGCCGGGGCGGGGACTGGAAGCCCGGGCCCTCCGTGCCGGCCCGCCGGACGCCGCCGGTCCTCACGGTCCAAGTGTCCCGCGCGGAGCAGATCACCCCCGAACTGCTCGCGCTGTCGCCGGCGCTGCTCTATGTGCCCCTGTCCGCGCTCGCGGAGGATGAGATATGGGAAAAATTGGATGTCCCCACGGCGGCGGGTCTGCCGGTGGCGGCGGTGCTGCCCCGCGTCATCCCGGACGACGAGTGGCCGGAGGCGGACGCCCAACTCAAGAGGGCGGCCGCGCGGGGTGTGCGTGAGGTGCTGGCGGGCAATCTGGGGCAGCTGTCACCGGCGCGCGAGCGGGGTTTCGCGGTCCGGGGCGACTTTGGCCTGAACGTCTTCAACTCCCAGACGCTCCGGACATTGAAACGGGAGGGACTGCGGTCCGCCGCGCTGTCTTTTGAACTCAATTTGGCGCAGGTGCGCGATCTCTCCCACAGCATGGACACCGAACTGATCGTTTACGGGCGCTTGCCGCTGATGGTCACGGCCCAGTGCCTGATGAAGGACAGGGCGGGCCGCTGCGCCTGCGAAAACCGCCGGGAACTGGTGGACAGGACCGGCGCGCGCTTCCCGGTGCTGCGCGAAGCCTCCTGCCGCAGCGTACTGTACAACGCGCGCAAGCTCTTCCTGGCCGACAA
>JAIRTA010000119.1 GCA_031255175.1 Oscillospiraceae bacterium | reverse complement strand
AGTGTGGCGGCTTGGATGGCCATAGCCGGCGGGAGGGTTTGGGCGTCGAGTTTTTTGTTTGTCAGGGCATAGATGCTGTTGAACAGGAAGCGGATGGCGAAAATGTACTGTTTGGCCACCGCCACGTTGCTCTCCGGGCCGGTGGCGTCTTTTTTCCAGAACCAAAATCCGCCCCCTTTGCTGCCCTGGTTGCCGAAGATGATGTATTCGATCTCCGTCCGGTATATGGCGTTGTTCTCGGCGTTGATCTTCACATTGGTCAAGGTCTTGTAATTTTCGCTGTCAAAGTTCCCGCTCCCGTCCACCTCCTCCTTCTCGCAGGTGTAGTAGGAGAAGTTCTGAAACACATACTCCGACACCAAGATGTTGTCGCGGGTGTCTTCCAGCGCGCCTTTCAGCGCGCCCAGAATTCCGGAGGCGACGCCTTGCATGTTGGCGAATTGCGTGGACGCCCCCTTCTTATCGTCCCCTTTGACGTCTTCGAAGTCTTCGGGTTTATCCGCCTCCGAGTTGGAGGGGGAATTGGCAAAAATTTCAAGCGCGTATTGCACACCGTTTTCCGCCAGAGAGGCCTCGCCTTTCCCTTGGTCGTTCAAGTCTTTCACGCTCGATTTGATGTTGTCGCCCATTTTTTTGTCCGCGTCTGTGTTCTCGTCGGATTTATACCCGTAATTGCTCACAAGGTAGATGTAAAACGGCGGCACAACGTGACCGTCTACCGATTCGCTGATCTTTTTTAGATACACCGTGTCGCTCTTCGCGGGCAAACTTGCCGGCGCCACTACGTATTGGTCGGCCAACTTGCCGCATTCCACGGACATATTCACGGTAGCGCCGTTTGTATAGCGTTCCGCGAGAGTGACGGCGGCCTCCGACGTATCCTTGACGGCCTTGACCGCCTTGTCGGTTGTGTTGCACTCCTTTTTCACGATGGATTTTCCGTAGAAGCTATACCCGGCCACGCTTGTCTTCACCTGGTCGAGATAGGCCTTGCCGGCCCTCAGTTGGTTGAGGATCTCCACGACGTCGTTTTCTTTGAACATCGCCTTGTTTTTCTCGTATGTACTGTTCATCGTGGCGTAAAAATCATCTTTGCCGCCGTTGCCGCTGCTCGCGGAGGAATAGTTTTGGTTGTCGGTGTTCAGCTTGTTGTTTGCTACGACGACTTTTTTCAATTCCTCAATGACCTTTTCGCCCTGTTCGATCGCGTAGTCGATGGAGTTTTTGCCGCCGAACAGGTGCAGGAGCTTGCTTTGGGACACGTTTGTCTCAGCCACGTTCTTTCGCGCTTCGTCGAAAGCGACCACCGCGTCGGTGGCGGAGGTGACCGCCGCGGACACCTCCGCTTTTTTTTGATCGATGAGCGCCTTGTACGGCGTCACCTGGCTCTTGACGGTCTCTGAAATAGTATACGCGCTCCGCAAAAAGGTCTGCACAGAACTCTCCATGCTCTCGGGGGCCGACAGCTTCTTCTGCAGGGTGACGGCCGTTTTCAAATAGTCCGAGTACGCCCTGTAGGCGGAAAAAATCCTGTTGATTTGGGGAATGTCGCCGTGGCTCACAGAGCCGGCCAGACCTCCGACGCCGCTGTTCAGCGTCGAATACAGCGTTCGCTCGTCGGAGACCCTGCCGCCCACCAGATTCGAGAGCTGCGTCTGATATTCATCCGAGGAGGCCAGCGAGATGTACTCGGAGGTCAGAGAGTACACGTCGTGGCTGGTCTCGTTGCCATCCTCGTCTGTCGTCGTCACGGTCTTTTTCTCCACATACGTGAGATCGCCGGTGTCCACGGACGTGAGCAAGTATCGGATGATCGTCTCGTTGGCGCCTCTCAGACCCGTTCTGATGCCGGCCATCTTGCTCTTGAAAATTTCTTCGGCCTGCCGGTATGCCTCCACCTGCTCGTCGTAGGTGGCAATGGCGTCGTAAAATTTCCCGCACGCCTCGCCCAAGTCGCTGAGCGCCTCATCGACTTTGAGTTTTTGCTTCGCCACCTCGCCCTGCGCGTTCGCTTTTTTGAAGATCGACAGCGAATCCAAGAGGCTCAGCCCGATGCTGGCCGGGCCGCGGTACTTCATAAATTCCACAATCTGGCTCTTGAGAACCTGGGGCGTGGTCAGGTTGCTGCCCTCGACGTACTTGGCTTCAAATTGATCGTAGCCGACGTCCAGCAGGCTGTCGCGCGACTGCGTTCCCGAATTGACAAAGATGTCTTGCAGATGCCCCAGCAGTTCGCTTTGAAGCTCGATGTCGTCGCTCTCGAGCAGCCCGTGCGCCTGCAAGGTGTTTGTAAAATATTGCTCCAGATTCTCCTGCAGAGCGGCGTTCGGGTCGTCGGCGCTTTGGGACATCGCAAACAGCCCGTAGACGTCTTTGAGCACCGTGTCGTAATTTGCCAGCGCCGCGTTGGTTGTGAGCGCGCCGGAACTCTCCACCAGCGCCCTCGACAGGTCGAGCCTGGCGGAGTCCACGATCAGCCCCACAAACGTCAGCGTGGGCAGTAAGAGGATGGACAACATCACGGAGATGGATCCGCGATTCTTTTCGAAAAATCTCATACCCTTCCCTCCGTCTCTCTCCGGGCGGCGGGGGTCTCCCCGTCCGCGCCGTTTTTGCAAATATTTAGGCGACACGGCGCATTAGAGGCGTCAGCCGCTCTTAAAGAAATCCGTGATCTTCGCAAAGAAGGTGACGAGTTTTTCCGTCACGTCCGTGCCGGTGTACTTCTCGATGGTATCGATCACAAAATCCGTATTCCGGACAAACTCGGCCGGCGTTGTGACGGTGACGCGCGATTTGGCCGTCATGGTGTAGACGGGCTCCAGGTTGACGTGGCCGAGCAGGAGCGGCAGGTAGAACCTCTGCGTGATCGTCACCTCCGCCGACTTGTTGAGAAAACCCTCCATGCCCGGGATGTCAACGTCGAAGGTTGTCAGGCGGTTGTCGAGGAGAAAAAGCTGATTTTTGCCGATGACGCTCGTGATCTTCCCCTCCATGCGCTCCCGGATCATGTCTTCGTGGTAGTTTTTGTTCAAAAACCGGTAGGGGTCGTTTTCAAAGAGCACGTTCATGCTGTACGACTTGTGCCCCACATAGTCCCGCTTCGCCTCGGTCAGGCCGAGGTCCACGATGTTGTTGTAATTGGGGTCGGCGTAGTACTGCTGCGCGAGCAGGACGCCCCGGTGGGCGGCGGAGTCCAGCAGCGCGCGCTGGTTCAGCACGTAGCCCACAAAGAAAATAAACAGCAATACGATGAGACAGAGCGGCAGGACGATGCTGTATTCCACAATGGACGCGGCCGCTGTCTCTTCCTCAACCAGCTTTCTGTATGTCCGCGCGGCGCGCCAAAATCGCCCGACACGGCGCGGCGCGCCTGAGCCGGACCTCCGGATGCCCGTCATGGTGCTGTTCAAACCCATCTCCTCCGACCGGGCGCGGCGGCCCTCGCGGCGGGGGACGCACAGGGGTGAGCGGCCTTGCGTTGTCCGCCCTCTTCCCCCGGCGCCCGTGCCCGGGAAAAGCCGCCCGCCCGCGCTCTTTCTTCTTTACCCTTACGCACCGGATTCACACAATCCGGGCGGCGCGGTGTGCCTGCAAAGATGCTACCAAATCACTCTCTTTTCTTCGCCATTTCTTATAAAGACAAACAAATTATATCGTAAAATCCAACCACATGTCAATTGCCCAACTTTATCCACTTCTTGCTTTTCTCCCATTTTTTGCGCAAAAACGGCGCATATCAGCGCCGTTTTTGCCATCGTACTAACAAGCAGGAAAAGAACGCCGCCCAAAAATTTTTTTGCGCGGCCTCGAAAATTGACAAAAAATGTAAATTTTTAGGCTCTCACCCGCGTTTTTTGGCGTGGCCGTCCGCCTCCAGCAGCCGGATCGCCGCCTGGGCGGCCGCCTGTTCGGCCTCTTTTTTGCTGCCGCCGACGCCGCGGCCGAGGGGTTTGCCCTCCATGCGCACCTCGACCGTGAAGCGCTTGGCGTGGTCCGGGCCGGCGGTCTCCACCAGGTGGTAGGCGTAGTTCCGGGGCGGGTCGCGCTGGAGGAGCTCTTGCAGGGCGGTCTTGTAATCGGAGGAGCGCTCCGGGATGTTCACCAGCAAAAAGCGGCGCACAAACCGGCGCGCCGGTTCCATGCCGCCGTCTAAAAAGATCGCGGCCAGCAGGGCCTCCACCGCGTCGGCCGTCAGGGAGGCCCGGCGGCGGCCGCCCGTGACCTCCTCGCCCCGGCCCAGCAGCAGCGCCTCGTTCAGCCCGATGTCCGCCGCCGTGCCGGCCAGCCGGGCCTCGCACACGAGCGCCGCCCGAAGCTTCGTCAGCTCCCCCTCCGACTTGTCGGGGTAGGCGTCATACAGGTACTCCGCCGTCAAAAAGCCCAGCACCGAGTCGCCCAAGAACTCCAGCCGCTCGTTGGAAGTTTTGCAGACGGCGCGGTTCTCGTTGTAGTAGGAGCTGTGCGTCATCGCGGTCCGGCGCAGCATGTCGTTTTGAAAGGCATAGCCGATGGTCTGTTCCAGCTTTGTCACGCGTCCGTCACCTTCAGTTGTTCGATGTGTTCTACAATGTCCTCAATGACGCGCGAAGACGCGAAGTTGGCCGCCTGGCGGATCGCCGAGGCGACGGCGCGCGCGTCGGAGGAGCCGTGGGCTTTGATGACCGGCGCCGCCACGCCCACAAAGGGCGCGCCGCCGTGCTCGGTGTAGTCGAGGATCCGCCTGAAGTCCCGGAGGCCGTCTTTTACCAGCAGCGCGGCCAGCTTTGTCCGCGCGCGCGCCTTAAACATCGCCTTCATCCGGTCGACGAAAAAGAGCCCGACGCCCTCCATCGTCTTGAGCAGGATGTTTCCGGAAAATCCGTCCGACACAACGACGTCCGCCGCGCCGAAGGCGACGTCGCGCGCCTCCACATTGCCGACGAAGCGGATCCGCCCCCCGTCGTCGGCCCGCCGCAGCAGCGCGTGCGCCGCCCGGTGCAGATCGTCGCCCTTTGTCGCCTCGGCGCCGATGTTGAGGAGTCCGACCCGGGGCGACTCCACCCCCAGGGCCCGCCGCACGTAGCACGAGCCCATCAGCGCGAATTGGAGCAGGTATTCCGGCGCGCATTCGATGTTCGCGCCGCAGTCGATCAGCAGCGCGCCGCCTTTTGCCGTGGGCAGCACGGGGGCCAGCGCCGCCCGGCGGATCCCGCGGATCCGCTTGACGATCAGGGTGGCCGCGGTGAGCAGCGCGCCCGTGCTGCCGGCCGACACAAAGGCGTCGCCCTGCCCCTCGGCCAGCATCGTGAGGCCGACGACCACAGACGAATCGATCTTCTCCCGGACGGCGGCGGCCGGGTTCTCGTGCATCTCGATCACCTGGGAGGCGTGGGCGATCTCGATCCCCTTCGGCAGGTCCGGCAGGCCCTCGTCCCGCACGGCCCGCAGGATCTTTTCGCCGAGACCCACCATGATGATGTCCACATGCTGTTCTTCCCGGGCCAGCAGCGCGCCGCGCACCAGGGCCGCGGGGGCGTTGTCGCCGCCCATGACATCCAATATGACCTTCATGGACCGTTCCTCTCTTCCTTCTCGCGGCTTCCGCGCTTTGCGATCTTTTTTCTTGGCGCTTTTCTCTCTTTTCTCTTCTCTTTTCGCTCTTCTCTCTTTTCGCTCTTCTCTCTTCTCTCGCGTTTACATCGGGGCTTCCCGGTCCCGCTCGATCTCAAAACGGAGCGTCTCGAGATCCGCCAGCGCGCGGGCGGCCAGGGCGGCGTTTCGCTCCGCTTTGGCGCGCACGGGCCTGTCCAGCGGGGGCAGGAGCCCGAAATTGATGTTCATCGGCTGGAACTCCGTGACCGCCGGGTTGGAGATATAGCGGGCCAGCGCGCCCACCGCGGTGGTCTCCGGCCAGCGCAGGGGCGCCCGGCCGCGCAGCCGCCGGGCCGCGCAGATCCCGGCCGTCAGCCCGGAGGCGCAGGATTCCACATAGCCCTCCACGCCGGTCATCTGCCCGGCGAAGGCGAGGCGGGGCGCGTCGCGCAGCGCGTACTGGTCCGTGAGCAGGCGGGGCGCGTCGAGGTAGGTGTTGCGGTGCATGACGCCGTAGCGCAAAAATTCCGCCCGGCGCAGCGCCGGGATCAGCGCGAACACGCGCCGCTGCTCCCCAAACGTCAGATGGGTCTGGCAGCCGACCAGGTTGTACACGGTGCCGGCCGCGTTGTCGCGGCGGAGCTGGAGCACGGCGTAGTGGGCGCGGCCGTCCGGGTCGCGCAGGCCCACGGGCTTCAGCGGGCCGTAGCGCAGGGTGTCCTCCCCCCGGCGCGCCATGACCTCCACCGGCATACAGCCCTCAAAGACGCGCGCGTCCTCAAATCCGTGCACGCCGGCCTCCTCGGCCGACGCCAGCGCCTCCCGAAAGGACAGATACTCCGCCCGGCTCAGCGGGCAGTTGATATAGTCCTCCCCGCGCCCGTAACGCGAGCCGAACCAGGCGTTGTCCATGTCGAGGCTCTCAAACGAGACGAGCGGCGCGGCGGCGTCGAAGAAATACAGCGTGCGGTCTCCGCCCAGCGCGCGGCGGATGTCCGCCGCCAGCGCCCCGGCCGTCAGAGGGCCGGTGGCCACGATGCAGTCCCCCTCCGGGACCGCCTCCACCTCGCCCTCGCGCCTCACAATGCGCGGGTGGGCCTCGATGCGCGCCGTCACCCGGCGGGCGAAATCCTCCCGGTCGACCGCCAGCGCCCCGCCGGCCGGCACACGCGCCTCGTCGGCGCAGGTGAGGATCAGCGACCCCAGCGCGCGCAGCTCGGCCTTCAAGAGCCCCGCCGCGTTCTCCGGCCTGTCGCCGCGCAGCGAATTGGAACAGACGAGCTCGGCGAGCAACGGGCTCCGGTGCGCCGGTGTGCGGCGCCCGGGCTTCATGTCCCAGAGCTGCACAGGGACGCCGCGGACCGCCAGCTGCCAGGCGGCCTCGCACCCGGCCAGCCCCGCGCCGACCACCGTGATCTCAGGACGCGCCATCGGTTTGCGCGGGGGCGGCTTTTTTTGTCGTCTTCCGCCCGCCCGCCGTCTTGGCGGGGGTCTTCTTGGCCGCGCCCGCCGTCTTGCCCGCCGATTTGGCCGGCGTCTTCGTTGCCGATTTGCCCGCCGATTTGGCTGTCGATTTGGTTGTCGTCCTCTTGGCAGCGCCCCGCGCGGGCTTTTCCTCGTTCGTCTTGGCCGCCGTTTCGTCCGCCGCCGCGCCGTCCGCGGCGGCCGCGGCCTTCCGCTTGTACCCGCGCTGGTCCTCCGGCACAAAGGCCGGGCAGGCCGGGTTTGCGCAAAACGACTTGGCCGCGCCGCGTCCGCTGCGCTTGAACTTCGTCTTCATACATTCGGGGCAGCGGTCCCCCACCGGGACGTCCCATGTCATAAAGCCGCACGCCGGGTGGCGTTCGCAGCCGTAATAGTCGCGGTTGTTGCGCGACTTTTTCTTCAAGATGACGGCGCCGCACAGCGGGCATTCGCCCGGCGTCGGCTCCGAGACGGGCTTTGTGTTCTTGCACTCCGGCCAGCCGGGGCAGGCCATAAAGCGCCCGAAGCGCCCCATTTTGATCACCATCTTGCGCCCGCAGAGCTCACACGCCACTTCGGTGGGTTCGTCCGGCACTTTGTAGCGCTTCTTGTCCTCGCCGGCCGCGCGCACCGCGTCGGAAAAGCCGCCGTAAAACTCGGAGAGCATGATCCGCCAGTCTTTGCGGCCCTCCTCGACCTCGTCGAGATAGTCCTCCATGCGCGCCGTGAACGCCACCTCGATGATGTCGGTGAACTTCTCCTTCATCATCGTGGTGATCACCTCCCCGAGCGGGGTCGGGTGCAGCGCCTTGCCCCGGCGGATGACGTACTCCCGCGCCATGATCGTCGAGACGGTCGGCGCGTAGGTGGACGGCCGGCCGATGCCCTTCTCCTCCATCGCCCGGATGAGGCTGGCCTCGGTGTAGCGGGGCGGCGGCTGCGTGAAGTGCTGCGCCGGCGTGACGCCGGTCAGCGTCAGGCTCTCCCCCTGCCGCAGGTTCGGCAGCGCGTCGTCTTTTTCGTCGTTGTCGTCGTCACGCCCCTCCTCATACACGGCCGTGAACCCCGGGAATTTGACGGTGGTGTGGTTGGCGCGGAACACATGGCCCGCCGAGAGCGTGTCGATGGTCAGCGTGTCGTAGACGGCGTTTTCCATCTGGCAGGCGACAAAGCGCTCCCAGATCAGCCGGTAGAGCCGGTATTGGTCCTGGTTGAGATTGCCGCGCACCCGCTCCGGCGTCAGCGTGACGTCCGACGGGCGGATGGCCTCGTGCGCGTCCTGCGCGCCGCCCTTTGTCTTGTAGCGGCGGGGCGCCTTGGGGCAGTAGTCCTCGCCGTACTGCGAGCGGATGAACGAGCGCGCCTGCGTCAGCGCGTCCTCGGAGAGACGCTGGGAGTCGGTGCGCATGTAAGTGATGAGACCCGTGAGGCCGAGGCCCTCGATCTCGACGCCCTCGTAGAGCTGCTGGGCCAGCGCCATAGCGCGGCGCGCGCTCATGTTGCACTTGCGCGAGGCCTCCTGCTGCAGCGTGGACGTGATGAACGGCGGCGCGGGGGAACGCCGGCGCTCCCCCGTCTTTACGTCGTGCACCGAGAACGGGGCGTTTGTGACGGCCGCCACCACCGCGTCGGCCTCCGCCCGGCTTCTCAGCGTGCGTTTTTCGGTCAGGCTCCCGTAAAAATGCGCCTCAAACCGGCCCGGGCCCTCCACGCGGTCGAGCACGACGTCGATGCTCCAGTATTCCTCCGGAGAAAAGGCGCGGATCTCCTCCTCGCGGTCGACGACGAGCCGGGTGGCCACCGACTGCACCCGTCCGGCGGACAGGCCGGGCCGCACTTTGCGCCACAGCAGCGGGCTGATCTCGTAGCCCACAATGCGGTCGAGCACGCGGCGCGCCTGCTGCGCGTCCACCAGGTGCTCGTCGATGGCGCGCGGGTGCTTGACGCTCTCCCGCACCACTTTCGGCGTGATCTCGTTGAACGTCACCCGCAGCGCCTTCTCGTCCGGCAGGCCGAGAAGCTCCTTGAGATGCCACGAGATGGCCTCGCCCTCGCGGTCCGGGTCGGTGGCCAGATATACGCAGTCCGCCCGGGCCGCCTCGCCCCGCAGCTCCGTGATGGTCTTCTCCTTGCCCGCGATGGGCTGGTATTTTATGGTAAATCCGGCATCCACATCCACGCCCATCGTGGATTTGGGCAGGTCCCGCAGATGTCCCATAGTGGCTTTGACCCGGAAGTCGTTTCCCAGATATTTGCCGATGGTCTTCGCCTTGGCCGGCGACTCCACAATGAGTAGGTTCTTCATGTGATCCCTCCTGCGGCCGGGCGCCCCGCCGGGGCGCCGTCTTCGGCCGGCTTAATTGTCTATTCCTGTTCGCCGGCGAGACGAAAGCGCTTGCCGGGCAAGGGGTCCGCCCGGCCCCGCAGTTCCAGCACCGTGAGCGCGCGCAACACGCGGGCGGCGGGCAGCCCCGTGACCTCCACGATCTCGTCCACATGGCGCGGCGCGCCCGCCACGGCGAGCAGCACCGCCCGCGCGTCCTCGTCCAGGTCCGTCAGCAGGGGGCCGAGGTCCGTCACCTGCGGGGCCGGCCGCGCCCGGCGCGCCCGGCCGGCGGGCGCCGTCTCCGCGGGCGCCTCTGTGTTCGCCGTGTTCGCTGTGCCCGCCGTGCCTGTCGCGCCCGGAATGTGCGCACTGTCCGGGATGTCCGGCGGCGGCGCGGCGCGGTGCGGGCGGATCCTGTGGGGGTAGAGCGCGGCGTATTCCTCCAAAATGTCGCCGGGGCCCGTCACGAGCTGCGCGCCCTCGCGGATCAGCCGGTTGCACCCGAGGCTCTCCGGGGCGTCGATGTTGCCCGGCACCGCGAATACGTCGCGGCCCTGCTCGGTTGCGTGGACGGCCGTGATCAGCGCGCCCGAACGCGCCGGGGCCTCCACCACCAGCACGCCCAGCGACAGGCCGCTGAGGATCCGGTTGCGGGCCGGGAAATGGGCGGCCAGCGGCGGCGTGCCCGGCGGGTACTCGCTCATCACGGTGCCCGCCGCCGCGATGTCCTCGTAAAGCGCCTTGTTCTCGGCCGGGTAGGGCATGTCCGCGCCGCAGCCCATCACGGCCACGGTGGGCGCGCCGGCGCGCAGCGCGGCCCGGTGGGCCGCCGCGTCGACGCCTCGCGCGAGGCCGGAGACAATGAGCATCCCCGCGCGCGCCAGCGCGTAAGAGAGCCGCTCGGCCGCCTGAACGCCGTAGGGCGTGGCGCGGCGCGAGCCGACCACGGTCAGCGCCGCCTCCTCATCGAAGACGGGCAGACGGCCCTTCAGGTACAGTGTGCAGGGCGGCGCGTAGATATTTTTCAGCCTTTCCGGGTAGTCCGCGTCCTGCCATGTCAAAACGCGAAGCCCGGCCAGGCTGCACTGCTCCAAAATGCGTTCGGCCGGGTCGAGGTCGCGCCGGAGGATCTCCGCGCGCTGCGGTTCGCTCAATTCCGGCGCGGCGCGCAGGGCCTCTTCGTCGGCGAAAAACAAGTTTTCGGGCGTCCCGAACCGTTCGGCGGCCGCAAACGCCCCCGCCGCCCCCAACAGACGCAGGGAACTCAGCCAGACCCAGTATTTCAAAGCCGCCAAACCGTCACCGCCTTCCCAAAAGCGCGCACCCAAACAACTTCACAATCCCCGCGTCCCGCCGCCTCGCGGCCACAGAACCCCGCGTCAACTGTTATCTGTTCACTGTTATCTGTTCACTGTTAATTGACAAGCTGTGCAGAAAAATCGCCGCCGCCGCGGCCACGCCCAGAGAGTCGCAGCCCGGGCGAAGCGGGATCCACACCGCCCCGTCCGCGCGCGCCAGCAGGGCCCGGGAGAGGCCCTCGCCCTCGTTGCCCAGCAGCAGGACCATGTCCGGCGGGAACGCGGCGGAGGCCAGAGACAGCGCCCCTGCGCGGCGCGCGGCGGCGTATACGGGCAGCCGGACGCCGGCGAGCAGGGCCGCCGGGTCGTCCGTCTCCCAGACGCGCTGGCGGAAGCAGGCGCCCATGCCGGCGCGGACGGTCTTGGGGGCAAAGGGGTCGGCGCAGCCGGGGCCCAGGATGACGGAGTCCGCCCCGAAGGCCGCGGCGCTGCGCAAAATCGAGCCGACGTTGCCGGGGTCCTGCACCCTGTCCAAAAGCAGGTGCCGCCCGGACACAGGCGGCGCGGCCGGCGCGGTCCGGGGCAGGCGGCAGGTGAACACCACGCCCTGCGGCGTGACGGCCGGCGACACGCTGCGCAGCAGACGCTCCGGCGTCTCCAGCACGCGCGTGTCCGGCGGGAGCGGCGGCAGGTCCGCCCCCTCGGCGCAGACCACGGTGACGGGCGCGGCGCCGGTCTCCAGCGCTTCGCGCAGCAACGTGTGTCCGTCGCACAAAAAGAGCCCGGCCGCGCGCCGGTCGGCGCGCGGGCCCTGAAGTTTTCGCATCTGTTTCAACGCCGCATTGTCACGGCTCGTAACGCGCTCCCTCACAACCCCGCACCCACACCAACAGGCCTCGTGTCCGCCCAGCCCGTGTCCGCCCAACCCATATCCGCCCAACACAACCCCGCGCACGCGCGAACGGCCGGCGGGACGCACGGCTTGTCCCGCCGGGGCCGCGGGGGCTCCGGCAGGGGGACGGCCGGCGCGTTGGCTTGTTCCGACACGTGGTTTCCTCCCATAGCCCACGAGCGGCCACGGAGTCCGTGGCCGCCGGTGTTTCAGATCTGAATGCCGAGAATGCGGTATCGCAGCACGCCGGCGGGCACCTCAAACGAGACGTCGTCGCCCACCCGGCTGCCGACCAGGGCGCGCCCGAACGGGGACTCATCCGAGATGCGGTTCTCCAGCGGGTTCGCCTCCTGTGAGCCGACCACCGCGTATTCCTCCTGCTCCTGCGAGTCGAGGTCCTGCACCCGGACGCGGCAGCCGGCCACAACCTGGTCGGTGTCCAGGTTGTCGGGCTGCAGCACCACGGCATGGGCGATGATGTCCTCCAGCTCTACCATGCGGGAGAACAGACGCCCCTGCTCGTTCTTCGCCTCGTCGTACTCGCTGTTTTCCGACAGATCGCCGAAGGACCGCGCCTCTTTGATCTGCTCGGCTACCTCTTTTTCGCGGACGGTCCGCAGATAGATCAGTTCGTCCTGCAAGTTACGAAGGCGCTCCTCCGTGAGCTTATATTGTTTTTGCATCGACATCACCTATTTCGCGGCGGCTGGCGCCGGAAGATCGTTCTGACACGCGTCACAGCCTATATATCGTTACAAAGCGGCCCGGTCTGTACCCCCGAATCCCTCACCGGAGGCGCGTATCGCATTATACATGAGTATAGTAATTTCCTCCGCATTTGTCAAGAGCTGAGAAATGTAAAGTTATTCCTCTCCCGCCGCCGGCAGGAGACGATCGATCCGCACCTCCGCGGGGCTGAGCGCCCCGGCGGCGGCCAGCGCGGCCAACAGAGCGCCGTTGTCGCAGCCGGGCGGCCAATCCGCCGCGAGACGCCCCGGCGGCGAGAAGGCCGCGCCGCGCAGCACGAGGCTCCCGGGCGGGGTCCGCACCCGGCCGCCGCCGAGCAGGAGCACCGCCGCCCCCGCCCGCACCGGCAGATGCGCGCCGCCCGCCGGCGCGTCGAAGACGAGGTAGACGTCGGTCTCTTTCAGCTGCTCCGGCGTCGGATCGGCCAGCGCCGCCACGCCGAAACGGTGCCGGAGCGTCCGGCACAGCCCGGCGCCGAAGCGCCCGGCCGACACCGAGAGAAAGCGCGCCCGGCCGCCGCCGCACAGCGCCGCCGCCGCGCCGGCCACATCCTCCGTCACACGCGCGGCCACAATCGCCACGCGCAGGCGGGCGAGTTCCACGCGCAGCATATCGGCCGCGAGGACCGTCAGCCGGTCCGCCACACGCCGGCAGAGCGGCGCCTGCGTCCAGGCCCACAGCCCGTGCCGGGGCAGCAGATCCCCATCGGGAAAGCCGCGGGGCAGCACCACCCCGCCCGGCGCCGCCCGGGCCAGCGCCGCCAACGCGCGGTCCGCCCGCCGCCGGTTCGCCGCCGCGCCCGCCGCGCCGCCCGTCAACGCGCCATGTAGGGGCGCACCCATGTGTGCGCCCGCCGCGCCCACCGCGCCGCCCGTCAACACATAGGCCACGCGCACGCGGGCCACCTCCGTGCCCCACAGGCGCGCGCGAACCACCGCGCGCGCATCCTCCCGCGTCAGCGCGGCCCGCAGCCGCGCCCACACGGGCCGCGGCGGCAGCAGCGCCGTCTCCACCAAACCAAACACGCCGCGCCCTCCCGTCGGATCGCCGGGGCCGTTACGGGCGATCTGTATACTCAACGTATATGGGCGCGGGACGGCGTTTAGACATGGCAGGCGGCCTCACGGCGCGGCGGTTTCCGTCTCCGGCGCGGCGTCCTCCTCGGGCAGCGGCGGCAGCTGCTGTGTGAGTGCGCCGATCGCCCGCTGGAGCTGCCTGTCCTGCTCGTGGGTCAGGGTGTAAAAATTGCGATTTTCCTCTTCGCTCAACACCACAACGTCGTCGGGCGTCAGTCCGACGCCCGAGAGGCTGTGGCCCTGCGGCGTAAAATATTCCACGATCGACAAGATGAGCGCCGACTGGTCCTCCAGGGGGATCGTCCGCTGGGCGTAGCCCTTGCCGGTGGTCGGTTCTCCCACCACCACCGCCTTGTCGTATTCGCGCAGCGCGGCGGCGAAGAACTCGGCCGCGCTGTAGGAGTGGCCGTTTACAAGCACCGCCATCGGCAGGTCCACCTCGCCGGGCTCCGACGTGAAGACGTGCTCGGAGCCGTCTTTGCCGCGCAGCGTGATCAGAGTGCCCTCCGGCAGCAGCATGTCCAGCATGGGCCGCATGACGTCGAGCTGGCCGCCCGGGTTGAAGCGCACGTCGAAGATGAGCGCGCGGACGCCGGCGCTCTGCAAGCGGGCGACGGCCTCGCGAAAATCTCTGTCTACGCCGCTTTCGAAGTTGCGGATGCGCACGAGGCCGATGTTCTGCCCGGCCAAGATCTCCGACGACACCGCCCGCAGGCCGACGGTCCGGCGCACCGGGCGCAGTTCCGCCCGCGTCCCGTCGGGGCGCAGAACCGTGAGAAGCACCGGCGTATTCTCCGCCCCGTCGAGGGCCCCCACCGCCAGCGCGAAGCCCATCTCCGTCACCGGCGTGCCCTCCACTTCGACAATGCGGTCGAAGGGCTTGAGCCCGCTCTCCTGCGCGGGGGAGTCCTCGTACACCTCAATCACCAGGATGTCCCCCTCCGGGTGCTGCGCGGCCGTGACGCCGATGCCCACATAGCGGTTGTCGGAGGCGCGCTGGTAACGCGCGTATTCCTCGGCGGTCAGGTAGTGCGAGTAGCGGTCGTCCAGCGCGCGCACCATGCCGTCGATGGCGTTGTCGTACAGCCGGACCCTGTCCACCTCGCCGACAAACTGGTCCTGGATGATCTCCCGGGCGGCGATCAGCTTGCTCAGCTCCTCCTTTTGCGACTGAAACACCTCGAGCTGCTCTTTGAGCTGGATGGAGGCCCGGTTGTAGCCGATCAGCGCCGCCGCCGCCGCCGTCAGCAGCATCAGCGCCAGCACAGTACTCAGTGTAAATCGTTTTTTCATGCGTTCTCCTTCTTCGATCTTAAGCTTCGATCTTAAGCTTCAACTTCGAGACGAATTTAACACGAATTTGGCGCGAATTTAACGGGATCAAGGCGAAAGACGGGGAAATTCGCGCGTTTCGGGGGCTTCAACGAAATGGTTTGCGGAAATACTTCCGCAAACCATGAAGACGGCCGTCTCCGGCCGGGCGGCGCCGGCTCAGCCGGACACTTTGGTGAAGTAATTCATCGGGTTTACCTGGCTGCCGTTGATGATGATCTCAAAGTGCAGGTGCGGGCCGGTGGAGAGGCCGGTGGAGCCCACATAGCCGATGACCGCGCCCTTCTTCACCTTCTGCCCCACCGACACGCCGATGCGGCTCATATGGCCGTACAGCGTGGCCTGTCCGCCGCCGTGGTCGATGACCACGCAGTTGCCGTACCCGGAGTTGTAGTCGGCCTTGATGACCTCCCCGCCGTTGGCCGCGAGGATCTTTGTCCCCGTGGGCGCCGGGATGTCCTGCCCCGTGTGCATTCTGTTGCGCCGGAGAACCGGGTGGTAGCGCGGGCCGAAGGGGGAACCGGCCGTATATCCGGGCAGCGGCCAGGTGTATTCGCCGCCCACGTAGACGGTATTTTTGCGGGCCAGTTCCTCCATGAGACGGCTGATCTGCCGCCGCAGATCGGCCTCGGCGGCCTCCTTCTCCTGAATGGCCTTGCGGAACTCGGCCTCCTCTTTTTCGAGCTCTTGCAGCATCTGGACTTGTTCCCGGCTCTGCCGGGCGAGCTCCGCCCGCCGGTCGGAGAGCGTCTGCTTGACGGAGGATTGTTCGTCTTTGTCGGTCTCGAGCGCGCGTTTCGTCTCCTCGACCACGAGGCGCGTCGCCTGCAGGTCCTCCATCAGCGCGAGGTCGTAGTCCATGATCTCCTGCACGGTGCCGATGCGCCCGAGCAGGTCGGAAAAGCTGTCGGCCGACAGCAGCACGCCGAGATACCCCGTGTCGCCGGCCTCCTCCATCGCGCGCACCCGGATGCGAAACGCCTCGTATTGCTCGGCCTCGCGGCGCAGCGCCTCGTCCAGTTCCGCCTGCCGGCGATCGATCTCACCGGTGAGCGCCTCTATGAGCGCCTCCGTGTTTTGGATCTCCTGCTCGGTGATGTCGATCTGCCTGTCGAGCGCTTCCTTCCGCTTGGCGGCGGATGCCTTCTCCCGCTTGACCTCGGAGAGCTCATCCTGGATCTTTTTCTTTTCCGCCGCGAGCGATTTGGAGTTTTGCCGCAGGGCGTCGAGCGACGACGCCGCGCCGGCGGCGGGGATCGCCACGGAATAGATAAACCCAAACACCAGCGCAAACACGAGCAGCAGCGCCAGCGCCAGGGCAAACACACGCGTTCGGTTGTTGCGCACGGCCCCGACCCCCTTTTCTGAGATTGTGTAATTACAATCAGTATATTTTAGCACATATTATACACATTGTGTTTGACGTCTTGGTCTTGACAACGTGGTCTTGGCATCGCGGTCTTGACATCCTGTGTTTCGACGCCCTGAATTTTGACCCCAATTTTGACACCCCGATTTTGACACCCTGCCGCGCGGCGGCAGGGAAAACACGGCGGCAGGGAAAGCGCGGCGGCGGGGAAAGCGCGGCGAAAAACTACACTTTCATAAACCGGCGGATCGTCAGCAGGCTGCCGCCCATGCCGACGAGGAAGCCCACCAGCAAAAACACGAGGAGCACCCCCGGCAAGATCTCGTCGAAGGGCGCCATTTGCACAAAGGCGATGTTTTTGAGCCCCTCGGTGACGCGCCGCGAGAGCGAAGAGTAGAGGCTCCACTGGAGGAAGAACGCGGCGACGGCGCCGGTCAGCCCCAGCAAAAAGCCCTCGATGACAAACGGCCAGCGGATGAACCGCTTGGTGGCCCCCACCACCCGCATGATCGCGATCTCCTCGCGCCTGTCGAAGGTGGCGAGTTTGACCGTGTTGGAGATGATGAACACAGACACCGCGAGCAGCACGACGATGAGCGCCAGGCTGACGGTGTTGACCACCCCGCGCACGAGCAGGATGTTTTCGGTGATGTCCACCCGGGCGTTCACCTGGTCGACGCCGGGCACGGTTTGAAGCTGCGCCGCCGTTTCGGCCATCTGCGCCGCGTCGATCAGGCGGACCACATAGCGGTGGCGCAGCGGGTTGTCACTCTCCAGCCCCTCGATCAGCGCGCTGTAGGCCCCGTCCAGCCGCTCGCCAAACTGGGACAGCGCCTCGTCCCGGGAGACAAAGGTGCTGATGTCCACATTGTCGAGTTGGTTGATGCGCGTGCCGACGCTGCGCGCCTCGGCGTCCGACAGCGACTCGTCCACAAAGACGTAGATCTCGCTGCTGTTTTGGATGTCGCCGATGAGCTCGTTCAGGTTGTAGGCGAGCAGGGAAAAACTGCCCATGATGAGCAGACAGGCCACAATGACGCCAATGGCGGCAAAGCTCATAAACCCATGCAAAAAAATCCCGCGGATGCCCTCTCGGAAGAAATAACTAGTTTCGTACCGCTTCATACTGGTAGTACCCGCCTGTCCTGTCACTGATGATTCGGCCGCCGTCGATGGCCACCACACGTTTCGCGAAGCGGTTTACAAGCTCCTTCTCGTGCGTGACGGCCAGCACCGTGGTGCCCAGCGCGTTGATGCGCTCCAGCAAGGTCATGATCTCCAGCGAGCGGGCCGGGTCCAAGTTCCCGGTGGGCTCGTCGGCGATGATGACCTTGGGGTTGTTGATGAGCGCCCGCGCGATGGCCACGCGCTGCTGTTCGCCCCCCGAGAGTTCGTAGGGGCGGCGGCGCGCCTTGTGGGAGAGCCCCACGAGGTCGAGCACGTAGGGCACGCGCATACGGATCTCGCGCGGCGACGCACCCACCACCCGCATCGCGAAGGCGACGTTTTCGTAGACGCTTTTCTTTTCTACAAGGCGAAAGTCCTGAAAGATGACGCCCAGCGTGCGGCGGAGAAACGGAACGTCGCGCGCGCGCAGGGTGCCGATGCTGTACCCGTTGACGTGGACGCGCCCCTCGCTGGGGCGGATCTCGCCGGTGAGAAGCTTGATGATCGTGGACTTGCCGGAGCCGGAGGGCCCCACCAAAAAGACAAATTCCCCGTCGTCAATGCGCAGGCTCACGCCTTTGAGGGCCCTGGTGCCGTTGTCATAGGTCTTGCACACATCAACCAGACGAACCAAACAGACAAACCCTCCCCACATCGTATCCCACCGCGGGAAACCGCAGCAAAAACGATTTCACAAAAACCCAATCAACATATAGTGACCCACACAACACACAGCGCCACCACACAAAACGCCCCCGGCGTCCCCAGCCCGTCCAACCAAGCGCCGCGCCGCACAGGCGCCCGCGCAACCCTCAAGACTGTCAACTGTTAACTGCCGAACTGTTAACTGCTAATACACGTCCTCGCGGGAGAGGAGATACCGCTTGACCATCATGGCCACTTTGAAGATGATGGCGTGGTCGAACTCCCGCAGGTCGAGCCCCGTGAGTTTTTTGATCTTTTCGAGACGGTACACCAGCGTGTTGCGGTGCACGAAGAGCTTGCGCGAGGTCTCGGAGACGTTCAGGCTGTTTTCGAAAAACTTCTGGATCGTGATCAGCGTCTCCTGGTCCAGCGAGTCGATCGAGTTTTTCTTGAACACCTCGGAGAGGAACATCTCGCACATCGTGATCGGGAGCTGGTAGATGAGGCGTCCGATCCCCAGATTTTCGAAGTTGATGATCGTCTTCTCCGTGTCGAAGACCTTGCCCACCTCAATGGCGATCTGGGCCTCTTTGTACGACCCGGCCAGGTCTTTGAGGCTGTCTACCACAGAGCCGATGCCGATGACTGTCTTGATATACAGCTCGGAGTTGATGGTCTCCTCGATGGCGGCGGCCAGCTTGCGCAGGTCCTGCGTGTCCACGCCGCCCTTGACCTGCTTGACGAGCGCGATGTCCGTCTCGTTCAGGTTGGCCACAAAGTCGATCTGCCTGTCGGGGAAGAGGCCCTGCACGACGTCGATGACCGCGAGGTCCGTCTTGCCCACCTGGCGCACCAGGATGACCACGCGGGGCACATCGCTCTCGAAGTGCAGCTCCCGGGAGCGCATATAGATGTCGCCCGGCAGAATGTTGTCAAGCAAGATGTTTTTGATAAACGTGGTCTTGTCGTGCTTTTCGTCGTAGAACGTCTTGGCGCCGTTCAGCGCCACCGCCGAGAGCAGGCACACCTCGCGCGCGGCGGCGTCCTCCCCCTCCACAAACACGGCGTAGTCATACTGAAGGCCCCAGCTGATCAGGGTCTTGAACGTGTAACCGTTCAACGCGACAACAGGGTCCGTGCGCAGGGAGAGCTCTCCGGCCGCGTCTTCCCACACCCGGCCCACCAGGGCCGCGTCGGTGCAGGCCACGACCTCTCCGCTCGCGTCCATCACGCCGATAACGTCGTCAACGGCGTCCTTCATTTGGGCGACGATGCCTTGGAACAATCTGCTGGACATACAACATCCTCCTCAAGTACTCCGGACACGGACCGGCCCTGCGGCAGGCTCCCTGGGACAGGCCGCTCGGCCCCGAGCATCCATCCTTATTTCTTCTATATCTTAGTATGGATCGGTCCGTTTTGCAAGAGGAAATTTATATAATTTATATAAACGTAACAAACCGATCTCGGCGGAGGAAGCCCTCCTGTTCTCTCATCGGCATTTTTGGGGCCCTTCATTAGCACAATTTCGCATTTTATTGTCATTCTTTCCGTATTTTCTGTGATTCTTGGCGCCGAAAATTTTGCGGCCCCATTGTGCCCCGCGCCGAAACAAGATATAATAAAACCGGCCCCCCGGCCGGGTGCGCGCCCGGACCGGACGCCGAAACCGCGAAACCGAAGCGTGAAACCAAAGCGCAAAACCAAGCCGCGAAACCAAACCGAAAGACAGGACAGGCAACCAAACCGGAAGACAAAACCAAAACAACAAGGAGGCGCCTTTATGAAAGCACTGTTCATCGGAGGGACCGGCGTCATCAGCGAATCCATCACCCGCCTGGCGGCGGAGCGCGGCTGGACGCTCACGCTGCTGAACCGCGGCCGGCGGAACGCCGCGGCGCCGGCGGACGTCGAATGTCTCACGGCGGACATCCACGACGAGGCCGCCGTGAAGGCCGCGCTCGGCGCGCGCCGCTTCGACGTGGTGGCCGATTTTATCGCCTATGTCCCGGCGCACGTCGAGCGGGACATCCGGCTCTTTGCGGACAAAACAGACCAGTATATCTTTATCAGTTCAGCCTCGGCCTATCAAAAGCCGCCGGCGCACTACCGCATCACGGAGAGCACGCCGCTTGTGAACCCGCGCTGGCAGTACTCCCGCGATAAGATCGCCTGCGAGGAAGTGCTGATGGCCGCCCACCGCGCGGCGGGCTTCCCCGTGACGGTCGTGCGCCCGTCGCACACGTACGACTACAAGACGCTGCCGCTGGGCCTGCACGGCGCGGGCGGCGCGTGGGGCGTCGTCAGCCGCATCCACCGGGGCCGGCCCGTGCTCATCCAGGGCGACGGCACCTCGCTGTGGACCGTCACGCACAGCTCGGACTTTGCCAAAGCGTTTGTGCGGCTCATGGGCCACCCGGCGGCGGTGGGCGAGGCCGTGCAGATCACCGGCGACGAGGTGCTCACCTGGAACCAGATCTACCAAACGGTCGGCCGCCTGCTGGGCGTGCCCGTGCGGCCGTACCACGTGGCCTCCGACTTTCTCGTGGCCTGCGACCCCTCGTTCGACGGCCCCCTGCTCGGGGACAAGGCGCACTCCGTCGTCTTTGACAACAGCAAGATGAAGCGTCTCGCGCCGGAGTTCACGGCCACGACGCGTTTTGACGAGGGCGCCCGCCAGTCGGTCGCGTATTTTCTCTCCCACCCGGAGTGCCAGGCCCCCGACGCGCCGTTTGACGACTTTTGCGACAGGGTTGTCCATGCGCTGGACGCGGCGGCGGCGGCCGTGCGGGGCGCGTGAGAGGCCCCGGCGGGCCGGGTCAGTAGCCGAATTCCCCGCGCAGGGAATCGTCGTTTTCGACCCAATCCCGCTGCACGTCGTACACCGTGTACTCCGTTTGGGTGTTGCGCACCACCACGCGCGCGATGCCGGCGTTGATCACCATGCGCTTGCACATGGCGCAGCAGTTGGTGTCGGACAGCAGCGCGCCGGTCTTCGCGTCCCGGCCGACGAGGTAGAGCGTGGCGCCGATCATCTCGCTCCGGGCCGCGGAGATGATGGCGTTCATCTCCGAATGCACGGAGCGGCACATCTCATAGCGTTCGCCGCGGGGGATGTTCAGCGTCTCCCGCATACAGCGGCCGAGGTCGATGCAGTTGGCCCGCCCGCGCGGCGCGCCGGCGTAGCCGCTCGAGATGATCTCGTCGTTCTTCACAATGAGAGAGCCGTAGTTGCGGCGCAGGCAGGTGCCCCGCTCCAACACGGTCTCGGCAATGTCCAGATAATAATTTTGCTTGTCTGTGCGCGGCACAGCCGTCACCCCCTCCAGGCCATGCGGGCCGATTGACACCGAGGCGCAATTCGCGGCTCGGCGGACGGACGGGATCTCAATCAACAGGGAGAGGGCGTTGGCCCTCTCCCGCGGTCGCGTGGTGGATCAGTCTGTCACGAAGGGCAGCAGCGCCAGATGGCGCGCGCGCTTGATGGCCTCCGTGAGGTCCCGCTGGTGGCCGGCGCAGGTGCCGGTCATGCGGCGGGGCAGGATCTTGGAGCGCTCGGAAATATAGCGGCGCAGGCGGGCGGTGTCTTTGTAATCGATGTGCTCGATGCGGTCCACACAGAACGAACATACTTTGCGGCGCTTGCGGCCGCGCTGCGGACGATCTGAAGCCATCGGACATTCTCCTTTCGTCGGGCCCCGAGCCCGGCCCTGCGGGCCGGCCGCCGGGGCTTGTCGGTCCGCACAGGCGGACAAAATTGTAAATTATTGTAAGTTGCGAATCGAATGAAAGCAAGTGGTTTCGGGCCGCGGGCGCGCCGTCAGAACGGCAGCTCGCCGTCGTCCTCCAGTTCGGCGAAACCGCCGGGGGCCGGGTCTCCGGCCGGGGGGGAGGCGGCGGGCGCGGCGGCGCGGGGGCCCGGGGCCGGCTCGGCGCCGGGGGCGCCGCGTTTTTCGGCAAAGTGCACCTCGTTGGCCACGATCTCAAAGCTGACGCGGTTGTTGCCGTCTCTGTCCTTCCACTCGCGCTGCTGGATGCGGCCGGCCACCGCGACGAGCTGCCCCTTGGTGAACCACTTTGAGACAAACTCGGCTTGCTTGTCCCAGCATACGATGTCTATGAAGTCAGCGGTCTGCTGCTGGGGGTTCTCGGCGTTGGCCCGGTAGCCGCGGTCCACCGCCAGGCGGAACGAGGCGACGGGCGTATTGCTCTGCGTGTGACGCAGTTCAGGGTCTCTGGTGAGTCGTCCCATCAAAATGGCTTTGTTCAACATGACAGGCCCCTCCTTATCTCATCTTCTTCATCTCTATCTTTGGTTCTGCCGTGAGGTTTGCCCCGGTACGCCGTGTCATCTGAATCTTGTCATGACGCGGCGTGCGAAATTTCCGTCATTTTTCGTCTTTGCAGATGGTGAGCCAGCGGAGCACGTTTTCGGTGATGCTGAAGACGCGCTCCAGTTCCAGCGGGAACGAGGGGGCCGACTCGAACGTCATCAGCACGTAGTAGCCGTCGGTCAGCCGGTTGATCTCGTAGGCGAGCCGGCGTTTGCCCCACTCCTCCACGGCGGTCAGCGTGCCGTGCGCCTCGACCAGTTCCCGGAATTTTTGCACCAGGGCGGCGGTCTCTTCCTCGCCGAGCGTGCCGTTCAGGATATACATGGTCTCGTACTTGGCTGTGATTTTCGCCATTGTTTGCACCTCCTTTTGGACATATGGCCCCCGGACAGCGGCCTCTTCTCGATTCGGTGCGCCGGGAGCAAGGACAGCGCCCGCCTGCCAACGCGGACACTTCTTTTATTATACAGGATACCGGACGGATGTCAACCGCCAATCGACCCCGAAACCGTGAAAAACGCCCGTCCCCGCCCCCGCCCCTCCGCGCGCCCCGATGGAGAGATTTTTCTTTCCATTTGGAGGGGAATCTTCGAATCGCGAATTTTTGTCCGCGAAACGGCGCGGCGCGTCCGCCGGGGTGAAACGGCGTTGTGCGAATAAAAAAGTGATATATTTTTGAAATAAAATTGATTTTTGTCATATTTATAATGATTTTATACAAAAAAGCATATACGGACGCGCGGTCGCGTGCGCTGCGTTTTTGCAATTTTTGCGCGTCAAAACGGCGGGGTGAGCGCTGGTGAATTTCCATATTTACAAATTGACATTTGCCGCAGAAAGTATATACTATAGGTTAAAGAGGAGACGCGAGAGCAACATGTGCAGATGTTGTTCTGCTTAGCGCGCAGAAGGAGAGATGCCCAGTGCCAACACCCTCCCCTGACTGTTTCAATTTCCATTTACATATTTGATGTGTCGGAGATGTGTCGGAAGCGTGTCTGGCAAGGGGCTTTTTGTTGTGCAACCGTTCGCCGGTACGGCGGCCTCCGGGCGCGTACCGCGCGGGGCGGACCCAAAAGGCTTTTGCATCACAAGTGAACGCGCGGCGCGGCGGGGAATTCCCCGCCGCGCCGCTTCTTGCGCCGCCCTCCCGGCGCACAGTTCTCAGTCTCAATGGCGCCCGGAGGCGCGGCTCGCGTCCTGCAAGGCGTCGTAGCCCTCTTCGCCCGTCCGGATCTTGACGACGTTTTCGACGTCGTAGACGAAGATCTTCCCGTCTCCCACCCGGCCCGTGTAGAGCACGTTCTTCACGGTGTCGATCAGCACGCCGGTCGGGATTTTGCTGATGACGATGTCGAGCTGCACTTTGGGCAAAAGCCGCGCCTCCACGGGCGCGCCGCGGTAATACTGCGTGTGGCCCTTTTGCATCCCGTGGCCCAGCACGTTTGTGACCGTCAGGCCCGTGACGCCGATCCCGCTCAGTGCGGCGTGGAGTTCCGTAAATTTGTATTGGTTCATCACAATCGTGACCTTCGTCATCTTGGCGCCGGAACGCGCCCTGTTCACAACGGGGATGGCGGCCTCCGGCGAAACCCAGCCGGGCGCGGGCGGCGTGCCGGCGGGGGCCGGGACGGCCGCGCCGTTGCCCGACTGCACGATGGGCTCCAATATGGAAAAATCAGGATACGCGGAGTTCCCGTGCTCGCCGATGTCGAGACCCTCCACCTCCTCCTCGCGGCTGACGCGTATGCCGACGGTCTTTTTGAGGAGAAGCCAGACAAGCCCGGAGGCGGCGAAGACAAACGCGCCGACGGCGAGGACGCCGACGAGCTCGGCGCCGAGCAGGGCAAAGCCCCCTCCGAAGAACAGCCCGCTCCTCCGGGAGAGGCTTGTCACGCCCTCCTGGGCGAAAAGCCCGACGCACAGCGTGCCAAACACGCCGCAGACCAAGTGGACGGACGTCGCGCCCACGGGGTCGTCCACCCTGTGCCGGTCGAACAGGATGACGGCGAACACCACGAGGACGCCGGCGAGCGCGCCGATGACCAGAGAGCTCGCGACGCTGACATACGCGCAGCCGCCGGTGATGCCGACGAGCCCGGCCAGGCAGCCGTTGACGGTCATCCCCAGGTCGGGCTTGCCGATGAAGAGCCACGACGCGGCGGTGGCCGTCAGCGCGGCCGCGACGGCGGAGGTGTTTGTCGTCACCAGGATGTGCGCGACGTCGCCGGGGTGCCGGAAGCTCATGGTGGAGCCGGGGTTGAAGCCGAACCACCCGAGCCACAGCACGAAGAGGCCAATCACCGCGAGGGACATGTTGTGCCCCGGGATCGCCTTGGGTTTGCCGTCTTTGCCGTATTTTCCGTACCGGGGGCCGAGGATGAGCGCGCCGGAGAGCGCCGCCCAGCCGCCGACGGAGTGGACAACGGTGTCGCCCGCGAAATCCAAAAACCCCAGGCCGGCCAGCCAGCCGCCGCCCCAGATCCAGTGCCCGACGATCGGGTAGATCACCAGCGTCAGCACCAGCGAGAAGAGAATGAAAGAGATGTACTTGATGCGCTCCGCGACCGCGCCCGAGACAATCGTGGCCGCCGTGCCGCAAAATACAAGCTGAAAGAAGAATTTCCCCCAAAAAGGCACGTGCGGCGTCAGGACGGCGTCGTAAAACGAGAGATCGCCGCCGAGGATGAACAGATGCCGCGTGCCGACAAACGGGTTGTCGCCGCCGAACATCAGCCCCCAGCCGAGCAGCATAAAGCCGAGGGAGGAAACCGCGAAGACAATGAAATTCTTCGACAAAATGTTGATGGTGTTTTTCGACCGCGCCATGCCGGACTCGACCGCGGCGAACCCGAGGTTCATAAAGAAAACCAATATGGCCGCAAACAGTACCCACAGCGTGTCGATCATCATGGTGGTGTTCATAATCTTTCTGCCTCCTCAAGTCCAAAGTGCCTGGTTTCCCGCCGCTTTGCGGCGACCGGGTACAAAACGCAAAATATAAAATATAAAAAGAGGCGCGCATCGCCGATGACGGCCATACGCACCTCTTTGTGCGACGAATTTGTGCGACGAAGCGAAAATAGGCAAAAATACGTGAAACAAGTGAAATAAGCGGGACAAACCGGAACGGCAGGGGGGACGGCGGCGCGGCGCGCCTCAGCGCACGCTGTAGAGGATCTCCCCGTAAGAGGGGTAGGGCCAGTAGGGCTTCGGGACGAGGGCCTCGAGCCGGTCCACCGTCTCGCGGAGCGTCTGCATGGCGCAGAAGACCTCTTCGCGGTAATGCCGCGCGCATTCGAAGGCGCCGGCGCACGCGTTGCCGGCCGTCACCGCGGCCTCGAGCGCGTCCACGCCCGCCGCGGCGCGCTCCAGCAGGTCGGAGAGCGTTTCGGCCAGCGCCAGCTCCGCCTTGACGGAGAGCGTCTCCGAGACCTCGCGCTTGGCCCGCACCAGCTTCACGGCCCGCTGCGTAAAGGCCATCGCGGCGGGGATGACGCCGCGGCGCGTCATCTCGATCAGCGTCAGCGCCTCGATGCTCAGCGTTTTGTAATAATTTTCCAAAAGCAGCTCCGTCCGGGAGCGCACCTCGGAGGCGGAGAGCACGCCGTGCTTCTCGAAGAGGGCAATGTTGGCGTCTGTCTCAAACAGCGGCAGCGCGTCCACGGTGGAGGTCAGGTTGAGCAGCCGGCGCGCCTGCGCCTCCCGCACCCACTCCTCGGCGTAGTTGTTGCCGTTGAAGATGATCCGCTCGTGCGCGGTGATCGTGTCGCGGATGATGCGGCCGATTTCGGCCTTGACGTCGGAGGCGCGCTCCAGCCGGTCGGCAAACTCGCACAGCGACTCCGCGATGATGGTGTTGAGGATGAAATTCGGCCCCGAGATCGAGAGGGAGGAGCCGGGCATACGGAACTCAAATTTGTTGCCCGTAAAGGCAAAGGGCGACGTGCGGTTGCGGTCGGTGGCGTCTTTGGGGAAGTGGGGCAGCACGTCGACGCCGATGGTCATCTGGCTCTTGCCGGGGGCGTTGTAGGCGGCGCCGCTCTTTACGGAGTCGAGGATGGCGGTGAGCTCGTCGCCGAGGAAGACGGAGACAATGGCGGGCGGCGCCTCGTTGGCGCCGAGGCGGTGGTCGTTGCCGGCCGTCGCGATGGAGAGGCGCAGCAGGTCCTGGTGGTCGTCAACGGCCTGGATGACCGCCGCCAAAAACAGCAGAAAACGCGCGTTTTCGCTCGGCGTATCGCCCGGTTCGAGCAGATTTTCACCGGTGCTTGTCCCAATGGACCAGTTGTTGTGCTTGCCCGAGCCGTTGACCCCCGCAAAGGGCTTCTCGTGCAGCAGGCAGACAAGGCCGTGGCGGGCCGCGACGACGCGCATCATCTCCATCGTGAGCTGGTTTTGGTCGGCGGCGATGTTGGTGGTTGTGTAGATCGGCGCGAGCTCATGCTGGGCGGGCGCCACTTCGTTGTGCCGCGTCTTGCTCAAGATGCCGAGTTTCCAGAGTTCCTCGTCCAGCTCCGCCATAAAGGCGGCGACCCGCGGTTTGATGGTGCCGAAGTAGTGGTCGTCCAGCTCCTGCCCCTTCGGAGGCCGGCCGCCGAACAGCGTGCGGCCGCAGTAGAGCAGGTCGGGGCGCTTGTCGAGGATGCTCGCGTCGATGAGGAAATATTCCTGTTCCGCGCCCACGGAGGTGATCACGGAGGGCGGGTTGGGGTCGCCCAAAAGCGTCAATACGCGCACGGCCTGCTTGGCCACGGCCTGCATGGACCGCAGCAGCGGCGTCTTTTTGTCCAGCGCCTCGCCGGAATAAGAGCAAAACGCCGTCGGGATACACAGCACGTTCCCCTTGAGGAAGGCGTAGGAGGTCGGGTCCCACGCGGTGTAACCGCGCGCCTCAAAGGTGGCGCGGATGCCGCCCGTCGGGAAACTGGAGGCGTCCGGTTCGCCGCGGATCAGCTCTTTGCCGGAGAACTCCGCAAGGACGCCGCCGGTGCCGTCCGGCTCGATGAAGGATTCGTGCTTCTCCGCCGTGGTGCCGGTCATGGGCTGGAACCAGTGCGTAAAATGGGTCGCCCCGTTTTCGCAGGCCCAGTCCCGCATCGCGCTGGCGACCACGTTCGCCACGTCGAGATCGAGATGCTTGCGCTCTCGGATCGTGCGTTGCAGCGACCTGTAGATGTCCTTCGGCAGCTTCCGCCGCATAACCTCGTCACCAAATACCATGCTGCCAAACGTCTGTGCCAAGTCCGCCATACATAATCCCTTCCTCTCACGATCAAGATAAAAAACGAGACGCCGTGGGCGAACCGCCCACAGCGCCCTTGCTGACGACATAATCCAATATAGCAAACCCCAGCGCCACTTGTCAAGAGGGAAACGCAAAGAAAAAGAAAATTACCCCAACAACACGCGAGAGCGAGATTGAGAATTGAGAATTGACAATTGACAATTATTCACAAACCCAATGTAGGGGCGGGCCTTGTGTCCGCCCAAAAGGGTTACGCGTTGGCGGCCAAAACGCCGTCGCGCATGGCCAGCACGCGCGAACACGAACGCGCGACGACGGGGTCGTGCGTGATGATGACGATCGTATGCCCCATTTGGTTCAGGTTTGTAAACAATTGCATAATGTCACCGGTTGTCTTCTCGTCCAACGCGCCTGTGGGTTCGTCGGCCAAGATGAGATTCGGTTCGTTGATCAGCGCTCTCGCGATCGCCGTGCGTTGTTTTTGCCCGCCCGACAGCGACCAGACAGGCTGCTTCGAAAAGGCGGACATTCCAACTTTTTCCAACACAGAGATCCGTCCTTTGTAATCAAGTGTTTTCCGCAGGCAGGGGTTTTTTGTTCCGCACATATCTCTGCCAGAGCTCCTTGACAATTGTAATGATTGCCCCTATAATACACAGAAAAAAAGTTTGTAAAGGATTCCCGGGATGCCATTCCCGGGAATATATTTCGAC
>JAIRTA010000057.1 GCA_031255175.1 Oscillospiraceae bacterium | reverse complement strand
CGTATTATAGCAAAAGTTTTCGCACCTGTCAAGGGCGCGCCAAGCAGCTCGGCGGACTTTTTCGCATCGATATTTTCTCATTTTCAAAGGAACCGCCGATCCGCGCAACAGCCTGCCGCGCAACCGGTTCGGGCGCATCCGGCATCTCTCTTCCGGAGGCATCGTATGTGTTAGAAATACCAAACACCGCGGCGCAAAATATTTTTTGCGCCATATGTAACGATCACGCTGAACAAACGCATCTCACGCAGATTTTCTTATTTCAGTAATTTAATTAAATTATATTTATATTATAATTGACAAATAAGAAAATACAGTTTACAATACTCTCAGGAGGGATGTTCTATGCTCACCAGCAGCGAAAATTTGCTCAAGGTTTTGTCCTCCACGAACCCGTGGTGGAAGACGGGGCGCATCACCGAAAGTTTTGCCAAGCCGACCAAGCGGTTTGCGTATTTTGAGGGGATGCGGATCATGCGACATCCGGACATCCGGCGGATCGTGCTGCTCACAGGCGCACGCCGGACCGGCAAGAGCACCATCATGTACCAGATGATAGACACCCTGCTCCGGCAGGACGTTGCGCCGCAGCGGATCGTGTATATTTCGTTCGACCATCCGCTTCTCAAACTGTGTCGGTTTGATGCGATTTTAGACGCATTTCACCAAACCCTGTACCCCGACGACGATGTATATTATTTCTTTGATGAAATACAGTACGCGGCGGATTGGGACACATGGCTCAAAACATTGTACGACACAAATCCGCAGTGCAAGGCGGTCGCCACCGGTTCAGCCAGCTCCGTATTGGTGGAGAAAACACAGGAAAGCGGCGTCGGCCGGTGGAGCGTACTGCCGATACCGACGCTGACCTTTTATGAATACTGCGCGCTGCTGCACATTGAAACGCCGGCGCTCGCGCCCGATCTCACACCGTTCGCACTGAAGAAACTTTCCCGGCAGGAGCAGACGATGGTCTTTCAGAAATTGTCTGCCTTGCAACGGCATTTTTACCGCTATCTGACGGTCGGGGGATTCCCGGAACCGGCCCTGTCCAAAGACGATGTTTTTTCCCAGCGCGTGATGCGGGAAGACGTGGTGGACAAAGTCCTCAAGCGGGACATACCTTCTCTCTACAACATCCGCAGTATTGTGGACCTGGAGCGGATTTTCCTGTACCTCTGCTACCATTCCTCAAACATCATCAACATGGATGCCATCGCAAAAGAACTGCGCGGCGTCACGCGGCCCACAGTTGAAAAATACATCCGATACCTGGAGAGCGCGAATCTGATTTATGTCAGCAAACCCATCGACCTGCGCGGCAAGAAGGTGCTGAAAGCGCAGCCCAAGATCTATATTGCCGACGCGGCCATCCGAAACGCGATCGTCATGCAGGAGGATCTACTGACAAATCCCACCGAAATGGGCATCATGGCCGAAACCGCCGTATACAAGCACATCGCGTCGTTTTATTCACGCCCAACCGCCGACATCGGTTATTACAGGAAGAGCGGAAAGGGCGGCGAAATCGACATCGTAGTGACGTATCGGACACATCGCATTCTGGTGGATGTCAAATACCGGGAACAGTATTCTCTGGACGAGAAGTCGCTCATTGTCTCCGAATCCGCCTCCGCAAGCAGCACGCTGGTGGTGACCAAGCGCGACGACGATTTCGGCGAGCTCCAGACAGGCCGAGGCGTATACCGCATACCGACCCACGCCTTCCTATACCTTCTGGGCCACGCCGAAAAGAACGGGCACACACACCGCCTGCAAAACCGTTGCGGACAGCCAAGCGGCGCGGCGGCGTGGTAAGGCGAAGCCGCTGCCCCGACGTAAACCCCAAAATATGTGCGGCACACAAAGGGTCGCCGGCCGTTCTTCGGGATGGTCGGCGGCTCTTTTTTATCCTCCAAACACCTTGACAAGCGATGGGGATTTTGATAGAATTACTCTGCATTTTTGGGCGGCTTTGTGTGGAATGTGCCACTTCGTGGTATATTTCGGATATGGCTGCCACGCGGTTCGGCGGTGTGTCGTCACTTCGGGCCGCGATTATTTTGAGGAGGCGGTATACATGCGACACAGTTTCAGGCGGTTGTGCGCCGCGCTTTTGGTTCTGGCGGTGGCTCTGCCCGTCTTCCCCCCGGCGGCCCGCGCGGTCGATGTGATCCCCGGGCGGGTGGAAGTCAATTTTAACGACAGCTGGCGTTTTTATCGGGGCGATGCCGGCAGCACGGCCCAGGGCGTCGACTTTGACGACGCCGGTTGGGCGCGGGTCTCCCTGCCGCACAGCATCGACTATGTGACCTACGAAAATATCGCGGCCTATCTGGGCGTCGCCTGGTACCGGAAGACATTCACCATTCCTTCCTCGTTTGAAGGCAAGCGGATCTTCCTCGACTTCGGCGCCGCCATGCAGACCGCCGCCGTCTATGTAAACGGCGTCGAGGTCGGCGTCCACAACGGCGGATTTATGGGCTTTATGTTCGACATTACGGGCTTTGCCGCCGTGGGAGACGATCTCTCGAACACCCTCGCGGTGCGGATCGACACGCGCCACAACTCGGCCTGGGCGCCGGGCGCGGGCAACCGGGACTTTCAATATCACGGGGGCCTGTACCGCAGCGCGCAGCTGATCGTCACAGACCCTGTCCACATCACGGACCCTGTCTTCGCCGAAAAGGCGGCGAGCGGCGGGGTGTTCATCCACGCCGGCACAGACAGCGCCGACACGAACATCGGCATCACCAACATCCGGTATACGGAGAAAAACGGCGTCAGGACCGAATTTACCGGCGACGTGGATTTTTTCATCGGGACCCACGTGAAAAATGACGGCGACGCGCCCAAAAGCGTGTCTGTGCAGAGCGAACTGCTGGACGGGAGCGGCACCGCCGTGTTCACCCGGACGACGGAGGCGCAAACCCTCGCCGCCGGCGCCGACCATCAGTTTACGCAGACGGGCGCGCTCCAGGGCGCCAAGTTGTGGCACCCCTACAGCCCGCATCTCTACACCCTTGTCTCCACCGTCCTTGTGGACGGGATCCCGGCGGACGAAGTCACCACCAAGACGGGCTTTCGCAAGGTGCAGTTCACCAACGTGACCGCCGCCGCCAAGGGTCAGATCCTCATCAACGACACGCCGTTTGAAGGTCTCGGGACCAACACCCACCAGGAGATCGGCATGGTCGGTTTCGCCGTGCCGGAGGACGCCGTCCGGGCGGAGGTGCGGCTGATCAAAGACGCGGGGTTCGACTTCATCCGGTCCTCGCACTACCCCTACCAAAAGGCGTTCTACGACGCCTGCGACGAGTTCGGCGTCATGGTGCAAAACCCCATCACGGGCTGGCAGAATTTTTCCAACAACGACACATTCAAAAACAACATGTACAAGGAGGCTATGGATCTCATCCGGCGCGACCGCAACCACCCCTCCGTCGTGCTTTGGGAGCTGTATCCAAACGAGTCCTCCGCCAACAGCGACTTCATGAGCACGATGAATACCCGCGCGCGGGCGGAGTTCCCAACCAAGCAGATGATCACAACGGGCGGCACCAACGGCAACCGCGCGTCCTACGATGTGACCTACGTGCATTCGAACAACCTCGGAAGCATCAGCAACGGCTCCCCCAACATCTTCTACGAATACGGCGACTGGCAGTACGGCGGGGACTACTCCACGACGCGCATCGTCCGCGAGTACCCGACGGAGGACTGGCCGCGGCAGGCGGTCGCGAACTTCCAGGCCGCGCTGGACCGCTACCAGGCGAGCCGGGCCACCTTCGGCTTCTACTGGGTGTGGCAGGACTACTCCGGCTTCGGCTCCGGCAACCCGATCACAGGGTCCGGCGGCCGCACCTCTACGCGGGCCACCAACTGCGGCATTGTCGATATGTATCGCCTTCCCAAATACGCCTACTATTACGCGCAGAGCCAGCGCGATCCGAATTTGGAATTTTCTGGGATTTACGGCGTTCATTCGGGCCCGATGGTCCACATCGCGACACGCTGGTTCGACACAACCTCAAGCGCGCGTTTTGATGTGCCGGTCTACTCAAACGCCGAGCGCGTCGAGCTGTTCGCGGACGGCGTCTCCCAAGGCGTCAGGACCCCCGACACACGGCGGCCCAACGACAACGGCTCCGGCACGGGGCGCACCACCTCTTACGCCCTCACAAAAGATTACGCCGCCACAAAACATCCGCCGTTTACCTTTACGCTGGCCGACCACAGCGCCAAAACACTGCGGGCCGTCGCCTACATCGGCGATGAGATCGTGGCCGAGCACACCGTGGCCACCCCGGCGGACAAGGCCGGTCTGCGGCTTCGCTTCCAGTCCGACACGCCGCTCACGGCCGACGGCGGCGACGCGCGCCTCGTCTACATCGACCTGCTCGACACAAACGGACACATCGTCACAAACGACAGCACCACACAGGTCACGCTGCACGTGACGGGCGACGCGAAGATCCTGGGCGGCGACACGCTGGGAAGCCAGACGGCAACCGTGCGGGGCGGCCAGGTCTCCGTGTGGCTGGTGGCCGGGCACACCGCGTCCGACATCACGGTCTCGGCCACATCGCCCGGCCTCTCGGCGTCGAACACGCTGTCCATCGAGAGCGCGGCCGTGCCCGACTACGCCGTACCGGAGGAAGATCCGGAGCCCGGGAAGGACTACGGCGTGGCCAGGGGCCGGCCGGCCGGCGCGAGCTCCAACAACACAACCGCCGGCCGGGCCAACAACGGCCGGGACGACGACGCGTGGCTGGCCGCAAACGGAGACGCGGGCCAGTATTGGCAGGTGAACCTGGGCCGCCGCATCGACATCTCGCGGCTTCAGATCCTCTGGGGCGAGGCCCGCGCCTACCGCTACCGGATCCTGCTCTCCGACGACGGCACGGCGTGGCGCAACGTCATCGACCGCACGGAGGCCGCCGGCGCGGAGGAGACAACCGACTTCTCCTTCACCCCGTCCAAAACCGGACAGTTCCTCAGAATCCTATTCACCGGTGCGGAGGAGACGCCGTTCTCCGTTGCCGAGGTCTATGTCTTCGGGGCGGAGGCCTCCGCGGCGGACGAAACCGACCTCGCCTTTGGGAAATTGTCCTGGGCCAGCGCCCTCGCGGAGGGCAGTTCGGCGGCCTACGGCAACGACGGCGACCCCAACGCCTTCGCGACGGCGCCCGACGCGAACGCCGGCCACACCTGGACGGTGGACCTGGGCGGGTACTGCACCGTTTCGACGATCGACATCTTATGGGCGCAGGAATTCGCGTATAAATTCAAACTGGAGACCTCCACGGACAACCGGACCTGGCAAACCGTGCTGAACAAATCCCGCAACGTCACGGCCGTTCAAGAGTCCGTGGACGTCCTTCCGGCGCCCGTGGACGCGCGCTATGTCCGCATCACGAGCGCGCGGGACACCGCGCCGATGTCATTCAGCCTTTTCAAAGTGTTCGGCCGGCCGGCGGCGGACCTGGCGCTCGGCAAGACGGTGCGCACCGACAGCGCCGCCCTGCCGGGCCATAAAGATTTCAACGCAAACGACGGAGACGACGCAACATTCTGGCAGCCGGACGGCCCCGGAAAATATCTGGACATCGACTTGGGCGGCGACTTCCATGTGTCGGGCTTCAAACTGGTCTGGGCGGACGAGGGGCCCCACGAATACCTGCTGCTCAGTTCTCCGGACGGCGTGGACTATTACAAGTACTTCGAGGGCGCGCAGACCGGCTCCGTCAACTTGAGCGACCTCTCCCTCGGCCGGGCGCGGCACCTCCGTATCATCCAGCGCGGCACCGCCGGCATCGCGGCCTTTGAGGCGTACGGATGGACCTCGGCGGCGGCCGACGCCGGCGCCGGGCGCAATGTACTGACAAACCCGAGCTTCGAATCGCTCCGCACCGACAACCCCTCCGGCAACCGTCCCAACGACTTCCCGGGGTGGCAGAAGCTCCCCGTCACCACCCGCAGCGCGAGTTACGCGGAACAGCGCTCAAACGCCGCCGACGTGCACGGCGCGGGCAACAAGCGCGGGACCTTCTGGCTGGACGCCGACTACTCCGCCTCACTGGTGCAGACCGTGCAGGGGCTTCCGGACGGGCTCTACGACCTCGAGGGCTGGATCTTGTACGGGCAGGGCGACGGCACCGCGCCGCCGCTGGAACTGTACGCCTACGTGGAGAACTACGGCGGCGAAACCCTTGTCGAAGACTTCCTGGGCGACCCCGGCAAGTACCCCGACCAGGGCACCTCGTCCAGCGACTGGCGTCCTATGGCCATCAGAAACATCCACGTGACAAACGGCCGTCTGACGCTCGGTTTTTACGGCAACATGACCGTCAGCAACTTCTTCAACGTCGATGACCTCTCCCTCACGCTGGTCACGCCGGACCTCCCGCGCTCGGTGTATGACCCCGCCGCGGAGGGCCCCGTCACCGGCACGGTGTCCCTGTCCAAAGACGGTCAAACCGCCGCGGCCTCCTTTGCCGTGCGCAACGAGGGCGCCACCCCCGCCGATGTGGTGAGCGTTCTCGCCCTCTACGACGCGGCCGGCCGGCTCACGGACATCCAAACGGAGACGTTCACCGTCGCTGCGGGCGCCGTCGCGTACGGCCGGCTCACGACGGATCGCTTTGCCCCCGACGGCGCGGCGCGCGCGTTCTTATGGCGCGCCGACACACTGACGCCGCTGGCCGACGCCGCCGCGCTGACCATCGTCGGCCTTGACGACGTGGTCATCGAGACCAAGCTCGGCGTCACGCCGGCGCTGCCCGAAACGGTCACGGCGCGCTACGGCGAAACAGACGCCGAGAATCTGGCCGTTGTCTGGGACGACTACGACCCCTCCCTGCTGGATGAGGCCGGCTCTTTCGTCGTCCTCGGCGCCGTCGCGGAGACGAACATACGCGCCCGGGCGCGTATCACGGTGCTGACCATCGTCTCCATCGATGACGTCGCCCTCACCGTGAACCCGGGCACCTCCTCTCTCCCATTGCCCGAAACGGTCACGGCGCGCTACAGCGAAACCGTTGCCGAAAGCCTCGCCGTGGTCTGGGACGACTACGACCCCTCCCTGCTCACCCAGCCGGGCGGCTTCTCTGTCTTCGGCACCGTCGACGGCACGGACATCCGCGCCCGGGCGCGCATCACGGTAAACAGCGTGAACCTCGTGGCCAACCCGGGCTTTGAGTCCGCCGGCGGCTGGGTCTTCAGCACCAGTGAGGCCTCCCGGAAAAGCGAGGCCAGCAACGCGCACAGCGGCTCCGCCGCCGTGAACTACTACCGTTCCGCCTCCGGCGCGGGCTCTCACGAGACCCATCAGACCATCAACAACATCCCGGCCGGCCGATATACGCTGGACTGCTGGGTCCACGGCGAAACGAGCGGCAGCGCCGGCGTGTTGCAGCTTTTCATCGAGACGGGCGGCGAGACCACCGTGCAGACCGTCACCGCCTCCGGCTGGCAAAACTGGCAGCATCCAATCATCGCCAATGTGCCCATCACCACCGGCACGGCGCGCATCGGCATTCGGGCCACCACGGGCGGCGGTTCCTGGTATTGGTACGACGATTTCTCTCTCATGTATTCCGGAGAGCTCGATTGACCTCCGACCCGCCGGGCGCCCCGCGCCCTGCTTGGGATCGCAAAGTCCCCCGCCGCATATCGCGGCGGGGGACTATCCATATTTTCCCATTTCCCTCGCGCCGCGGACACTGGACAACAGCGCACGGCTCCTGCTATAATAAAAGCCGTGCGGACCGGCTCTTTTCGCGGGGGGGCGTCCGTCCGCCCGACGCCCATCCGACGCCCATCCGACGCCGACCCGCAGCCGACGGGAGGAATCATCCATGCGCAAAGCCATACTCTTCGACTTCGACGGAACCATCTGCGACACACTGCCCCTGTGTATCGAGGCCTTTCGGCAATCCATCGCGCCGCTGGCCGGCCGGCCCATCTCGGACGCGGAGATCGTGGCCACCTTCGGGCCCTCGGAGGAGGGCACGATCCGCGCGCTGATCCCGGAACACTACGACCGGGGCGTTCGCGACTATCTGGCCTGCTACGAGGCGCTTCACGCGCGTTACCCCGCCCCCTTCGACGGCATCCGGGCCCTGCTCGCCGACCTGAAGCGCCGGGGGCTCCTGCTCGCTCTGGTGACCGGCAAAGGCCGGCGGAGCTGCCTGATCTCCCTGCGCCGCCTGTCTCTCGAGGACGTCTTTGACATGGTGGAGACAGGCTCCCCCACCGGGGAGCGGAAGACGGAGGGTATGCGGGCGGTACTGGCGCGCTTCGCGCTGCGGCCCGATGAGGCCGCCTATGTGGGCGACACCGCCCACGATGTGGTTTCGGCGCGCCGGGCGGGCCTTCCGGCCTTCTCCGCGCTGTGGAGCAGCCTGCTTCAAGAGGCGGACGTTCTCGCGGCCAAACCGGACCGCGTGTTCTACTCCGTCGACGCGCTTCGCGCGTACCTCCTCCCCGACCCGCCGCCCGACGGCAAGGCGTGAGGCTACCCCCTTCCGGCGTGAAAGTTTCCCGCCTCTTTGCCCGATTTGCATTTTTTCCCGCCTTGTGCTATACTGGGCTTGTATGCGTATATCCACCGCCCACACAGAAAGGATGAACACAGTATTACAACTTTTTCAGAACTGAATGTATCGGAGGGAATCCTTCGCGCGTTGCAGCGGCAGCGCCTGTCCGTCATGACCACCGTGCAGGCCGAGACCATCCCGGCGCTCCTCGACTGGAAGGACATCATCGCCAAGGCCCCCACGGGTACCGGCAAGACCATCGCCTTTGCCATCCCCATCCTCGAGCACATCGACCCGGACGACAAATGCATCCAGGCGCTGATCCTCTGCCCGACGCGGGAGCTGACGCTGCAGATCTGTGACGAGATCCGCAAACTCTCCCTCTATCTGCAGGGCGTCCGCACCGTCGCCATCTACGGCGGGCAGAAGATCGACATCCAAATCAGAGCGCTGAAACAGTACCCGCAGATCGTCGTGGCCACGCCCGGCCGGCTCAAAGATCATCTCGACCGGCACACCATCCGGCTGGACTGCGCGCACACGGTCGTGTTGGACGAGGCCGACCGGATGCTCGACATGGGTTTTGTCCGGGACGTCACCCGCATCTTAGACAGGACGGAGAACCGCCGCCATCTCGCGCTCATGTCGGCCACGATCTCCCGCGAGGTCATGGACATCGCCTGGGTCTACCAAAAAGAAGACGCGGTGGAAGTCCGTGTGCAGGAGGTCGAAGACGACAAACCGCCTATCGAGCAGTACAGCATCGAAGTGCGCGGCAACAAGACGGACGACATGCTCCGCGTGATCCGCTCCAAGCACTACCACAAAGTCATTGTCTTTTGCAACACCAAACATCTGGTGCGCCGGCTGACCAAAAACCTGGTGGCCAAAGGCTGCCGGGCCGACTGCATCCACGGAGACATTCAGCAGAGTATGCGCGAACGCGTGATGACCACCTTCCGCAAGGGCGGGCTCGACATGCTCGTGGCCACAGACGTGGCGGCGCGCGGCCTCGACATCAGCGGCGTCGACGCCGTGTTCAACTACGACATCCCCAACGAAAACGAATATTACCTGCACCGCATCGGCCGCACGGGCCGGGCCAAACAGCACGGCGTGTCTTACACCTTCTTCACACCTTTTGACGCCTCCCGGCTGAAGGAGATCGCCAAATATACGAAGTCGCAGATGGTGCCCTTGTATTTTGACGACAGCAACGCCCTTGTCCCCCGAATAGGCATCGCGCCGCGCGCCGTATAGGCGCGATTTTCCCATTTCGCCTTTTCGTATGAGGTCGTAGACGCTTTACGCGTCCACGGCCTTTTTGCTATGCACCCTCCAGACGCCCACGGCATAGCATAAGAGCGATAACGCCACATTTCAATCTGTGACATGGGAGGTAAGCGCGATATGGCCGATACATTCATCCCCGGGCCCATCACGACGGCCGACACCGTCAAAGAGGCCGTGTGCATCCACACGAACAAAATCTACGACGCCTGCAAAGACAGGGACTGTGTGGAATCCGTCCGTCTCTACACCACCTGCGAGGCACAAGAGATCATCGACCAGGCCGTCAACATCAAATGCGGCCAGGCCAATTTACTCTGGGTCTACATCGATGTAGAGCCCATCCCGTTCAACAAAGGTTTTTACGCCGTGGACGTGAGGTTTTTCTACCGCATCTCCGTATACGTCTTCACCTGCATCGGCAAACCCATCCAAGTGACGGGCCTCGGCACTTTCGACAAGCGCGTGATCCTGTTTGGCAGCGAGGGCAACGCGAAGATCTTCAGCTCCAAAATGACGCTGTGTTGCACGGACGAGGAAGTGGTCCGCTCCGCCAACCTGCCGACCGCCGTCTGCGAAGTGGTGGACCCCATATTGCTCGACGCCAAACTGGTGGACCCCTGCTGCCCGCCCCCGCCCTGCCACCCTGCGCCCTGCCCCCCCGCGCCCTGCCACTGCGCCAGGCTGTGCGACATTCCCCCGTTTATCTGCGGATTCTTCGACGGCGAATTGGTAAACGAAAGCAGGCGGCCGTTCATCTGCGTCACGCTGGGGCAATTTTCTATCATTCGCCTGGAACGCGACAGCCAGCTCATCATCCCGAGTTATGACTTTTGCGTGCCCGAAAAAGAATCCATTTGTTCCCTCGACGACTCCCCCTGCGAGCTGTTCCAGCGCATCCAATTTCCGGTGGACGAATTCTTTCCGCCGCACGCCAAAACCGTCTATAGGCCGCAAGATACGCCCGATCGCCCATAGGCCGGATGCCGCGGCGCCTCCGGCATCATGGATTGATATATGCGCTTTTATTCGGCCATGCCGTCCCGTCCGCCATATCGGGCAGATGGGACGTCATGGCCGTACATTTGTAAAAAAGAAACTCCAAATCCCTCAAAATTTACGATTTTGATAAAAATTCATTCAGAAGTTTCTGGAAACGTGTCAATTCGCGTGACATAAAAAAATTTATATATAAAAATTTGTCAAATATAGTTTTTATTTTTCACAAAAATCAAAAACTATTCCCACATATTACAATTTCATCCTTTTCCGGCAGATTCGCGCGCGTGTCAAAATTGTGCGTATTATCTGTTTTTAGAATATTGGCCGGACAGACATGGTTGCAATATGGGCGATAAGTCGATATAATTTAACTGTATTTTATATCCGCGGTCGCCTCTGCGGAGAGTTTTGCGGATATTTTACAATTCTTCCCTCCGCTCGTATACTGGAGGCCTGGTACATTGAAGACGATATGCAGCTCGTCGACGCGCTTTGCCGGGCAGGATTTTGACCTTGTCAAATGGCGCCTGATTGCCGGCGCCGTTTCCGCCTGCCATTTTGTACTCGATTACGAAACAGACACCCTGACCTTTTCGCAGGAGTGCCTGGAGATAGTTGCGCTCCCCTCGGTCGAATGGACGCCGGTTTCGAGTTTTTCCAATGTGATCTTCCCCGACGACCTCGACGTCTGGCTGGGCGCTCTGCGCCGGTTTGAATCGGGGCAGACACCGCGCCTCTCCTGCGATTTCCGTCTCCCGGCGCGCGAGGGCGGCTATCTGTGGGTGCGGTGTACCGGCGAGGGTCTGCATCTGCAAAACGGAAAGCCCTTGCTGCTGTGCGGCTGCGTACACAACATCGCCGAGGAGCTCACGGCCGCCGCGCAGGGCGAGATGGACAACTGCGCGCAGTCGTCCCGGCGGCCGTTTCTCGTTGACCCTCTGACGGGTATGCCAAACCGCCTCTCTTTTTACAGCGACATGAAGGAGCTCATGAACCAGAGCATCCAGAGCACCATCATCATCATCGACATCAAGAATTTCAAAAATATCAACGATATGTACGGCCACTCGCTGGGCGACATGATGCTGACGGAGTTCGCCGCGCTGATGCGGGACAAGCTGCCGCAGCTCGCGCGGCTCTACCGCTTCGGCGGCGATGAGTTCGCGGCGGTGTGGCCCTGGTCGCGCCGTGCCGCGGTGGACAAATTCGCCGAGGAATTTTTACAGATCTCCGAACAGCCGCTCCTCGTCTGCGGCCAGCGCGTGCGCTACTTCCTCTCCATCGGCGCCGCCTGCTTCCCGGACGACGGGCGCAACGTCGATGAACTGCTCAAATGCGCCGACGTCGCGCTCAGCAAGGCCAAGGCCAAACTGTGGGACGGCTACTCCTATTTTACCATCGAAGACCGCAACACATATATGCAGCAGTTGGAGTTGGACGTGCTGCTGCACCAGTCGGTGGAAAACAATTTCCACGGGTTCCAAGTGTTTTACCAGCCGATCGTCGGCGCCAAGAACCGGCAGTGCACCGGCGCCGAGGCGTTGCTGCGCTGGCAGACGCCGGACGGCATCTACATACCGCCGGCCCGTGTGATCCCTCTGCTCGAAAAGTCCGGTCTCATCAGCCGCGTGGGGCTGTGGGTGCTGGAGACGGCGGTGCGCCAGACCTCGAAGTGGGTTCACCTGAACACCGACAAGACTTTTTTGATCAATGTAAACCTCTCCGCGCATCAGCTGCTCGACCGGATGCTCCCCGAGCGGATCCTCACCATATTGGACCGCTTCTCGCTCGCGCCGGGCAATCTCTCGCTGGAGGTCACGGAGAGTTCCGTCATCAACAACATGGGTGAGGCCTGCGAAATCCTGCAATCCCTGCGAAACAGAGGCGTGCGGATCGCGCTCGACGACTTCGGCACGGGCTATTCGTCCCTCAGCCACCTGCAAACGCTCCCGATCGACGAGATCAAGATCGACCGCTCCTTTTTGAAGGGCGTGGCCGACACCGGGTACAACAAATCCTTTGTCTCCACCATCGTGGAGCTGGCGCACAGCCTCCAGCGGGTGATCTGCGCCGAGGGCGTCGAGGAACAGGTGCAGTACCAGGCCCTGCGCGACCTGAAAGTCGACAAATTGCAGGGGTACCTGTTTGGGCGGCCCACCTCTCTCGAGACCTTCCAAAAATCTTTTGTCCCCTATTACTACGCCGGCAACGAGGGGTATGTGAAAGATCTATAACCGTTTCCGTATGCAGGGGCGCCCGGCGCCCCTTTTTGGTTATGTGAAAACCGCAATTTTCGCATTTGGACATACGACACACAGCGCATATTATGATGTGACGCGGTGAAAGCTTTCGGGTTTTCATCCGATTTTCTTGTGCGGGAGGAGTTTTATGGCGGTCATGTCGGAGCGGGCGCCGGCCAAGATCAACCTGACACTGGATGTGTTGGGGCGGCGTCCGGACGGTTTCCACGACCTGCGGACGCTGATGCAGTCCGTCTCCCTCTGTGACAAGCTCACACTCACCGGGCGGGAACGGCCCGGCCTCGGCGTCACGTCGAATCTCTCTTTTCTGCCGACCGACCGGCGCAATCTGGTCCGCGCGGCGGCGGCGGCGTTCTTTGCCCGCAGCGGACTCACGCCGCCCGGCCTCCACCTCCACCTGGAGAAGCATATCCCCGTGGGGTCCGGCATGGGCGGCGGCAGCGCGGACGCGGCGGCGGCGCTGCGTCTCTTCAACCGTTTTTTTCAGGCCGGGCTGTCGCATAGCGACCTGGAGACGCTGGCGGCCCGGGTGGGGTCCGACGTGCCCTTCTGTGTGCGCGGCGGCACCCAATTGGCCGAAGGGCGCGGTGAGCGGCTGACTTCTCTCCCCCCGCTGCCCGACTGCCACATCGTCCTGTGCAAACCGTCGTTTTCTCTCTCGACGGCCACGGTCTTCTCCCGCGTGACCGCAACCCGCATCCTCTGGCACCCGGACCACGACGGCGCGCTGCGCGCGCTGCGGGAAGGCGACCTGCGCGCGCTGTCTCAGCGGCTGTTTAACGTGCTCTCCTCCTCGGTCCCCCACGGGCAGCGGGAGATCGCGGACATCTGCGGCACGCTGCTCGACGCCGGCGCGCTGGGCGCACTGATGAGCGGCAGCGGCCCCACCGTGTACGGCCTGTTCTCCGACCCGGACACGGCGCGCGCCGTCTGTGAGACTCTGCGCGCCTGTTACCCGGAAACCTTCCTCGCCCGGCCGCTGGCCGCCGTCTCCGACGACGACGCGCCGGCTGTCACGCGGTAGCTTTGATGTGTTCGGCGCAGGCGGCGAACCGTCCGGGCACGGCGTACGACGCGCCGGTATAAAACCCCCCGGCGTCTGTCCATACTTTCAGAGAAGATCTGAGAGGACAGATGTGAAACGGGGGATTTTTTTATGAGACGTCACACGAGGGCGCGCCCTTGGGAGATCGCGCTGGCCGTCGGCCTCACGCTGGCCGTGGCGGCAGGGCATCTGCTGGACCGGGAGGCCGCGGCGCTGTCGAACCGCGTGCTGCGGCTGCACGTCGTGGCCCACACAGACGACCCGGCGGACCAGGCCGTGAAACTGAAGGTGCGGGACAGGGTGCTCGCCTACGCGGCGCCGCTGGTCGCCGACGCCGCCAACCCGGCGGACGCCGCCGTGCGGCTGCGGGCGCATCTGCCCGCGCTGGAGGACGAGGCGCGCGCGGTGCTGCGCGCGGAGGGTTTCGACTTGCCCGCACGCGCGGAATTTACCGACATGTTCTTTCCCACCAAGACATACCCCGGCTTTGCCCTGCCGGCCGGCTCGTATGAGGCGCTGCGCATCACCCTGGGCGACGGCGGCGGTCAAAATTGGTGGTGCGTCGTCTTCCCGCCTCTGTGTCTCGCGGCCTCCGGTGAGACCGTCACACAGACCGCGCTGACGGGCGGGCTGACACCCTCGCAGACGGATCTGATCACCGGCAAGAACGAAGTGTATGTACTCAAATTCAAATGCCTGGAATGGTGGGCGGCCTGCCGGACTTTTTTCTCCGGCTGACGAAATTCCCTACCCTTGTGGGTGGGGAATTTCTCCCAATTTAATCTGGCTATTTACAATATCTGTAATATAATGAAAAATCTACCCATATGGGTAGTAGCACCCGGCGGTGCGGATATGGTACAGTACGGACGAGGCCTCTCCGCCACCGCGCAAGCGGAATCATATGATGAGGTGAGATCGGAGCTTCCCATTTGGGAGAGGTTTCAAACAATTTACCCCACTACCCTTTCTCTTCTTTTATTCTTCCACCCTTCAAATGCCGCAATTTGAAGGGTGGCCTTTTTTTGACGGCGCTGCGCGCCGCCAGGGTTCTTATGCCGCATTTGAAGGGCGGACTCTTTTTAACGGCGCTGCGCGCCGCCGGGGTTCTTGTGTGCCGCAATTTGAAGGGCGGGCTCTTTTGTCGGCGCTACGCGCCGCGGGGGTTCTTGTGTGCCGCAATTTGAAGGGCGGGGCTCTTTTGTCGGCGCTGCGCGCCGCCGGGGTTCTTGTATGCCGCATTTTGAAGGGCGGGCTCTTTTGTCGGCGCTGCGCGCCGCCAGGGTTCTTGTGTGCCGCATTTTGAAGGGCGGGCTCTTTTGTCGGCGCTGTGTGCCGTTGGGGTTCTTGGGTGTCGCTTTTTGGTGGGTGGGCGCTTTTGTCGGCGCTGCGCGCCGTTTCGGTTTTTTTCTTTGGGGGCTGGATTCTGGGCGAAGAAAGCGTTATAATGGAAAGCGTTATGACCCGGAACGGGTGGTGGTCCGGCCCTGTGAGAGGGGCGGGGAGGAGGTCCCATGCCTACGCTGAACGATTTGCGAAACGAGATCGACAAGATCGACGCCGCCCTGTTTGGTCTGTTTGCCTGTCGAATGCATCTGTCCGCGGAGATCGCGCGCGTCAACGCCATGCTTGGCCAGCCGATCTTCGACCGGGAGCGGGAGTCTTTTTTGGTGGAGGCCGCCGCGGCGCGGGTGCCTCCCGAATTGGCCGAGGAAGCCCGTCTGCTCCAGGCCTGCCTGGGGCAGCTCTCCCGCGCCTACCAGCGCCGGGAGACGGGCCTTTTCGACCGCTACGAACCCACACACTGATCCGTGCCCGGCGGACAAACCCCGGGTGTACATTGCAAGAGGGGATACGTTTATGAAAGAGGCGTTACAGCAGATTCGAAGCGAAGCGCTCACCGCGCTGGCACAGGCCGGAGATCCACAAGAACTGGAGACTCTGCGCATCCGATTTTTGGGAAAAAAGGGCGCGCTCACGTCGCAGCTCGCGCGGCTCGGCCGCCTGTCGCCCGAGGAGCGGCCGGTGGTCGGCCAACTCGCCAACGCCATCCGGCAGGAGATCGACGACCTCCTCAAGACGCGTTTGACGGAATTGCAGCGGGCGCAGCTCGCCGAACGCCTGCTGGAGGAGACCATCGACGTCACCCTGCCGGGGCAGGCGCCGCCGCTGGGCCGTATCCACCCGATGACGCGTGTGCTGGACGAAGTCAAAGACATCTTTCTCGGCATGGGGTTCGGCGTGGTCGAGGGCCCGGAGGTGGAGACCACCTGGCACTGCTTTACGGCGCTGAACACAGACGAGCACCACCCGGCGCGGGACCGGCAAGACACCTTCTATATTGCGGACGACATCGTATTGCGCACCCAAACCTCGTCCGTGCAGATCCGCCACATGCTGGCCAACCGCCCGCCCATCCGCATCATCTCGCCGGGCCGCGTGTACCGCAAAGACGAGGTTGACGCCACCCATTCGCCGATGTTCCACCAGATCGAGGGCCTCGTTGTGGACCGCGGCGTCACAATGGGCCACCTCAAACACACGCTGGACACGCTGATGAAGGCCATCTACGGCGCCGAGACGCGCACGCGCTTTCGGCCGCACCATTTCCCCTACACCGAGCCCTCGGCGGAGGTGGACATCCTCTGCTACATGTGCCACGGGGCCGGCTGCCGCGTCTGCAAGGGCGAGGGCTGGATCGAGCTGCTCGGCTGCGGCATGGTGCACCCGAAGGTCCTGTCGCTCTGCGGCATCGACCCGGACGTCTACTCCGGCTTTGCCTTCGGCATCGGGCTGGAACGCATTACCCTGGGCCGGTTCTCCATAGACGATATGCGGCTTTTGTTTGAAAACGACATGCGCTTTCTCGCGCAGTTTTGACCCAAAAGCGTGCTGAGGCGGGCGGGCGCCCGCAACATAAATTCTTGTTTTTCGCAGCCGCTTCGCGGCAAGAGCGCACGAACGGGGGCGCACGAACGGGGAAGGAATGGATGCAACATGAAACTTTCGTTGGAATGGCTGTCTGAATTTGTCGACACGGCCGTTTCGCCTGAAAAATACGCGGAGGCGATGACACTCTCCGGCTCCAAAGTGGAGACAGTGGAGGCGCTCGGCTCCGAGATCCAAAACGTGGTGCTGGGGCGGGTGCTCTCCGTGTCGCCGCACCCCGACGCCGACCGTCTCTCCGTCTGCCAAGTGGAGGTGGGCCGGGCGGCCCCGGTGCAGATCGTGACCGGCGCTTCCAACGTGACGCCGGACGCCCTGGTGCCCGTGGCGCTGGACGGGGCGCGGCTCCCGGGCGGAAAGGAGATCCGCACGGGCGCGCTGCGCGGCGTCACTTCGGAGGGGATGCTTTGCAGCTTGTCGGAGCTGTCGCTGACGGTGAACGACTTCCCCTACGCGCGGGAGGACGGCATCTTTTTGGTCGAAGAACCCGGTACGCCCGGGCAGGACATCCGGACGGTCCTGGGGCTGACGGGGCACGTCGTGGAATTTGAAATCACAAACAACCGGCCCGACTGCCTGAGCGTGATCGGCCTGGCGCGCGAGAGCGCCGCCACCTTTGACAAACCACTCACTCTCCCCCACCCCGCCGTCACGGGCGGCGGCGGCGACATCGAAGCGCTTTTGTCGGTGTCCGTCGAAGACGCCGCGCTCTGCCCGCGCTACACGGCGCGCATGGTGCGCGGGGTGAAGATCGGCCCCTCGCCCCGCTGGCTGCGGGAACGCCTGCGCGCCGCCGGCGTGCGCCCGATCAGCAACATCGTGGACATCACAAACTATGTGATGCTGGAATACGGCCAGCCGATGCACGCGTTTGATTACGCCTGCCTGGAGGCCGGCCGGATCGTCGTGCGGTGCGCCCGGCCCGGCGAGACATTGGAGACGCTGGACGGCCGGGCCCGGGCGCTGGAGCCCTCCATGCTGCTCATTGCCGACGCCGACCGTCCGATCGGCGTGGCCGGCGTCATGGGCGGCGCCAACAGCGAGATCACGGAGGAGACGCGCGACATCGTGTTCGAATCCGCCAATTTCAACGGCCCCTCCGTGCGCCGCACCGCGCTGACGCTCGGTATGCGCACAGACGCCTCGTCCCGCTTCGAAAAGGGCCTCGACCCCACGTCCACCATCCCCGCCGTCGACCGCGCCTGCGAACTGGTCGAACGGCTGGGCGCGGGCACCGTCTGCGACGGGCGGATCGATATTTGCGGCGCGGACACGGCGCCCCGCACGCTGCCGCTCGATCCCGACCGGATCAACGCCCTGCTGGGCACGCGGCTCTCCGCCGATGAGATCGTCTCCTATCTGACCCGGCTCGGATTTTCCGTGCGGGGCAAAGAGGTGACGGTGCCGTCCTGGCGGGCCGATGTGGAGGGCACGGCCGACTTGGCCGAAGAGGCGGCCCGGCTCTATGGCTACAACATCATCGAGTCGGCTCCGCTGCCCGGAGGGGCGCTCGGCCTGCTCACCGAAAAACAGCGCGGTGAGCGGTTGACGCGGGCACTCTGCCGCGCCGCGGGCTACAGCGAGATTTTGACCTATTCGTTCGTCAGCCCCTCGTGGCTTGACAAACTGGCTTTCCCGGCGTCGGACGCGCGCCGCCGCTGCGTGCGGATCGAAAACCCGCTGGGAGAGGACACCGGCGTCATGCGCACCACCGCCCTCTCCTCCATGCTGGACGCGCTGGGGCGCAACGAGGCCGGGCGCAACAAACAGGTGGCGTTTTTTGAGCTGGCGCACACCTACCGGCCCGCCGGCGACGCGCTGCCGGAAGAGCGCCCCATCTTGACGCTGGGCGCGTACGGAGACCGGGATTTCTTCGCGCTCAAGGGCGCGGTGGAGACAATCTTAGACGGCCTGCGGGTCCGGGATCTCTCGTTCACGCGGGTCTGCGAGCCCTCTTATCACCCGGGCCGCTGCGCCGAGGTGCGCGCGGGCGGCGTCACACTGGGTGTGCTGGGCGAGGTGCATCCGGCGGTGGCGGAGGCCTTCGGGCTCTCCCAACGGACCGTCGCGGCCGAGTTGGACTTTTTGACCGTGCTCTCCGCGCGGACGCACGCGGAGACCTTTGCGCCGCTGCCGCGCTTCCCCGCCGTCTCGCGCGACCTCGCCGTCGTGTGCGCCGCCGAGACGCCGGCGGCCGAACTCGCGGCGGTGATCCGCGAGAGCGTCGGCGGGCTGCTGGCGGACTGCCGCGTCTTTGACGTGTACACCGGCAGCCAGATCCCCGCCGGGCAAAAAAGCGTGGCCTTCGCGCTGACCCTGCGGGCCGGCGACAGGACCCTGACCGACGAGGAGGCCGACGCGCTGCTGCGCCGCGCGCTCGACGCGCTGCAGGCCGCTTTCGGGGTCTCGCTGCGGGCCTGACCCCCCGCGTTCGGCGCGCAAAAACGCGCGCTCCGCGAAAAAAAACTTTACAAAACAGAAACGGCTGTGTACGATAGATTAAAGAAGCCGCGGGCCGGACAGCCGGTTTGCGGACAGACGATGGAAAGGGGTGGCCGATTTGGACGACAATACACGCAAATTCACCGTCGCGGATGATCTCGCGAAGGAGATGAAAAAAACCCTGACCACCGTGTACAACGCCTTGCAGGAAAAGGGATACAATCCCATCAACCAAATTGTGGGGTATCTGCTGTCGGAGGACCCCACCTACATCACAAACCATCTGGGCGCCCGAAGTCTCATCCGCAAGATCGACAGGGACGAACTTCTGCAAGAGCTCGTGAAGCATTACCTCGACTGAGGCGCCGCTTTCGCGCCCGGCGCCGCGATAAAAAAGCGAAAATTGATCCTCTTTCGGGCTTTTGACACCCGATCACTCACCTGTCTCTTCGTTTCATTTTCGGATCAACAGGGGGATCACAAGGCTGTGATGGATTTTTCTTCTCTGCGGCTCATCGTCTTGGCCGGGCATTACGGCAGCGGCAAGACGCATCTTGCCGTCAATTTGGCGTTGCGGTGGCGCGCGGTCCGCGCGCCTGTGGCGTTGGCGGACCTGGACATCGTAAACCCTTACTACCGCGCCAAAGACGCGGCCGCCTGGCTGCGTGAGGCGGACGTTCGCCTGATCTCGTCGCCTTTTGCGGGCTCCAATCTGGACGCCCCCGCCGTCCCTCCCGAGATGGGACAAATCTTCGACGACGACACGCTGTGCGCCGTCGTCGATGTGGGCGGCGACGACCGGGGCGCGCTGGCACTCGGCCGTTACGCCGACCGGATCGCCGCGCTGCGGACCGCCCGGGCCGTGCTGTGGGTCATCAACCCCTACCGCCCGCTCACGGGGCGCGTCGGCGACGCCCTCGCCGTCATGGAGGAAATCGAGGCGGCCGGCAACCTCCGCTTCACCGGGATCGTAAACAACGCGAATCTCGGCCCGGAGACGACGCCGGAGGATGTGACCGCCTCCCTGCCCCACGCCGAGGCGCTCGCGCGGGAGACAGGCCTGCCCCTCACGCTGACCGCCGTGCGGGCGGATCTGCTGCCCGCGGTGGCGGACCTCGTGCCGAACCCCTTTCCGTTGCAGATTTTTCACAAGCCCGAGTGGGTTCTATAAAACCGGGAACAAAGAAGGAGGATCACGATGCCCAAAGTGACGTTTGACGCCGACCGCTGCAAGGGGTGTTCCCTGTGCGTGTCGGCCTGCCCCAAAAAGATTCTGGCCCTCTCCGAGCACACGCTCAACGCGCGCGGCTTTCATCCCGCCGCGATCGTGGACCAGAGCGCCTGCATCGCCTGCGCGTTCTGTGCGATGATGTGCCCGGATACGGTCATCACAGTGGAAAAGTGAGGGAGACTATGACGGAAAAAGTACTGATGAAGGGGAACGAAGCCATTGCGGAAGCGGCGATTCAAGCGGGTTGCCGCTTCTTCTTCGGGTACCCCATCACGCCGCAAACGGAAGTCGCGGCCTATATGGCCCGCCGCATGCCCAAGGTGGACGGCCTGTATCTCCAGGCGGAGAGCGAAATCGCCGCCATCAACATGGTCATCGGCGCGTCGGCGGCCGGCCGGCGTGCCATGACGTCCAGCTCAAGCCCCGGCATCGCGCTGAAGAGCGAGGGGCTCTCTTACCTGGCCGGCTGCGACCTGCCGGCCGTGATCATCAACATCCAGCGCGGAGGCCCCGGTCTCGGCGGCATTCAGCCCTCTCAGGCGGACTACTTCCACGCCACGCGCGGCGCGGGCCACGGCGACTTCCACATGATCGTGCTGGCGCCCAACTCCGTGCAGGAGATGGTCGATCTCACCCACGCCGCCTTCGACCTGGCCGACCGCTACCGCATGACCGCCATGATCCTGGCCGACGGCATCCTGGGGCAGATGATGGAGCCCGTCTCCCTCTCAAAACCGGACGCCCCCGATCTGCCGCCCAAGGACTGGGCCACCACGGGCACCGGCGGCGCGCGGCCGCACAACATCATCAACTCCCTGTTTCTCCAGCCGGAGGAACTGGAGCGGACCAATTTCAAACGCTATGACCTCTACGCGCGGATCGAAACCCACGAGGCCCGCCACGAGGCTTTTATGCTGGACGACGCCGAGATCGTGGTCGCCGCCTACGGCGCGTGCGCGCGCATTGCCAAGAACGCGATCCTGGCCGCCCGCTCCCGCGGGATCCGCGCCGGCCTTTTGCGGCCCGTCACACTCTGGCCGTTCCCCAAAAAGGCCTTTGCCGCCGCGGCCGACACCGCGCGCGCCTTTGTGACGGTGGAGATGAGCATGGGCCAGATGATCGAGGATGTGGAGCTCGCCATCCGCTGCCGCCGGCCCGTTGCCCTCTGTAAGCGCGTGGGCGGCATGGTGCCGACGCCCGAGGAGATCCTGTCTAAAATTGAAGAGATCGCGGGAGGTGTGCGGTGATGCAAACCGTGTTTGAGAGAACCCCCGGCCTGACGGACGCCATTTTACATTACTGCCCCGGCTGCACGCATGGCATCATCCACCGCCTGGTGGCCGAGACGCTCGACGAACTGGACGCGACCGGCCGCGCGGTGGGCATCGCGCCGGTGGGCTGCGCCGTCATGGCTTACAATTACTTCTCCTGCGACATGGTGCAGGCGGCCCACGGCCGCGCGCCGGCCGTGGCGACGGGCCTCAAGCGCGCCCGCCCCGACTGCGTTGTCTTCACCTACCAGGGCGACGGTGACCTGGCCGCCATCGGCACCGCCGAGACCGTCCACGCCGCCGCGCGCGGAGAAAACATCACCGTCATCTTTGTCAACAACGCCATCTACGGCATGACGGGCGGGCAGATGGCGCCCACAACGATCCCCGGGCAGGTCACGCAGACCTCCCCGTACGGCCGCGACACATCGGTGGCCGGCTACCCGCTGCGCGTCTGCGAGTTCCTCGCCACCGTCGACGGCGTGGCCTACGCCGAGCGGGTGTCCGTCGACAACGTGAGCCACGTGCGGGCGGCCAAAAAAGCCATACGCCGCGCGTTTGAGACGCAGTTGGCGGGGCGCGGGTTTTCTCTCGTTGAAGTCCTGTCAACCTGCCCCACCAACTGGGGCCTCGACCCCGTGCGGGCACTCTCCTGGCTGCGCGAGAATATGATCCCCTACTACCCGCTGGGCGTCTACAAAGACAGAGAAAAAGACGCGGCGCACGGGGAGGTGACCGGCGATGCATGAGCGGATCCTCATCGCGGGTTTCGGCGGGCAGGGCATTCTGTTCGCCGGCAAGTTCCTGGTCTACGCCAATCTGCTGGCCGGCAAAGAGGTCTCCTGGCTCCCCTCCTACGGCCCGGAGATGCGCGGCGGCACAGCCAATTGCAGCGTCATTTTGAGCGACACGCCCATCGGTTCCCCCATCGTCGACATCCCCGACATCCTGGTCGTGATGAACCTGCCCTCGCTGGACAAGTTCGAGGGGGCCACGGCGCCCGGCGGCCGGATCTTCGTGGACAGCGCGCTGATCACGCGCCGGGTCGCGCGGGCGGACGTCACCAGCGTCTATATCCCCGCCACGCAGCTCGCGGATGCAAACGGCCTGTCCGGGCTCGCCAACATGGTCATGCTGGGCAAAGTCATCGCCGACTGCGGCCTGTGCCGGCCGGAAGATCTCCCGGCCGCGATGGGCAAGGTGGTACCCGAACGCAAACGCGCCCTGTTTGACAAAAACATCCAGGCTCTACAGGTGGGCGCTGCGTTTTTTGGTTGACTATCCTCCCTTTTTTGCAAAAACTACCTCTGGATTTAGGGGTAGTTTTTTGCTTTTTTGGCGTCGTTTTCCTACCCTCTTTGGCCTTTAGCGGCGGGTTTTTACTTCATTTTGTCATTTATTTGGAAGTTCATTTCAAAAATTTTTGCCTTTTTTACCAATCGGACTTGAAAAATTCAATTAAATAATTTATAATATAAGTAGGTGAATGTCAAGAGAGAACCGGCAAAAAGGTTTTTTTCTTTCGCCCACCCTATCTTGTTGTTCGCATGCGGCAGCGGCAACAAGATGTCGAATGTGGTACGGAGCCCGGGTCATTTGCGGCCCCGGGCCGGTTAAATTATTTTTGTGTTTGGAGGAATACAGAATACGAAGAGCTGGGAGGAAGGGTCATGTTTTCTGTGGGAGACAAGATTGTCCACCCGATGCACGGCGCGGGAGTCGTGGACAATATCATCAACCAAAAAGTAGATGGAATTTACAGACAATATTATGTGATCAAGATGCCGCTTGGCGGTATGCTTGTGATGATTCCGATCAACAACTGCGATGAGATCGGCGTGCGCCCCGTGATCGACTCGGAGAGCGCCGAGGAGATCATCGAGTCCATGTCCGGCATTGAGATCGACATGACGCAGAACTGGAATCGTCGCTATCGCGAGAACATGCTTCGCATCAAGAGCGGTGATCTCATGGAAGTGGCCAAAGTGGTCAAGGGCCTCATGTCCCGGGAGCGGCAGCGCGGTCTTTCCACCGGCGAGCGCAAGATGCTGCACTCGGCCAAACAGATCCTGATCTCGGAGATCGTGCTCGCGCAGAGCGTCAGTTACGAAGACGTGGAGCGGCGCATCAACACCGCTATGGCCTGATCCGCCCCGCTTTCTTGTCTCGCGTTTTAAGAAGCCTCCGGCCGGGGCTTCTTTTTGTAGGCGGCCCATCTACACCGCCGAATATTCCAATATTTGGAATCTACTGTGAAACGGACCGATGGCATGAAAAGACTCAAACAAACCCGGCGCCCCTATTGCGCCGCGGTGGTACCGGCGGCCGGGCATTCGCGCCGCATGGGAGAGACGGACAAGCTGCTCTGTGAGGTGGCGGGCGCCCCTCTGCTCGTCCACACGCTGCGCGCGTTGGAGGCCTGCCCCGACATCGACGAAGTGGTCGTCGCCGCGCGCCCGGACGCCTTTGCGGCGATCGGCGCGCTCGTTCGGCGCTTCGGCCTGTCGAAGGTGCAACACATCGTACGCGGCGGCGGCGACCGCCCGCGTTCCGTGCTGAACGGGCTGCTCGCCGTCTCCCCGTTTGCGGCGCTCGCGGCCATCCACGACGGCGCGCGGCCGTTGGTGACGCCGGCCCTCATCTCAAAGACCGTCAAATTGGCCGCCGAGACCGGCGCGGCGGCGCCCGCCGTGCCGCCCAAGGACACGCTCAAAGAGGCGCGTCTGAATCGGGTGCTCTCCACGCCCGACCGCGCCGCCCTGATGCTCGTACAGACGCCCCAGGTGTTTGACGTCGGTCTCATCAAAGGCGCGCTGACGCGGGCGCTGCGCGAGGGCTGGGCGATCACGGACGACTGCACCGCCCTCGAACGGATGGGCATGAGCGTGTTTCTCTCCGAAGGTTCCTACGAAAACATCAAAGTGACGACGCCCGAGGACCTCGTCATCTGTGAGGCACTGCTGGCCCGCCGGGCCCGGGCGGCGGAAGGAGGCGCACCATGAGGATCGGACACGGCTACGACGCGCACCGCCTGACGGCCGGACGGCCGCTCGTACTGGGCGGCGTGGAGATCGCGTCCCCCCTGGGCCTCGAGGGCCATTCGGACGCCGACGTACTCTGCCACGCCGTGACGGACGCGCTCCTGGGCGCGGCGGGGCTCGACGACATCGGGCATTGGTTCCCGGACACCGACCCGGCCTACCGGGGCGCGCGCAGCCTCGACCTCCTGCAACGCGTCTCGGAGATGCTGGCGGCGCGCGGTTTTGCCGTCGGCAACGTCGACGTCACGGTGGTGGCCCAGCGCCCGGCGCTCGCCCCCCACCGGGCGGCGATGCGGCGCAACCTCGCGCGCGCGCTGGGCTGCGGCCTCGACAGCGTCGGCCTCAAGGCCACAACGGAGGAGGGAATGGGCTTCACAGGGGCCGGTGAGGGCATCGCCGCCCACGCCGTCGTCCTCCTGTTCTCTCAAAAGCCGGACGGCCCCGTATGACCGAAACGGCAGAACGCGCAGCGCATATTGCAGCCGTCGGCGCATTTTCGCGCACCGCAAAAGCCGTCGCCGCGAACGGACGCGCAGAGATACCCCACACCGTACGGCCCCTCGTAGCTGTACACTTCGGAATGCACACACAGCCCGTCCATCGCGCCCGCAAGCATGACGACGCTCCGCAGACCGCACTCGGCGGCGGCTTCGGCCAGGCCCGGCTCAACCGTGAGCAATTTGCGCACGTCGCTTTGCTCCAGGCACTCTCTGACAAACGCGTCAAAAACCGCCCCTTCCGGCGCAAATCCGTAGGGCCCGTCGGCCTTCAATTTGTGCGACATATCGCCGCTCGCCACAATCGCGGCGTTCCTGCCCAGCCGCTCCACCGCCTTGCGGACGCGCGGGCCTGACGATCGGTACATTGAAGGAGCGCCCGGCCAATGCGGCCCGGGCGCTCCTTTTTGTCTCCGTTGCGTTTGTTTGCGTTTGTCTGCGGTTGTGCCGAAGCGTATTACGGCGTTACTTCCGCCTCGAGTCCGAGCGGATTGTTTTGGCTGTCCCAGACAAACAGTTTGACCGAG
>JAIRTA010000047.1 GCA_031255175.1 Oscillospiraceae bacterium | reverse complement strand
GGCGCGCGCGGATTTGCGCAAAAAAATGACGCCCCGAAAGGCGTACAGAGACAAAGCCGCCGTCCCCCCTCCCCGCGGGTGCAGAGGGAACAGACAGCCGCGCCCGCCCACAGAGACGGACGCCGTCTTTTGACACGCCTTCCAAATCAGAACGCTCTTTTCTGTCAGGGTAGCTTTATTATAATCCGACCGGGGTGAAAAAGCAAGCCAATTTTTGGAAAATAGTAACCCCGGTGGTTTTGCGGATCGGGAGATTCTGCGCGCGGGCGTCGGGCGAACGGACGGGCCGTTTGCCCTGTGCGGAATGCTGTAATTTTCTCCCGAAATCTCTTGACCCCTTCCGCCATATGCAATACAATAAAAAGGGTTTGGGCGTTGGGGCGCTTGGATCGGTCGCGCGGGCGGGCGATGCCACCATATCTTGTATAGCGTGCCGGCGTATATCTTACAAAAATCCAGAAACGCGCGCGCCGAACGTGGTCTGGGCTGCCGGAGCGGGCGGCGGTGCGCCGGGGAAACGGCGGGAGAGTGTATGGAGAACATACAGGCGGAGAGCACGCAGAAAGTCACGACATCGGCGTACCGGAAGATCGCCATCGGCATTGCGGAGGACATTGTGGACGGCACCTATGTGGAGGGGCAGAAGCTGTTCGGCCGGTCTGTGCTGGCTTCGCATTACAAGACCTCGCCGGAGACCGTCCGCAAGGCGGTCCACCTGCTCAAGGACGTCGGCATCCTGGTCATTGAGAAGGGCAGCGGCGTGGAGGTGATCTCCGTCCAAAAGGCGCGGGAGTTCATCGAACACCAGCAGCAGGTGGAGAGCGTGACGGCGCTCCAGAGGCAGATCACGCAGTGGGCCCGGCGGCAGGCGAAGGAGTCCGCCGAGATGACCGAAAAGATCCAGGTTCTGGTGGACGCCGCCGAGCGACTCAAGAGCATCAACCCTCTCACGCCCTACGAACTCCGGATCACCGCCGGCGCGGCCCTGATTGGAAAGACGGCCGACGAGCTGCGCTTTTGGCACAACACCGGGGGTACGATCATCGCCATCCGGCGCGGCGAACGGCTGATCGTCTCGCCGGGGCCATACGCCACCTTCTGCGAGGGCGACGTCTTTTACGTCATCGGCAACGAACAGGCCTACGCCGCCGCCCTCAAGCTGCTGTCCGGGTGAGACGCCGCCGCTTTTTCCGACCGTGACAGTTGACGCCCGGGGAATGACGTGATATACTGTCCAAAGAAACAACTTGTCGGAAGAGTACAGATTGTTTCTTCGCGGCGTCCGGCCGAAGGTGAAACTGGGGCGCCGCGCGGGAAAGGAGCGGGATATGATTCGATTTGAGGGCATCACAAAGCGATATGACCAGCAGACGGTCGTGTCGGACATCTCATTTGAGATCGAAAAGGGCGAGCTGGTGGTCATCATCGGGCCCAGCGGCTGCGGGAAGACGACGCTGCTGAAGATTGTCAACCGGCTGATCCGCCCGACCGGCGGCCGAGTGTATATCAACGGGGCGGACACGGCCGCCCAGGATGAGATCGAACTGCGCCGAAACATGGGCTATGTGATCCAGCAGACGGGGCTCTTCCCCCACATGACGGTCCGGGAGAACATCGAGATCATCCCGCGGCTCAAACGGGTGAACCGGGCGGACATCGAGGCGCGGAGCGCGGAGTTGATGCGGATGGTGGGGCTCGACCCGGAGCAATTCCTCGACCGCTATCCGTCCCAGCTCTCGGGCGGGCAGCAGCAGCGCGTCGGCGTGGCGCGCGCTTTCGCGTGCGACCCGGAGGTGATCTTGATGGACGAGCCGTTTTCCGCGCTCGATCCGCTGACGCGGGTGCAGCTCCAGGACGAGCTGGCGGACTTGCAGGCGCGGGTGCGCAAGACGATCGTCTTTGTGACGCACGACATGGACGAGGCCGTGAAGATCGCCGACCGGATCTGTCTCATCCATGAGGGCGGCATTGTGCAGTATGATACGGTGGAGGATGTCATGAAGCACCCGGCCAACGAGTTCGTCGCCGACTTCATCGGCCGCAACCGGATCTGGTCGTCCCCGGCTTTCATCCGGGCCCGGGATATTATGATCCAAAACCCCGTCTGCGCCTCCGCGGACACGACGGTCATGCGCTGCATCGAGCGGATGCGCACGCGCAAGGTCGACAGCCTGCTGATCACCGGGGAGAACATGCACATGTTGGGCATTGTCTCGGCCAAGGAGGTGCAGACCTGCGCCGACCGGAGCGTCCCCGTTTCGCGGGTGATGCGGCGCCAGTTCGAAAAGGTCTCCCCCGACGAGAACATCGTGGAGGTTCTGCAGATTGTGAACCGGGGCGGGCTCTCCGCCGTCCCCGTCCTCGATGAGGCGGGCGACGTGGTGGGGCTTATCACCAGAAGCAGTCTGCTGATGACGCTGAGCCGGCCCTATCTGGACGAAATGGAGGCGGCGACATCATGAATCTGCTCACATTTCTGGCCCAGAACGCCGGGGAGATCGTGACGCGGCTGTTTCAGCATTTGCAGCTCACGCTGCTGTCCATTGTCATCGCGGCGGCGATCGGCGTCCCGCTGGGGGTGCTGATCAGCTACCGGCGGGGGATGAAAAAGCCGGTGATGGGCGTGGCCAATGTGGTACAGGCCATCCCCAGCATCGCGCTGTTGGGGTTTTTGATCCCCCTGCTCGGGATCGGTGAGAAACCGGCGATCTTTATGGTCGTTGTCTATTCGCTGCTGCCCATCATCAAAAACACGGTGACGGGGCTCTCCGGCATCAACGCGGAGACGCTTGAGGCCGCGAAGGGGATCGGCATGACGCGGATCCAGGTGCTGACAAAGGTCAAGCTTCCGCTGGCGCTGCCGGTCATCATGGCGGGCGTGCGCATCTCCGCCGTCACCTCGGTGGGGCTTGTGACACTCACCGCGTTCGTCGGCGCGAACGGGCTCGGCTACCTGATCTATTCGGGTATCCGTACGCTCAACGAATTCCAGATTTTGGCAGGCGCGATCCCCGCCTGTCTGCTGGCGTTGTTGATGGATTTGTTATTTTCCCTTGTGGAAAAGCTGGTGACACCCGCCTGTTTCAAACAAAGTTGAAATTTTACGCAACGCAGGCAAGGGCCCCGGAAGGGGAGAAAGGAGAGATGGTCGATATGAAGAAAAGAATCATCGCATTGTTGTTGGGGGCGGCGGTTCTCCTGCTGCTCATCGGCTGCGGACAAAAGGAGAGCCGCAGCGTTGTCGTCGGGGCGAAGGACTACACGGAGCAGGATATCCTCGGAAACGTGCTCCAGATTTTGATAGAGGAGAACACGGACATCCACGTGGAGTACACGCGCGAGCTGAGTTCCAACGTGCTGTTCGCGGCCATGCAGAGCGGCGACGTCGATGTGTGCGTCGACTACACCGGCACGGTGTACGCGAACTACTTGGGCTACGACGACATCAAAACGGCCGATGAGGTATACGATATCTCGGCCCTGGAGCTCAAGCGGGACTACAACATGCTGATGCTCGATCCGCTGGGGTTCAACAACACCTATACGCTCGCCGTCCGCCCGGATATCGCCGGGCTGCACGGTCTGAAGACCTATTCCGATCTCGCCAAAGTGTCGCAGGAGTTGGTGCTGGGCGTGACCTTTGAGATCTTGAACCGCACCGACGGGATCCCCAATCTCAAAAAGACATACAACATGGAGTTCAAAGACGAGGTGGCGATCGAAGGCACACTCCGCTACACAGCCATCAACAGCGATGAGATCCAAGTGACAAACGCCTTTTCCACAGACGGGCTGCTCCTCGAGTACGAGCTTGCGGTGTTGGAGGACGACAAGCAATTTTTCCCGCCCTACCACGCGGCGCCGGTCATCCGCGCGGAGGCGGCGGAGGCCTATCCGGAGTTGGTGGAACTCCTGAACCGTCTGGCCGGGTCTCTGAATGACGAGACCATGCGGGCACTCAACTACCGGGTGGACGGCCAACGCGAAAACCCCACCGACGTGGCCCGCGATTTCCTGACGTCAAACGGCTTTATCTGAGAGTCTGCCGGAGAATACAAGGCGGCGGCTTTGAATGTCTTCAAAGCCGCCGCCTCAGACTGTCAGACCGTTGCAGTTTACAACGGTTTGATCTGATACAATAAAAGGCCTCTTCCCCTCACGCCTCCGCGTCGGGGGGTGTGTCGGTCAGGCGGATGTGGAGGTCGCGGAGTTGGTGTTCGTCCACGGGCGAGGGGCAGGTGGTCATCGGTTCGGAGGCGTTTTGTACCTTCGGGAAGGCGATCACATCCCGGAGGGAGTCGGCGCCGGCCATGAGCATGACGATGCGGTCGAAGCCGAAGGCGAGGCCCCCGTGGGGGGGGACGCCGTATTGGAAGGCGGTCAGCAGATGGCCGAACCGGGCCTCGGCATCCTCCCGCGTGAAGCCCAGGGCGGAAAACATGTCGGCCTGCGCCTGCGTGTCGAAGATGCGGATGGAGCCGGACGAGAGTTCCGTGCCGGAGAGCACCATGTCGTACGCCTTGGAGCGCACGCGGCCCAGCTCGCCCGCGGCCAGGAGAGGCAGATCCTCGTCCATCGGCGCCGTGAAGGGGTGGTGGCAGGCCACGTAGCGGTCCTCCTCCTCGCTGTATTCAAACAGCGGGAACTCCGTCACCCACAAAAATTTGAAGTCGTCTTTGCGCAGCAGGCCGAGCTGCCGGGCGCATTCCAGCCGCAGCGCGCCCAGCGCGGTCTGCGCGCGCGTCTCGTTCGGGTCTCCGACGACAAACAGCAGATCGCCGTCTTGCGCCTTCGCGCGGGTCAGGATAGACGCCATCTCCGCGTCTGTCAAAAACTTTCCAAAAGACGAGGTCATCTCGCCGCCGAGCAGGCGCGCCCAGGCCAGCCCGCCCACCCGGTATTCTTTGACCCAGGTGGACAGCGCGTCGATGTCGCGGCGTGTAAACTTTCCGGCGCAGCCTGTCATGTTGATCAGGCAGACCCCGCCGGTCGCGGCGGCCGAAGAGAACACCTTGAAGCCGCAGCCCTTGGCGATGTCCGTGATGTCAACCAGTTCATAGCCGACGCGCAGATCCGGCTTGTCCGACCCAAAACGGCGCATGGCCTCCCGGTGGGGGATGCGCGGCAGGGGTAGCGGCACGTCCACATCCAGCACATCTTTGAAGAGATACGCGATGAAACGTTCGCACACGGAGAGCACGTCTTCCACATCCACAAACGACATCTCGATGTCGATCTGCGTGAAGTCCGGCTGACGGTCGGCGCGCAGGTCCTCGTCGCGGAAGCAGCGGGCAAGTTGGAAATATTTGTCAAATCCGGCCAGCATCAGCAGTTGCTTGTACTGTTGCGGCGACTGTGGCAGGGCATAGAACATGCCCGGGTGCACGCGGGACGGCACAAGATAGTCGCGCGCGCCCTCCGGTGTGGATTTTGTGAGCATCGGCGTCTCTATCTCCCAAAAGCCCTCCGCGTCGAAGAAGCGCCGCGCCGCCTGGGCGGCCCGGTGGCGCAGCATGAGATGCCGCTGCAGCTTCGGGCGGCGCAAGTCCAGGTAGCGGTACTTCAGCCGCAGCGCCTCACCCACCTGTGTCTCCTCCTCGATCTCAAAAGGCGGCGTCGCGGCCTTCGACAGAATCGTCAGCGTTTCGGCGCGCACCTCAACGGCCCCGGTGGGACGGTCGGGGTTCACGGCCTCCGGCGCCCGGCAGGCGAGCGTGCCCGTGATACAGAGCACATATTCGTTTCGGATCGTCTCGGCCTGCGCGAAGAGCGCGCGGTCCGTCTCCTCGTTGAAGACGCACTGCATGAGGCCGGAACGGTCGCGCAGATCGACAAACAGCAGCCCGCCCAGATTTCGACGCCCCTGCGCCCAGCCGCAGAGAGTGACGCTGCGCCCGGCGTCCGCCGGACGAAGCGTACCGCAATAGTCGGTGCGACGGTAACTCATTTGTGTTTCCCTCCCTCAGCGGGCGCTTGCGCCCGTGTTTCCGGGGCCGGCGCGGGCAGGGCCGAAAAGGCCTCCCGGATGCCGTCCGGTGTCAGCGCGCAGGGGTGTGTCTCCCCGGTGGTCATATCCTTCAACAGGCCCGCGCCGCGCTCTCTCTCGTCGTCTCCCAGCACCAGAACGGCGCGCGCGCCCAGACGGTTGGCGGCCTTCATCTGCGCCTTCAGCGACCGGCCCATCAGGTCGCGTTCGGCGGAGAGGCCGAGGCGGCGCAGACCGTGGAGAAGCGCGGAGGCGAAGAGCGTGAGATCGCCGCCGGTCACGGCGAGGCAGAGGTCGCAGCCGGCGGACGGCGGCGGCAGCACACCCTGCGCCTCCATGACCAGCAGCAGCCGTTCCAGCCCGGAACCAAACCCCAGCGCCGGCGTGGGCGGCCCCCCGAGCTGCGCGACCAGATTGTCATACCGGCCGCCGCCGCAGACCGTACTCTGGGCGCCGATGCAGTCGGTGGTGAACTCAAACACCGTGCGGGTGTAATAGTCGAGCCCGCGCACGAGGCTCGGGTCGATCACATAGGGGATGGAGAGCGCGCCCAACTCGCTCCGGACCGCGTGCAGATGCGTCTCGCAGTCGTCGCACAGCGCGTCCAGCATGACCGGCGCGCCCCGCGCGGCCTCGGCACAGGCGGCGTTTTTGCAGTCCAGCACGCGCAGCGGGTTGCGCGTCAGCCGATCCCGGCAAGTGGGGCAGAGCGCGTCCCCGCGCGTCGCGAAATAGGCGCGCAGCGCGTCGAGATAGGCGGGCCGGCACGCCGGACAGCCGATGGACCCGAGGTGGAGCGTGATGTCGCGCAGCCCCAGCGCTTGCAGCAGCGTGTCTTCCAACGCGATGACCTCGGCGTCGGCGGAGGGCAGCGACGGCCCGAAACACTCGACCCCAAACTGGTGGTGTTCGCGGAGCCGCCCGGCCTGTGGCTTTTCGTAGCGGAAGTTCGGGGCGATGTAATAGACCTTGAGCGGCAGGGCGCCGGCGTGCAGCGCGTGCTCGACAAAGGCACGCACAACGGACGCGGTGCCCTCCGGGCGCAACGTGATAGAGCGCCTGCCCTTGTCTTCAAAGGTGTACATCTCCTTTTGCACCACGTCCGTCGTCTCCCCCACGCCGCGCAGGAACAGCTCGGTGTGTTCGAACGTGGGGAAGCGGATCTCCCGAAACGCGAAGGCGCGCGTCACCGCGCGGATCGTACTTTCTAATTTTTGCCATCTATCCGTTTCGTCGGGCAGGATGTCGCGGGTGCCGCGGGGCGCGATGATCTGTTCGGACACAGAACCCTTCCTCTCCGTTCGATTTTTCATAGACTGGGCGCCGCCCCTTTGGGAGTCCCACCGGCGGTCTCACCGGGGGCGTTGCATTTATTGTAACGGTCCGCACGGAGATTTGTCAATGCGCATTTGTCCAAGCAGGGCCGCCACCGCGCGGGGACGGCGGTAGAAAAGCCCCACAAAGTGGCCCGTGATTGGAAATATATGTTATTTTACTTTGCCGCGCGCATCGAAGGCGACAAACACGGCAGACTGGTTCACCCGCGGGAGATAGCGGAAACAGTTTGTGGAAAATATCGACAAAAACACAAAATTGCTATTTCACTTTAGAACTGTGTTGTCAAGGGCATTTCGGATATTGTTTGAAAATAAGCGATTGCACCTTGAGCTTGCGTGGGACAACTCTATCCTTGGGCAAAAAACTTAGAAGGTTCATTTCCTTCGGCATTTCGGTATTTTCATTTTCGTTCTTGTTTTTCCGTTCCATATTTGCTAAAATATTTAGCAGATGCAAAAGCGGTTTGGAGGTAAGCTATGACATTGCCGGAATACATGCGAAAAGTCAGGCGCGGCATGGAAATGAGCCGGCAGGCGTTGGCCAAAGAACTCAACGTCAGCTATACCTCGATAAATCGCTGGGAGAAAAAAGTTGTAGAACCCAGCCCACTGGCCCGCAAGAGTTTTCTCGACTTCTGCAAAGCACGGG
>JAIRTA010000155.1 GCA_031255175.1 Oscillospiraceae bacterium | reverse complement strand
GCGGCAGGCTGTTGCGCGGATCGGCGGTTCCTTTGAAAATGAGAAAATATCGATGCGAAAAAGTCCGCCGAGCTGCTTGGCGCGCCCTTGACAGGTGCGAAAACTTTTGCTATAATACGGACGATTGTTAGAAAATACTAACTTAAGAGAGAAGAGATTTGCGTATGAGAGACAACAAGAAAAGACTTCTGAGGGCGACGGCCTTTGCGGCGGCGCTGCTGCTTTTCCTGTCATGGCCGCTTTCGGGTTTTGCGCTCGAGGTCCCGCGGGGCGCGGACTCGGTCAGCATCCCCGTCAGGATCGAGGCGGGCGGGGGCCTTGCGGCCGGCGCGGAGATCGGCTTCACCTACACGCGGAACGGCTTCGCGTTTCTGCGCTTCGTGCCGGCCTTGCCCGGCGCGCACCAGGTCGGCACGGAGAAGGACGGGGTGATGTGGCTGGGTTTCTTCTCGGACAAGAACGAATTCGCACCCGAAGAGGCCGGCCAGTTATATTTTGGGGATCTCGTGTTCTCCTACACGGGCAACGCCGAAAATACCGTCAGCATCGTGGACGCCGCGGTCTACAGGGTCGATGAATCGGGCGGGGTGGAATCGCATGCGTGCGCGGGGAAGCCCTCCGTGACCATCACACGGGCCTCCGCGGGCGGCGGCACACAGTCCCCCGGAGGATCCGCCGCGGACCCGGGGCTTGTCATCGAGGAGGAGCTGCCGCCCCTCGCGGCCGACAAGATCACCTTCTCCGACCTCACACAGGCGGAATGGGCGCGGGAGGCCGTGGAGTATATGGCAAACCACAAGGGCATCCTTGGCATGGGAGGCGGCCTGTTTGTGCCGAACGGGGAGGTCACGAGGGCGCAGTTCGCGCGGTTCACGGCGCAGGCGCTGGACTTTGAAGCGGGTGAGAAGGCCGTTTCTTTCAGCGATGTGGCCGAAGACGCGTGGTATTATCAAGACGTCATGGTCCTGGCCTCCCACGAGATCATTCTCGGCTACGGCGACGGGCGGTTTGGGCCGGACGACAAGATCAGCAGGGAGCAGATGGCGGCCATTGTAGACAGGGCCCTCGGCGTGAGGGGCATCGCGCTGCCCGAGACGCGGACCTTCGATCCCCCCGACATCGGGAGCGCGGCCGCATACGCGAGGCCCTCCATCGCGCGACTCTACCGCGCGGAGGTCATAAACGGCATGGGCAGCGGTCTGTTTGCGCCCAAGGCGACGGCCACGCGGGCGCAGTCCTGCGTGATACTCCACAACACGCTGCGGGCGGCGGGCCTTCTCTGAGAAGAAAGTGAGGGATCGCCGAGCGGATATACAGAGGATTCGCCGCGATCTTTTTGTTTCACTTATCAAACTTTATAGCCCCCAAGGGCAGAGCCGGTGGAAGTCCGGCGGAAAGGATTGAACGCTATGAAAAAAACATGTGTACCCAGTCAACAGGCGAAATTTCCAAAAAACAGTATACTATCCGGAGTGTTTCACCCGGTTGGGCGGGTGGGAGCCCTCCTGCTGGCGGCCGTCATGCTGCTGACGATGGCGCCGGTCGCCGTGCTGGCGGCCGACACCATTGCCGACGGCACCTACAGCCTGCCGCTCACGATCCTGCACGCCGCGACCGCGAACCAGCTCTCCATGTCCGACGGCGCGGTGGACAAAGATACGGTGAGGCTGACCGTCGAAGACGGCCGGGCGACCCTGTCCTTTGCGCTGAAGTCCCTGAGCGTCGGCCCCCTGACCGGCTACTTGGGCGAACTGTACGTGGGGAGCAATTACCGCAACGACGGCGGCATCATCAGCATGGACACCGCCCCCGCGACGGTGCTCAGTTATCACGACGGGCTGACCGACGCCTTCAACGACCCGGAGACGGGCACCGACGCCCGCATGAAGGGCAAGTCGTATCCCAGAGAAGTCTCCATCCCCGTCGGCCTCGGCGAAACGACCACGTGGATCCAGGTCTATGTCCCCGTCATGGAAGCGATACAGCCCGGCAGCGGTTCGCAGTACGCCAGGGTCACGCTCGATTGGGACGGGCTTGTTTCGCTTGCGGGAGGGGGTCCGGCCGCCGGCTACGTCCCCGGCATCTACAGCGGCGTGGGGCAGGGCTTCAACCTCTACGGCGCTGCCGCTGAAGACCCCAGCATCACGGTCTATGTCCAGACATCGGCCACAGAGATCGTCCGCGTGTTTGCGGCGCCGAACAACCAGACCGCAAGCTATTTCAGCAATGCGTTGAACGGCGTATCGGCCCAGATATTGGAAAAGCAAGGAATGGATGGCGTGGACGCGGTGTCCGGCGCGACGTATTCCAGCAACGGCATCATAGAAGGGGCGACCGCCGCGCTCGCGAACGCAAAAGCGGGCGTGGCCGCAACACCGGAAGAGACGATTGAGAATATCCCGGCTCTGATGTGGCACGCCTCGAACCCGGCCGCATCCATGATGAACCCCCTGATGGGCGAGAACGCCGTCGCGACCGCGAAGCGCTACGGCAATCAGTGGACGGCGACGTTCCGCCTTGTGCCGGCGACCATCATGAACATACCTGTGGATGGGAAAAGCGTGGGGGATAACATCCTGACGGCGGACGCGACGGGCCAACTCGTCAATTCGCCGGTGACGGATACCTTCGATGACGAAACCAACATCCGGGAACTCACCGTATTGCTCAACGAACTGAAAACGCCGCTGCCGATGCAGGTGCTTGCTATGGGCAATCCCACCACCGTGCGGCTCAAGCTTGTTTTCGGCATCGAATGGGACAGGCTGGAAGCGGCGATTGCGGCCGCCGAGCCTAAGGTGGCTGACGAGGCTCTCTATACGGAGGAAAGCTTCGCGGCTTTCAAAGAAGCATATGATGCGGCGGTGGCCCTGAATGGCGACGATAACGCCGACCAGCCTCAGGTAGACGCGGCGACTACGAATCTAACCTCAAGAACCGCCGCCCTGGTACTCAAGCCAAGGGACAGGACGGTCTACACCCTGGCTGACCTGATCAATTACGTCACAACTGACGTGACTAATGGCGACGTCATACGTCTTGGCGCTGACTTGCCCGCCGTGGGTGAAGAGTTAACGTGGGCAGACGGTCTCAGGTTGATCTCCTATAGCCGCGTCATCACCGTAGAGGGACAGGGACACAGCATTGATGGCCAGGGCAAGTACGGATTCTTCCGGGGCATATCAAGAGGCGATTTGACCTTAAAGAACATCGTCTTGAAAAACGCCAGTGTCTCCGAGTCGGGCTCAGTCCTGAGTTTCAGTGGCTCCCAGGCCAAAGCGACGCTTATCGACTGCGTCATAGTCGATAATGCTGCCGGTGGTACGTATTCCGGCGTGATCCATACACCGCTTGGCGGTCGCGCAGGGGCGCTGTTCATGGAGAATTGTGTTGTCATCGGCAATCAAGTCGGCGGTGACGGTGGTGGCATGTATGT
>JAIRTA010000114.1 GCA_031255175.1 Oscillospiraceae bacterium | reverse complement strand
GCCCGCGCGTCCGTCACGTGGGCCGTGGGTGCCGGGCTGCTCCGCGGCCGCGCAAGCAGCGCGCTGGACCCGCGCGGCACAGCCACACGCGCCGAGCTGGCCGCGCTGATGCACCGCTTCCACCTCGCCTTTGCGGCGGCCACCCCGGCCGCCGGGGAGTGAGTGAGCGAACTGTATCAAGCGGTTCTCACGCGTGAGTAAACGGTAAAGACGCAAAAGGGACCACTACATGTTGTATGAAACACAACATGTAGTGGTCCCTTCGTCATGGCATGGGGGGCATATCACCCGGGGTGTATTACGGCGTGTCCGCGTCGATCGCCTCTAAGATGTCGCGCTTGGCCCGGGCGAAGTCGGGGGAGAGGGAAAACGCCTTGTCGCGGGGGCGGGGCGCGGAGATGTCGAACCGGCGGGTGATGCGGCCGGGTTTGCCGGCCAGGATGTACACCGTGTCCGACAGGGTGACCGCCTCCTCCACGTCGTGCGTGATGAAGATCGTCGAGAGGCGCATCCGGTCGGCGATGTCCAGATACCAGGCGTGCAGCTGCCGCCGGGTGATGGCGTCGAGAGAGGAGAAGGGCTCGTCCAGCAAGATCACCGGGTTGTTCATCAGGCAGGTGCGCAGCAGCGCGGCCCGCTGGCGCATACCGCCGGAGAGCTGGTAGGGGTACTTTCGCTCAAAGCCGGAGAGCCCGAACGGTGCGAAGAAGGGTGCGGCGTGCGCCCGGGCCCGCGCGCGGGTCTCGCCCCGGATCACCAGCGGCAGGATCACATTGTCCAGCACGGTGCGGTATTCGAGCAGCAGATCTTTTTGCAGCATGTAGCTCACGCGGCCGGCCGCGCCGGTGATCTCTTCGCCGGAGAGCAGAACCCGGCCGGCGTCGGGCGCGTCCACGCCGGCCAGCACGTGAAAGAGCGTCGTCTTGCCGACGCCCGAGGGGCCGAGCAGCGACACGCAGCCGCCCGCCGGCAGCGTCAGAGAGACGTCCTCCACCACCGGCGCGCCCTCGTAGCACCGGGTGATGTGTTCACAGGCAAACAGCGGCGTCATGTGGGCAGGTACTCATTGGTAAAGCCCCGGTCGCGGATGTCCTCCTCCAGCAGGCCGTTTTCGTACATCCAGGCGTAGAAGGCGCCCCAGCGCGCCGGGTCGATCTCGCCCCAGCGGGGCGCGTCGGCCTGGTAGCGCGCGGCCAGGTAGGTCTGGCTGCGGCGCACCAGCGTCTCGTCGAGTTCCGGCGCGTACCGCAGGAGGATGTCGGCGGCCTCGTCCGGGTTCTCTATCGCGAACCGGTACCCGCGGCTGACCGCGCGGAGAAAGGCTCTGACCTCGTCCGGATTGGCGGCGGCGTAGTTTGTGTTGGTCACGATCACCGGCGTGTAGAAGTCCAGCGTGGGGTCGAGCTGCCCCAAGTCGAGGAAGGTCGCGTCGATGTTGTTGATCTCCGCGGCGATGCCGTCCCACGCGTAGTAGATCCAAATGGAGTCCACGTCGGTCTGGAGCGCGGAAAACGCGTCGGTCGCGTGGTTTGGGATCATTTTGACGTTTTCGAAGACCCCGCCGTCCGCCTCCACAATCCGGCGGATCACCGCGTCGACCAGCGGCGTCTCCCAAGTTGCGAACCGTTTGCCCTCCAGGTCCCGCGGGCGCGCGACGCCGCTTTCTCTCAGCGACATGAGGCCGCTCGTGTTGTGGCAGATGATCGCCGCGACGGCCGTGACGGGCAGCGCGTCCGCCGCCCTGGCGATGGCGGGGCCGAGCCCCTCCTGCACGCCGACGGCAAACTCCGCGTCGCCCGCGCCGAGCAGCACCAGCGCGCCGTCCTCCGGCGGCTGCATGATCTCCACGGTGAGGCCCTCATCTTCAAAATAGCCTTTGTCCTGTGCCACGTAGAGGCCGGTGTGGTTGGTGTTCGGCGTCCAGTCCAGCACAAAGCGGACCGTGCCGTTTGCTTCACGCCCGCCCCGGCAGCCGGCGCACACGGCGAGCAGACATGCGGCGGCCAGGAGCCGGCCCAGTTGTTTCTTCAAAGCAGACGCCCCTTTCAAATTTCAATTTTGCGCGTCAATTTTACACGTCAAGACGGCGTGTGTGACGAGCGGTCCCACGGCATGAGCCGGCGCGAGATGTGCGTCACCAGCGCGACCAGCGCGACGCTCAGCGCGGAGACCAGCAAGATCACGGCGAACATCTTGTCGAACGAATACGATTTGCGCACGCGGGTCATATAGACCCCGAGTCCGGCGGTGCCGCCGAGCCATTCCGAGACCACGGCCCCGACGATGGAATAGGTGGCCGAGATCTTGAGGCCCGAGACGAACGCGGGCATCGCGGAGGGCAGCTTGATATAGCGGTAGAGCTGCCGGCGGTCCGCGCCCATCGATTGCAGCAGGCGAATGGCGTCCGCGTCCGCCTGCGCGAAGCCGCCCAGCAGCCCGATGGTCATGGGGAAGAAGCAGGTGAGGAAGATCAGCGTGATCTTGGGCGCGGCGCCGTACCCCATCCACAGCACAAGCAGCGGCGCGACGGCGACGGTGGGGACCGTCTGCGTAAACAGCAGAACCGGCGACACCGCCCGCCGCAGGAAGGCGCTGTTGTCCATCAATATGGCTAGCACAAACGCCGCGGCGACCGACAGCGCCAGCCCGCAGGCCGCCTCCAGCAGCGTGACCCCGAGGTGTCGCATGAGCAGGGGGAAGTCCTCGACAAAGGCGAGGACAACCCGCACGGGGCCCGGCAGTAAAAAGGCGGGCAGCAGGCCGGCCGCGCTGACGCCCTGCCAGAGCAGGACCAGCACCGCCGCGAACAGAAGAGACGGCCAGCGCCTAAACGCCGTGGTGTTTTGAGACTTTCTTTTCAATGCTCCACACTCCCTCAGACGGGTTGTAGGTCATCTTTATATAGGCGGATACGCTCGAAGCCCCCTCGCGCAGACAGATGAGCTGGCACTCCTTGGCGATCTCGCACAGCCTGTCGAAATCGCCCTCCACCGTCGTCTCAAAGGGGCCCACAAAGACGCCCAGGCCCGTCCCTTTGAGATAGGCGATGACTTTGTCGATGATGGGGATGACGTCCCCGTCTTTCACACGCGGGAGCACTTGGATCGCAAGACTTGCGGGCGGTTGTTTCATGTGCGGTCAACTCCTTTTTCAAAATCGGCAAAAAAGAATCCGCACGGGAAATCCGTGCGGAAGACCGCCTTCATGATTTCCCTCCGCCGGCATTACCCGGATCAGGTTCGGGGCGGCCCGGGGGCGGCCCCTTTGGGTTAAAGCTCCAAATCAGCTTACTCTCAGCCGGACAGGTCCAGCTCCCCATTCATGCGTATTCAGTTTTGCTCTCGCGCCGCCCGCGCCCAAGGGCCTTGCCACGGCGTCTTGCGGTCCCCGGTCGGACGCAACGGCCTTAAGGCGCGCCGAAGCTGCGTGCGGCGCTTTTCTTATTATACCGCGTATTTTGGGAATGTCAACCGGATTCGCGATTTTTTGGCGCTTTTTCCCTGCCCCGCGGGCCGCGAAATTTTCAAAAAAAAGAAAAAATGATTTGACAAAGACGAAAACATGTGTTACAATTCGGTTACAAAAGGGTAAAGCTTTAGTAACGAGACGGTAACGAGACGAAACAAGACTGAAGGATTGAGGTGAATGAATGGCGACGGCGACAAAAAAGAAAAAAGGTGAAGGCCTCATCTACAAAGGCCATCCGCTGATGCGCAAAGACAACCTTGTCTATTACGGCAGCATGGCGGAAAAATACATCATTATGATGCAAGTGCTGGACACCAAGAAGGTGAATGATCTGGACGTGGCCACCCGTGTGTCTATCCAGCTTCAGCTCACGGACCCAGACATCAAGAGCAGAGACCGCGTGGTAAAGAAGACGGAAAAAGAGGGACTTTACAACGCGATGGACGTGGCGTCCGTCTGGTTGGAGAGAGCCCTGGCGGTCAACTGAATGTTGTAACATCCGGCTTTGGAAGACAAATAAGCCGCGTACCGGCGGTTGCCGGCCTAGATAGAATGCAAGATACAACAGAGACAGAGTTATGGGGGTTTAAGTATGGTCAAGCACGGCATTAAAAAATGCCTTTGTTGCGGGCTGGCCCTGAGCGGGCTGTTGACGGCGATGTCCGTGTCGGCGCTGGCCGCCGAGGTAAAGGTGGGCGTCGTCAACGCGAGTTCCCTGCATCTGCGCCAAGAGCCGTCCACCGGCGCCAAGTCGTTGGAGACCGCCGAAGACGGCGAAAAAGTGGTGGTGTTGGAGCAAAAGGGCGATTGGTATCAGGTCGTGTATCAGGGCGGCGAAGGCTATATGCACAGCGACTATCTGACGGTCAGCCCGGAGGCGGATTTCCCGGTCGGCGGCGGCGTGGTTACGGGTTCGTCGGTCAACTTCCGCAAGGCGCCCTCGACGGATGCCTCGGTGATCAAACGGCTGGGCAAAGACGCGCAAGTGGAGGTTGTCGGCGTCAAGTCCGGTTGGTACAAGGTCAAGTCCGGAGACAAGACCGGCTACATACATCCCGATTTCCTGCGGGTCGCCAAGTCGGTCGCCGAGATGGTGGTTGAGGCGGAAGACGAGGTACCGCTGGCCGCCGTGGCGGACACGGACGACGAGAAAGCGGCGCTCAGGGCCGAGATCGTGGCCTATGCCAAAGAGTTTTTGGGTTGCAAGTACCGCTACGGGTCGATGAACGGCAAGACGTTCGACTGTTCGGGCTTCACCTCATATGTGTATAAACATTTTGGTTACGCGCTGGGGCGCAGCGCGGCGAGCCAGGTTTCCGACGGCAAGAAGGTTGCGAGCCGCGACGACTTAAAACTCGGTGACATCGTGCTCTTCCGCGACCCGTCCATCAACCGCGGCGCGGCCAGCCACGTGGGGATCTACGTGGGCAAAGGGCAGTTTATCCACAGTTCCTCCCGCGGCGGCGGTGTGAAGTACAACTCCCTCAGCGACAACTACTACAACAGATATTATATCGGTGCCCGCCGGATCGTCGATTGACGGCACCCCGGTTCCAAATCTTCCGGCGGCGGCACATGATGGAAATTTCTGGAATACTTCTTTGGCATTGTTACGCCATCTGCTGTGTCAAAACAGCGGGTGGCGTAACTGTTGTCGGGGCGCCGGAGCGGGTCCGCGTTTGCCGCCGTGTATGGCGCCAATCTTTCAGCACATCACACAAATAATCCATAAATATATGCAACATATGGCACGGTTTTTGTTTTGTCCGCCAAAAAATCTCTCGGCGTCACATCCGACGGGAATTATTGAGGACATCCACTTGACAATCCGGGCCGGTGGTGATACATTAACGTTAGCACTCGGATACTATGAGTGCTAAATGGGTGATGAACATGGAACTGACGCCACGAAAAAAAGCGGTATTGCGGGCGCTGATCGAAGATTACATCCAGTACGCGGAGCCGGTCGGTTCCAAGACGCTGGTGGAGCGCCGGGGGCTGGAATTCTCCTCCGCCACGCTGCGCCACGAGATGGTGGAACTGGAGGAGATGGGCTTTTTGGCGCAGCCCCACATCTCGTCCGGGCGCGTGCCCTCCCCGCGGGGCTACCGGTTGTTTGTCGACGAACTGATGGAATACCACGGGCTCTCGGAGATTGAGCGCGAAACCATCGACGCCTCCATGCGGCTGAAGGCCAAAGAATTGGACCGCCTTATTGTAAAAGCCGGAGAATTTTTGTCGCTGCTCACCCGGTACACAGTGTACGCCCTCACCCCGCGCATCGACCAGGTCCGTCTGCTGCGCTTCGACTTGTTCACCGCGGGGGACGACACGTTTGTCATTGTCGTGGTCACCGATGTCCACACTGTCAAAAACAAAGTGGTGCGGCCGCCGTTTCCGCCGGCTGAAGGGGCGCTGCGGCGTCTGACCGCGGTGCTGAACGACCGCCTCACGGGGTTGGTGCTGCGCGACGTCACGCAGGAGCGGATGCGGAGCGTGACGCGGCAGGCCGGCGAGGCCGGCGTCTATGTCCCCTACGTGGCGGGATTTCTCGCGGAGCTGCTGGAGGAATTTGACGAGCGGGAGGCCTTTTTGGCCGGGCAGTCGCACATGCTGGGCCACCCGGAGTACCACGACATCTTAAAAGCGCGCCGCCTGCTCGAATATCTGTCCGACGGGCGGGAGCTCACCCGGCTGGCGCTGGCCGATTCCGACGGGTCGGTGCGGTTTGTCATCGGGCCGGAAAACGAGGCGGAGGAGCTGCGCGACACCAGTGTTGTGACGGCCTCGTACCGCATCGGCGGCAACCTGCGGGGCTTTATCGGCGTGGTGGGGCCAACCCGCATGGACTACGCGAGATTGTCCTCGCGGCTGGCCTATTTTGCCTCGCGGCTGGGGCGGCTGCTCTCCGGCGGCGAAGAGGAGGCCCCTTGAGGGGCCGCCGGGAAATCACTGTGTCGTTCTGCCTGTTTTTTCCGTCATGCCGGGAAGAACGAAAATTTAGATCCGTCGAGTCCATCAAGACAATCGAGACGTTGTGGAGGAGATCATGAGCGAGAAAGAGAAGAAAGAGATGCCGCGGACGGACGCGCCCGAGGCACAGCCCGTCCGCGAGGAGACCGCGCGGGCGGAGACGGAGGCGGAAACAGAGGTGCGGCCGCCGGTTCGCACCGAAGAGGCGTGGGAGGCGTTGGCCGCCGAGCGGGACGATTATAAAGACCGTTACCTCAGGCTGGCCGCCGAATACGACAACTACCGCAAGCGCACCCGGCGCGAGCGGGACGCGCTGCACGCGGAGGCGCGGGCCGGGGCGGTGGAAAAATTTTTGCCCGTCTACGACAACCTGGAGCGGGCGCTGGCCCAGTCCACCGAAGACGAGGCCTACCGGCGCGGCGTAGAACTCACAATGAAGGGGATGACAGACGCGTTGGCTGGGGTTGGCGTGTCTGTCATCGAGGCGCTGGGCAAGCCGTTTGACCCCGCGCTGCACGATGCCGTGGTCCATGTCTCCGACGACTCCGGCGAGGAGAATCTTGTCGTCGAGGTGTTGCAGACCGGCTTTGTAATGGGAGACCGCGTTGTCCGCCACAGCATGGTGAAGGTAAAAAACTGAGACGATCTATGGGGTGATTTCCCCGTGGCCCGATGTTTTTCGGGCGCGTTTGACACCCACATTTGGAATGCAGGAGGACTGTTGCAGTATGCCGAAAATCATCGGAATCGATTTGGGCACCACCAATTCTTGCGTGGCCGTGATGGAGGGCGGCGAGCCGGTTGTGATCGCCAACGCAGAAGGGGCCCGCACCACGCCGTCCGTCGTCGCGTTCTCCAAAGACGGGGAGCGCATGGTCGGCCAGGTGGCCAAGCGTCAGGCCATCACAAACCCGGACCACACGATCTCGTCCATCAAGCGCGACATGGGCACGGACCGCCGGGTGAAGATCGAAGACAAGCAGTATTCCCCGCAGGAGATCTCGGCTATGGTTTTGCAAAAGCTGAAAGCCGACGCCGAGGGCTACCTGGGCGGCAAGGTGACGCAGGCCGTCATCACGGTGCCCGCGTACTTCACAGACAGCCAGCGCCAGGCCACAAAAGACGCCGGGAGGATCGCGGGGCTCGAGGTGCTGCGCATCATCAACGAGCCGACGGCCGCCGCGCTGGCCTACGGCCTCGACAAGGAGCACGACCAGAAGATCCTCGTCTACGACCTCGGCGGCGGCACCTTTGACGTCTCGATTTTGGAGATCGGCGACGGCGTGCTGGAAGTGCTGGCGACGGCCGGCAACAACCGGCTGGGTGGGGACGATTTTGACGACTGCGTAATGAAATGGCTGGCCGGCGAGTTCAAAAAGAGCGAGGGCGTGGACCTCACGGGCGACAAAGTGGCGATGCAGCGGCTCAAAGAGGCCGCCGAGAAGGCGAAGATTGAGCTGTCGGGCGTGACAACCACGTCGATCAACCTGCCCTACATCACCGCCGACGCCAGCGGCCCCAAACACCTCGACATGACGCTCAGCCGCGCCAAATTCAACGAACTGACTGCGCATCTGGTGGAGGCCACAATGGGCCCGACGCGCCAGGCGCTCAAAGATTCCGGCATCGCCGCCGGCGACTTGGCCCGCGTTTTGCTGGTGGGCGGCTCCAGCCGTATTCCCGCCGTGCAGGAGGCCATTGCCAAATTCACCGGCAAGGACCCGTTCAAAGGGATCAACCCGGACGAGTGTGTGGCAATGGGCGCCGCGATTCAGGCGGGCGTGCTGGGCGGCGACGTAAAGGATCTGCTGCTGCTCGACGTGACGCCGCTGTCGCTCGGCATCGAGACAATGGGCGGCGTATTTACCCGCATGATCGAGCGCAACACGACCATCCCCACAAAGAAGGCGCAGGTCTTCTCCACCGCCGCCGACGGGCAGACGTCCGTTGAGGTGCATGTGCTCCAGGGCGAGCGCGAGATGGCCACGGCCAACAAGACGTTGGGGCGGTTCCATCTGGACGGGATCCCCCCGGCCCCGCGCGGCGTGCCGCAGATCGAAGTCACCTTCGATATCGACGCCAACGGCATCGTACATGTGTCGGCGAAGGATTTGGGAACCGGCAAAGAGCAGCATGTGACGATCACGGCCTCCTCCAATCTGTCCAAAAACGACATCGACAAGGCGGTCCTCGAGGCCGAACAGTTTGCCGAAGAGGACAAACGCCGCCGCGAGGAGATCGACACGAAAAACCACGGCGAGCAGATGCTCTATCAGTCTGAAAAAGCGCTGACCGACATGGGCGACAAACTCTCAGACGCGGACAAGGCGCCGGTGACCGCCGCCGCCGACGCGCTCCGGGAGAGCTTGAAGACGGACAACTACGACGATATCCGGGAGAAAACCGAGGCGCTCTCCAAGGCATTTTACGCCGTGAGCGAGAAGCTCTACAGCCAGGTGCCGCCGCAGCAGGAGGGCGGTGCGCCGCCGCCTCCCGGCGCCAGTGCGGACGCCGCCGGCACGGGCCCTGTGGTCGACGCCGAGTACGAAGTGGTAGACGGGGACGAAAAATAACAGACGAAAAATAACAAAAGGGGCCGGCTCCCCGACGCTTGGGGCCGGTCCCTTCTCATAGACGTTCGCCGACGTTCTTCGCCGCGCGGGTGCCGAAAACGCGGGCCGTGCGCGCCCATAAAGCGAATATCGCGGGGGCGCGGCCGCGCGGATTTTCTTCGCAATGGCGAGACAATCGCGCCGCGCGTGAGAAGAGTTACGTTTTATTGCAATTTCTGATTGTCCGTGGTATAATCGAAAAGCAAATAGACCGGTTTGTTTGGCGCGTGGCGTGCGATGTCACGGCAAGGGAAGGAGTTTGTCACATGCCCGAGCGGAAACGGGATTTTTATGAGGTGCTGGGTGTGTCGAAAGACGCCTCGGATGATGCGGTCAAGAAGGCGTACAGGAAGCTGGCCAAGGAAAACCATCCCGATCTGCACCCGGGTGATAAGAGCGCGGAAGCTCGATTTAAGGAGATAAACGAGGCGTATGAGGTCCTGTCCGACAGCACCAAAAAAGCGAGGTACGACCAATTCGGCCACGCGGGTGTAGATCCGTCCTACGGAGCGGGCGGCGGTTACGGCGGCGGGTTTTCCGGGTTTGGAGAGGAATTCGACATCGGCAGCATCTTCGAGTCCTTCTTCGGCGGCGGATTTTCCAGCGCCGCGCGGCGCAACGCCCCGCGGCAGGGCGAACACATTCAAACGCATGTCATGCTCTCGTTTGAGGAGGCCGCGTTCGGCTGCGAAAAGGAGTTGGAGGTCGCGCGCGTCGAGCGCTGCGAGGCATGCCGCGGTCAGGGCACGGCCGACGGCAGCAGCCCGCAGACCTGCAAGACCTGTCGGGGGACAGGCCAGGTGCGCACCACCCGGCAGACGCCGCTCGGCAGTTTTGCTTCCACCTCCCCCTGTCAGGCCTGCCGCGGCACGGGGCGGGTCATCGAAAACCCCTGTCAGGGTTGTCGGGGTACGGGGCTGAGCCGCCGCAAGGTGACGATCCAGGTCAAAATCCCCGCCGGCGTGGACGCCGGGCAGACGGTCTCCCTGCGCGGGCAGGGTCACGCGGGGCAAAACGGAGGGCCGGCGGGCGACGTCCGGGTCGGCATCGACATCCGCCAGCATCAGTTCTTCACGCGGGACGGCATGTCCGTCCACTGCGATTTCCCCGTCACCTTTGCCGAGGCCGCGTTGGGCGCCGAGCTGGAGGTGCCCACGCTGGACGGAAAGGTCAAGTACAACATGCCGGAGGGTACGCAAAACGGAACGGTGTTCCGCCTGCGCGGCAAGGGGATCCCCTCATTGCACGGCCGGGGTCGGGGCGACCAATTTGTCCATATTGCCGTGGAGGTTCCCCGCAACCTGAGCCGGAAACAAAAAACGCTGCTTCAAGAATTTGCCAACGCCGTCGGCGAGGCCAACTACCCCCAGAAGAGAGGTTTTTTTGACAGAGGCGCGAAATGATTCGGGCATGAAAGGCGAGGTGTTGCCGTGTTGGCCGAATTTCTGCTGAGGCTCAGGGATGCCTTTTTGTTGTTTTTCCAAAAATTAACAAGCGGGGAATGGGGCGGAGTTGTGCTCCTCTTTCCGTTGGCTGTGGTCGTGTTTGTCGTGTTGTTCTTCGTCAGGTACGGCAGGGATATGCAGCCGCGCGCCGGTACGCTGGAGTGGATCGAGCGGCTGACGCCCGCCCGTTTCAGCTGGGAGGGCGTGCGGGGGAGCATGACGCGCGCCGACTGGTACGCCGCCTTCGGGTTCACGCTGGTGTACGCGTCGCTGGCCTTTGGAATCCTGCTGGGGAACAACCGGGCGCCGCAGACGTTTTGGCAGGCCACGCCGGCTGAAAATGCCGCCGTCGTCGACCTGGGCGGGGCCGAGACGGTTGACACCGTGATGTATTACACCGGGCTGTGGCACGGCGAGTGGACGCTGTCGTTCTCTGAGGACGGCGAGACATGGCGGGACCAGCCGGAGATGAGACAGGGGTACGCCGATCTGTTCAAGTGGCAGTACGCCAAATTGGAGGAGACGGAACAGCCCACCCGCTATGTGCGCATCACGTCGGACGGGCCTCCGATGGAGTTGGGGGAGATGGTCTTTGTCGTCCGGCGCGACGGTGTGCGCACACTGCCCGATGTGAACGGCTTTGTGTCGGAACCGCCGAGCGTGGAACGTTTGTTTGACGAACAGCATTTTTGTCCGCCCACGCCCACCCAACTGAACGGCATGATCTTCGATGAGGTTTACCACGCCCGCACCGCTTACGAATATGTGCGCGGCGTGTACCCCTACGAGACGACACACCCGCCGCTCGGCAAAGGCATCATCTCCCTGGGCATCCGGCTTTTCGGCATGACGCCGCTGGGCTGGCGCTTCATGGGTACGCTGTTTGGCGTTTTGATGGTGCCGCTTTTGTATGTCTTTGTCAAATTGCTCTTTGGGAGAACGCAGATCGCCGCGTGCGGCACGGCCCTCTTTGCGTTCGAAACCATGCACTTCACGCAGACGCGCCTCGCCACCATTGATACATACGGCGTGTTTTTTACGTTGCTCATGTATCTGTGTATGTATCTGTTCATCACGTCGGGCTACGAGGCCCCGGTCAAAAAGACTATCTGGCCGCTCGCGCTGTGCGGGCTGTCTTTCGGGCTCGGCGTCGCCTCCAAGTGGACGGGATTTTACGCGGCGGCCGGGCTCGTGGCGTTGTATGTGAGCTATCTTGCGGCGCGGGGGCGGCATCAGGCGGCGGCTGGGCAGAAGGGGCGGTATCTGCGGTTCCTGCTGGCCACCCTCGGTCTGTCCGTCCTCTTTTTTGTGGCGGTCCCGTTTGTCATCTATCTCGTCTCTTATCTCCCGTACGCGACGGCCGGCGGGCGAACGCTCACCCTGCCGGGGCTGCTGGATGAGATGTGGCGCAACCAGGTTGCCATGTTCCGCTACCACGCCCATGAGAGCGCCACCCATCCGTTCCAGTCGCGCTGGTACCAATGGCTCTTTGACGGGCGGCCCATTTTGTACTATCAAAAATACGTGGGCGCCACGCGCGCGGTCATCGGCGCGTTCACAAACCCGCTCACGACATTGGGCGGTCTCGCGGCCGTCGGCGCGTGCGTGCTGGGCTATCTGCGGGACAAAAGCCGCCACGCGCTGTTCATCGCGGTGGGGTATCTGGCCCAGGTGGTCCCGTGGCTTTTTGTGACGCGCATCACCTTCGCCTATCACTATTTTCCGGCCATGATTTTCTTGATTCTGGCGCTGTGCTATGTGTTCAACGGGATCTGGGAGCGGCACCCGGCGCACCGCGGCCGTGTTATCGTATTTACGGGGGTGGCGGCGGCGCTGTTTTTCCTGCTGTTCCCCGCCGCCGCCGGCATTCCCATGCCGCACTGGTACGCCGAGAACTTTGTAAAGTGGCTGCCGTCTTGGCCGTTCTAAACCGGCTTTTCGAAGGACGGGAGCGACATCGACAGGAGGCCGGGCCCGGAGTTCGGCCGGATGGGAAGGGCTATGAGCTATTGGGCCGATGTTCACACCCACAGTGTCTTCTCCGCCGACGGGCACGACACAATGGACGCGCTGGCGGAGGCCGCCGTGCGCGCCGGGCTCTCGGCGCTGTGTGTCACAGACCATTTCGACACCTGGAGCAGCTTCGACACAAAACCGCACCGCGACGCTTTTGAGGCGGCGCGCGCGGCGGTTTCCGGCCGTTTGACGCTGCTGCGGGGTGTGGAACTGGGGGAGGGGCACACACTGGGCGCCCGATCCGAGGCGCTGTTGGACAGCGGCCCGTTTGACTTTGTATTGGGGTCCTGCCACTGCATTCACGGCAAACCGGATTTTTACGACATGCCTCCCGGAGACAGGGACGGGTGTCTGGCGCTGATCGCCGAATACCTCGCCGAAGTGATCGAGATGGTCCGCTGGGGGCGGTTCGATGTGCTGGGGCATCTCACGTATCCGTTGCGTTACATGGTCGGGCGCGACGGCGTCGCGGTGGACTTTTCCCCGTTTTACGACGAACTGCGCACGTTGTTCCGGGCGCTCGCCGAGGGCGGGTATGGTCTGGAGGTCAATGTGTCCGGCCTGCGCCGGCCCGGCGGGTTCTTGATGCCCGATCTCCCGTTGCTCGCGCTCTATCGGGCGTGCGGCGGGGAGATCGTCACGGTCGGTTCGGACGCGCACCGGGCACGGGAGATCGGCGCGCACATCCGGGATGGATACGCCCTGTTGCGCGAGGCCGGATTCCGGCGCGCGGCGGTCTACAAAAACAGGCAACCGGTCTGGCATCCGCTGCCGTGACAAAAATTGGAAAAATATAGAAATCCACCGTCATGCCGAAGCGTTGTTCTCCGTGCGTGCGGCGGATGAGACTTTTGATATTTGGACTGATATTTGAACCGTCTCTGTACGGGAAAGGTGGTTTTTTCTCATGCGCGCCAAACTGTCCGTCTGCCTGGCGGCCGCGCTGTGCCTGCCGCTGGCTGCCTGCGATTCATCGCCGCCGCCGTCCCCGTCTCCGCCGCCTGGCGTCGTGTCGCCCGATGTGGATATGCCGTCTCCGCCGGATGACATTGTTCCCCCGGAGACGCCCACCGGCCCGGTCGTGCTGGATACGCCGGCCCCCGGACAGCCGGTGGTGACGGAGACCCACTGGGAGGAGACGGCCCGGATGGGAAACAACCTGGTGGTGGCCGACGTCCGTTGCGCCCTTCCGGCGCTGCCGGACGACGCGCCGGCGGCGATCCGCGCCTATTACGACGACAAGAGTCGCGCGTTCAGGCAGACAGGGGAGGAGCTCCAACGCGACGCGCGGGCGCACTACGAGGCCAGCCGGAGCGGGGAATTTGACTTTGTTCCGTACACGCTGGAGCAAAATTTCATGGTCTCTTACAACCAAAACGGGTTGCTGAGCGTGGTGCGCGACATCTCCGTGTTCTCCGGGGGTGCGCACGGGGATATTTTGGTCGAGACGGAGACGTTCCGGCTGACAGACGGAAGGTTGCTGTCGCTGGACGATCTGTTTTCCGTTGGGCGGGATGAGTACCGGCCCCGCCTGATGGAGGCTGTTTGCGCGCTCATTGAGAAAAATCCGGAGGACTACTACGAAAATTACCGCGAAGTCGTCGAAGAGTATTTCCCCGAGGAGACGTTCGCCCTGACGGAGGATGGGCTGGCGTTGTATTACGGGACATACACCCTGGCGCCCTTTGCCGGGGGCATACCCCGTTTTGAGATCCCTTACGGGCAGTTGGCGGACATATGGAAAGCGTTTTGAAGAAAAATATGCGCTGCCGCGGCGTGGTTGAGGGGTACACCAGCGAGGGGCTCGGGGTGGCGCGCCTGAACGGCCGCGCGGTGTTTGTACACGGCGGCGCGCGGGGTGACGAGTGTCTGCTTCGGATCTTGAAAGCAGGCCCCGACGGGCCGGTGTACGCCGCGATTGAGACGCTGCTGGTCCCGTCGCCCGCCCGCCGCCCGCCGACGTGCCCCGCGTACCGGACCTGCGGCGGCTGTCATTTTCAGCATATCAGCTATGAGGAGGAACTCGCGCTGAAGCGGACGCGCGTCGAAGACGCGCTGGTCCGCGTCGGCAAGCTGGATTTGCCCGTGGAGGCGATCTGGCCGGCGCCTGCCCTGGACGGGTATCGAAACAAAGCGCTCTTTCCCGTGCGCGCGGTGGATGGCCGCCCGTCCACGGGTTTTTTTCGCGCACGCAGCCACGAGTTGGTGCCCGTGGAGCGCTGTGCCCTCCAGAGCGAGTCCGCCAACGCGCTGGCCGCGGCCCTTCGGGCTTGGATGGAAGACTGCGGTGTGGCGCCCTACGACGAGGCGACCGGTACGGGTTTGATCCGGCATCTCCTCGTTCGCGCAAGTGAGGATGAGGCGCTGGCCTGTCTGGTGACGTCCGAGGCGGCGATCCCCTGCCGGCAGGCGCTTGTCAAACGCCTGCGCGCGGTCTGTCCCACCCTCGTTGGGCTGGTGTTGCAGGTGAACACCCGGCGGGACAATGTCGTGTTGTCGGGAAAAACTTCTGTGCTGTGGGGCCGGGAGACGATGGAAGACACTCTCTGCGGGCTGCGGTTTCGCCTGTCGGCCGTGAGTTTTTATCAGGTCAACCGTTCGCAGGCCGAGCGGTTGTACACACTGGCCGCCGAATACGCGGCACTGGGGGCGGGAGACACCCTGTTTGATCTTTACTGCGGCGTGGGCACGCTCACGCTGCATTTGGCGCGCGCGGGCGCACGCGGTTATGGGGTGGAGATCTCCGCGGAAGCCGTGCGCCGGGCCCGCGAAAACGCCGCGAAAAACAATCTGCCGCAGGTCCGGTTTCTACAGGGCGACGCCGCCGAGACGACCGCGCGCCTGCGCGCCGACGGCGTACGGCCTGATGTCGTCACCGTGGACCCGCCCCGGAAAGGGTTGGCGGCCGCGTTGATCGATACCATCGCGCAGATGGCGCCGGCCCGTGTCGTCTATCTCTCCTGCGACCCCGCGACGCTGGCCCGCGACCTCGCCCGCTTTGCGCCGCTTGGCTACCGCGCCGTCCGTTGCGCCGCCGTGGACATGTTCCCCCGCACGGCGCATGTGGAGAGCGTGGTCCTGCTGGAGAGGGCGGGAGAAGCGGGCGTGTAAAAAAATTCAGCAGATCGGACACTCGCGCCGGCGAGCTTTGCCGAAGATTACGATTCGAGGTGAAACAATGTGTTTGCGGACGTACAACCGGAAGAATTGCGTGAAAAATTGAAAAAAGAAGAGGTGTCGTACGGCGCGCCCGCGCTGCTTGATGCCCTCTGGGCGAAGAAATCGCGCGACGGCGACCTGAAGTGGCTGCCACTGTGGACGCATTTGGCGGACACCGCCGAAACGGCGAAACTGCTGTGGGACAGGCATGTCGCAGACGGGGTCAAAAGACGCATCGCGGAAGCGTGCGGCTGTGACGAGTCTGCGGCGCGTGCGCTGTGCATTTTTGTCGCGGCGGCGCATGACCTGGGCAAGGCGACGCCGGCGTTTCAGGAGAAGAAGGCATATCTGGGAAATCGAGACTTGGATGAGCGGCTTCTGGAAATATTGTGCCGCGCCGGACACGAGTTGCCGAAAATTCCCTCCCCCGAAGCGACGCCGCACGCGCTCGCCTCGCAAGTGCTCTTGGAGCGCATGGGGTACAGCCAAAATGTTGCGGTCATCGCAGGTTCCCACCACGGCAAGCCGCCGGACAGCCGCTACAACAACTACACGTCATATAGGAACAACTATGGAGATGGGTGCCAGCAATGGCAGACTGTACAGCGGGAGATTGTCGCGTGGGCGCTGGAGTTCGCAGGTGTGAGTTCGTGTGAGGAATTGCCGAAACCGAAGCCCTCCGCGCAGGTATTATTTTCCGGTCTTGTGATCATGGCGGATTGGATTGCCTCGAACGAGGAATACTTTCCGCTGATTTCGATTGACGCGGAGATGGCGCTTGACTCTGCGCGGCGCGCGAAAGACGCGTTTGGCGTTCTTGCGCTGACACACCCCTGGATCCCCGACAGTCCGTTTTCACATCCCGATTTATATGCGGAGCGGTTTGGTTTTCAAATGGCCAACGCGATGCAGAAAGCTGTGGCGGACATCGCGATGAATCTGCAAGCGCCCGGCATTATGGTCATTGAGGCGCCGATGGGCACAGGAAAGACGGAAGCCGCGTTGGCGGCGGCCGAGATTTTTGCATACAAAACCGGGCGCGGCGGTGTGTTTTTTGCGCTGCCGACACAGGCGACGTCCGACGGCATATTTTCACGCTTTGTGGGCTGGATCAACAGCTTCGACGACGGCATGGCGCACAGTGTGGAACTCATGCACGGCAAGTCGCAGCTCAACGAGGCGTTTCGGAGACTGCCACATTTCGGAGACCGCTCGGCCGTGGATGGCGATATGGATCGCGAGGACGGCGACGGGGCGGGCGTTCACGGGTGGTTTTCGGGGCGGAAACGCGCGATGCTGGCGGATTTTGCGGTCGGGACCATCGACCAGGTGCTGCTCGCCGCGCTGAAATCAAAACACCTGATGCTGCGTCATCTGGGACTTGCCCAAAAGGTTGTGATC
>JAIRTA010000098.1 GCA_031255175.1 Oscillospiraceae bacterium | reverse complement strand
ATACACTCTCCAAGGTAGACGGCATCCTCCGCACCCGCCTCATCGCCCGCGCGTGACGCTCCGAGCAAAAAACAGGCCCCCGGTTCGCCTTTTGGGAAGGCGATGGCCGGGGGCCTGTTGTTCCCTTTTTGCCCCTTTATCCAAAGACGCGGCGCAGGAGTCCTTGGGGGGCCTCCTGTGCCTTTTTGACCTCCATAGCCTGCCACAGCATCTCGGCGGCGGCGGCGCGGGAGAGTGTCTCCGACAGCCGCATCGTCCCGTCGCGGAACGCGCTGAGAACGCCTGCCGCGTTCATGTTGGCGGCGGCCTGCCGGGCCCAGGCGGGGGCCGCGTCGCGGTCGGCGAACACCGGCTGGCCCGCGTCGGCCGGCCGCAGGGCGTTGTCTAAAATGACCGCCGCTTCCGCGCGTGTGATGGGCCGGTCCGCGCGCAGCGCCTTGCGTCCGTCCGGCAGGCCCACCCCGTGTATCATCCCGTCTTTGAGGGCCGCCGAGGCGTAGGGCTTCACCCAGGCGGGCGTCCCCTCATCGTCGGAGAAGCCCGTCACCGCCACCGGCGTCACCGTTTGGCTGCCGATGGCCGTCATGGCCAGCGTGATGAACTCCCCGCGGCTGACAGGCAGATCGGGGCCGAAATAGTGCAGGTCCCCCATCTGCTGGCCGACAAACACACCTTCCTCACACAGCCGGACCGCCGCGAAATAGGCGGGATGCCCCTCCATGTCGGCGTAGGTGGTCTTTGTTTTCGGTTTCTCGATCTTGATGCTGACGACGGCCTCCTCGGAGCTGTGCCCCTGGGCGTCGACGGCCACGTAAGAGAACGTGTCGGCGCCGGTCTTGTTCCGGTAGGGCGTGTAGGTGAACAGCCCTTCCTCCCCCATCTCCACATCGCCGCGCCGCGCCTTCTTCGTGATCTTGTAGAAGAGCGCGTCCCCGTCGGGGTCCGTCCCCTTGAAGGCCTGTGTGACGGCAATATTTCTGTACGTGACAAGGCTCATATCCTCCGCCGTCGGCGGGCGGTTCACAAGCCCCGCGAGGGTCAGCCGCACCGTGACGGGCGCCCCGTGGGCGTACCCGCCAAACACCGGCAGGTAAGAAAAACTCGTCTCCGCCGCGCCGAGCGTCGCGGGCACAAACCGCAGCGTATCCAGCGCGTCGGCCACAATGGCCTCACCCGCCATCATCATCCGCGCGCCGCAAACGAGCGTTCCGATCTCGGGCGGCGGCAGCGCGGTCAGCACGATGCCCTCCAGCGGAGTCTCGCCGCCCGTGCGCTGTGCGAATTCCTCCCGGGTGAATAAAATCTCTCCGCCGCCGGCCGCGCCGGCGCGCGTCAGCACACCCCTGTCCGCGCCGGCGGACGAGAGCGCGATCACACCGGGTATGGCCGCGGCGAGCAGCGTCAGCGCCAACGCCAACACTAAAAACCGGTATCTCCTCAATTTGTCTACCTCCCAACAGCACATGCAACGTTCCGAACGGACCGTGTCTTCCCTAGTGTTTGTCCTACGGACAGGAATATACGGTTTCGTGTCAAAAGTCGGGCGTCGAAAGGCGCGGCGGGCATGAGAGGAACAACGCAGGGCAGACCGGACCCCGGCTTGCCCTGCGTTGACGGTTTTGTATTGAAAGTCTCGCCTGAAAGTCTCGCCGCCGCGGTCCGGCTTTACGCCTCCGCCGGCGGTTCCGCCTTTTCGGCGTCGTCTGCGCTCTCGGCGGTATCACTCCCGGCGGCGTCTGTGCTCTCAACGGCAGCCGGGATTTCGGCGGCGTCGCTCTCGGCGGCAGCCGGGACTTCGGGCGGCGCCTCGTCCGCGGGCCGCGCGGTCTCCGCGGCGACGGGCTCGGGCCGCGCTTCCGCCGGGGCCTCCGGAGCTTCCGGAATCTCCGGCGCCGTCACGGCGGGTTCCGGCTCGGGTTCGGGGGCTGCCTCCTCCGGCAGGCTCTCGACCGCGGGGGCCGGGGCCGGTTCTCCGGAGACGGCGACAATCTGATCCGGCAGCGCCGCGTTGTCCAGCTCCTCCTGCTCGGCCGGCTCCGCCGACGGCTCGATCAGCGCGCGGATAGACAGGGAGATCTTCCGGCGGTCGTCGTCGATGGCCGTGATCTTGACCGTGACCGTCTGCCCCTCCGTGAGCACGTCGCCGGGCTTTCCGATGCGGCGGTCAGTGATCTGGCCGATGTGGATGAGCCCATCCACCCCCGGCAGCACCTCGGCGAACGCGCCGAACTGCATCAGCTTGACCACGCGGACCTCCACAACGTCGCCCGTGTGATGGCGCTCTTTGAACAGGTTCCACGGGTTCTCCTCCAGCTTCTTGTAGCCGAGGGAGATCTTGCGCTTTTCTTTGTCAAAGCCCACCACATACACATCGACGCTGTCTCCCACCGCCACCACTTCGGAGGGGTGTTTGATACGGTTCCAGGAGAGCTCCGACACGTGGACCATGCCGTCGACGCCGCCGATGTCAACAAAGGCGCCGTACGAGGTGAGCGACTTGACAACGCCGTCGTAATGCTTGCCGATCTCGATGTTCTCCCACACGGCCTCCGCCATAGCGCGGCGCTCCTCCGCCTGCACGGCGCGGATGGACCCGACCACGCGGCGGCGGGAACGGTTGACCTCGGAGACACGCAGCTTGACCCGCTTTTTGAGCAGGGTGGACATCGGCGTGTCCTTCGGCAGGCCGGTCTGTGAGGCGGGCACGAAGACGCGCACGCCCCGCACCGAGACAACAACGCCGCCCTTGTTTTCTTCCGTGACAATGCCGGAAAGGATGGTGCGGCTCTCGCGGGCCAGCTCAATGTCCTCCCAGCCCCTCACGGTGTCGAGACGGCGCCGGGAGAGCACCACGGTGCCCTCGACGTCGTTGACGCGCATGGCGTATGTCTCAATCTCATCGCCGACATGCACAAGATCCTCGATCTTCTCCTCGGGGTCGTCCGTCAGCTCCGCGATGGGGATATAACCCGCGTGCTTGGTGCCGAGATCCACATGGACCTCCGTCGGCGTAATGGCGGTGATAACGCCGCGCACCTTGTCGCCGGTGCTGATGGTTTTGAGCGATTTCTCCAGCATCGCGGCGAAGGACTCCTCCTCTTCCCCGGACGCATCCGGGGCCTCCTGAGAGACGGACGTCTCCGCGGAAACCGGCGTCTCCGCCGGCGCTGCGGCCTCCGCCGGAGCAACCGGCGCCGCACTCTCCGCAGCCGCCGCGTCACCCACCGGGACCACTCCCTCTTCTGTCATGCTTCTGATTTCTTCCGACATGGCCTGGTAAACCTCCTTGATGATCCACGGCGGTGTGGAGGCGCCCGCCGTTAGACCAACCTTTTTTTGATTCCGCAGCCGGCCGCGCGGCCAGCCATCTGCATCCTCCACAAGAAACACCTCTGAACAATGCGCCGCGCAAACCTCCAACAATTTACGCGTATTGGAACTCGCCCGGTCGCCCACCACCACCACGACCTCACAGGTCCGGGCCAGCTTGTCCGCCTCGCTCTGATGCAAAGCGGTCGCGGAACATATTGTATCAATTATTTTGACGTTTGTACATAACTTTTTCAAAATTCGCGCGCAGATTTCCCATTCCGCCCGCAAAGCCGTGGTCTGCGCCACCATAGCGGCCGGCTCCCGCGCCTCGCGGGGGTGCGCGCACAGCCAATTTTCCAGATTTTTACTGTTCTCCACAACCACCGGATGCTCGCATCCGCCGACAATGCCGCGCACCTCGGGGTGGGCCCCGTCGCCCAGGACAAACACCCGCCGGCCCTCGGCTTCCAGCGTTCCCGCCAACACCTGAACGCGGCGCACGCAGGGGCACGTGGCGTCCTCCACCGGGTGGCCCGCCTCCTCCAGCGCCCGGCGCACCGCCGGAGAGACGCCGTGGGAACGGATCAGTATGGTCCGCCCCGGCACGCAGTCCTCCAACCGCTCCACAGGCGTGACGCCGCCGGCCGCCAGCCGCTCCACGACGCGCCGGTTGTGCACCAGGGGGCCCCAGGTGTACGCCGGCCGGCCGGCCTCCGCCAGAGACAGCGCCATGCCGACGGCCCGGGACACGCCGTAGCAGAAGCCCATAGCCCCGGCCCGCTTTACGGTGTCAGGCATGGCATGTGTCCAGCGCGTAGATACGGCGCATCAGCTCGTCCATGATCTTGTGGTAACACTCGGGCGACGCGCGCCGCCCTTCCACACTGGCACGGTACGGCTCCCCGATGACAATGTTGACGCGGGAGAAGAGCCGTTTGTGCCCGGACGGCGTCACCGAAACCGGGAGGAGGGGCACATTGGAACGCACGGCCAGCATGGCGGCGCCGGTCTTCGCCTCGGCCTGCGCCCGCGTGCCCTCGGGGAATATCATGATCTTTTTGTCCTCCCGCAGCAGCGTGAGCGCGTGCTTGATCGGGCGGATGTCGGACTTGCCCCGGTCCACAAAAAATACGCCCAGCCGCCGCAAAACAAACGCGAACACAGGGTTTCGGACCAGTTCGATCTTGGCCATGAAGTACGGATGCTGCCGGATCGACAGCCCCATAGCCACAAAGATGGGGTCGCTGGAGGCGGCGTGGTTGGCGCACACAACCGCGGCGCCCGGCGGGATGTTGTCACGCCCGACAATGCGCACGCGAAACAACAGCCGGAACAACGGGATCACTATCCCATACGCGAATCTGTAGAACATTGTGCCAATTTCCCTTTCACGAGGTCTAAGATAAACCGCATACTTTTTTCCCATGTATTTCCTGTCGTGTCGACCCATATGGCGTCGTCCGCCGGTTTCAGCGGCGCCACGGCGCGGCGCGCGTCGTTTTCATCCCGCCGGATGACGTCGGCCAATACGGTCTCGTAATCCACCGCGGCCCCGCGCGCCTCCAGTTCCAAAAACCGCCGCCTGGCCCGCTCCTGCGGGGCCGCGGTGAGAAAGATCTTGATGTCGGCGTCCGGCAGCACCACCGTGCCGATGTCCCGCCCGTCCATGATCACGTCCTGCTCCCGGGCGAAGGCGCGCTGCGTGTCGAGCAGAAACGCGCGCACCGCCGGCAGCTTGGAGACGTCGGAGGCGGCCTGCGAAATCTCATGCGCCCGAATGGCCTCCGTCACGTCCTCGCCGCCGAGAAAGACGCCGAGGACGCCGCCCTCGCAGGTCAGACGGACATCGGCCGCCGGAAGCAGCGCCGCTATACCGGCCTCGTCCGTCACCGCCACACCGCACCGCCGCGCCAGCAGGGCCAACGCCCGGTACAGCGCGCCGGTGTCCACATACAAAAACCCGAGCACCCGGGCCACATGACGGGCGATGGTACTCTTACCGGCGCCCGAGGGCCCGTCGATCGCCACACTGAAGAAGCCGCGCGACAACCCGCATCCCCCCTGCCTCAGGCTCTGTGAAAGCCGCAATTTTCGCCAAATGTCTGCGCGTAAATGTTTACGCTTCCGGCCGCCGTTTCGCGCCCTCCGCCGCGCCGTTTCCGGCCGCGCGGCCCGTCGACCAGGCGATCTGCAAATTGAAACCGCCCGTGTACGCGTCCACGTCGATGACCTCGCCGGCAAAGTGGAGCCCGGCGCACAGGCGGGACTCCATCGTGGCGGGCCGGAGTTCCCGCACATCCACGCCGCCCGCCGTGACAACGGCCTCGTCGACCGGCGCGGGGCCGCTCACCGGCACGGGAAAATCTTTGCAGAGCGCCAGCAGCGCCGCCCGCTCGGCGCGGCTCACCGAGTGTACTTTTTTCTCCGGCCGAATGCCGGATAGATTGATTATAACAGGGATCATTTTCTTATGCAACAAATCTCCCAGCGCGTTTTGAAAATCCCGGTTGGCGTGGGCCTCAAAATCGCGCAGCAGACGCCTGTCCAGCGCCGCCCCGGAGAGCGCCGGCTTTAAGTCGATGGAGAGCCGGCCGCCGGCGGCGCGGTCCCGCAGATGGGCCGAGGCGCTGAGCACCAGCGGCCCGGACACGCCGGTGTGTGTGAAGAGCATCTCCCCAAACCCGGCGTAGCGCTTTTGGCCCCCGCCGTCGTAAGCCGTGAGCGCCACATGGCGCAGGCTGAGCCCCGCCATCTCGCCGCAGTAGAGGGCCGGCGAATGGAGCGGCACGAGCGACGGCGCGGTCGGGCAAATGGTGTGGCCGACGGAGGCGGCCAGCCGGTATCCGTCTCCGGTTGAGCCCGTCTTCGGGTACGAGAGCCCCCCGGTGGCAATGACCAGCGCGTCACACGCGACGGCGCCCGCCGTGGTCCCGGCGCCGCGCACCGCGCCGGAGCCGTCGCGCAGGACAGCGGTCACGCGCCCGGCGCGGACGGAGACGCCCAACCCGGCCAACCAATCCGTCAGCGCCGCCACAACGTCCCCGGCGCGGCCGGAGACGGGGAAGACGCGCCGGCCCCGTTCCGTCTGCAACGGCACGCCCAGCGCCTCAAAAAACGCCGCCGCGGCCGCCGGCGGAAAGGCGGAAAACGCGCTGTACAAAAAGCGCGGGTTGCGCAGGGTGTGCGCCAGGCACTCCTCCACCGCGCTGTCGTTTGTCAGGTTGCAGCGGCCCTTGCCGGTGAGCGCGAGTTTGCGGCCGCCGCGGCCGTTTGGGTCAAACAGCGTCACCCGGCAGCCGCGCGCCGCCGCCGTTCCGGCGGCCATCATGCCGGCCGGGCCCGCCCCCGCCACCAAAACATGGCGATCTGTCTCTCTCATAAAATCCGAACCATATCCACTCGTTTTCTATTCGTTTTTCTGCTATTCATTTTTTTCATAGACCTCGTGCTCGTCCCAGATCCGTTCCAGCGCGTCGAAGGTTTGCGCGGCCTCCTTCTGTTTGCGCATACCGATCTCCACAACGAGGGCGTTGATGAGGCTCAGCGGCGACACCAGCGAATCGACAAACGAGACCATGTCGCTGTGCGTCAGCAGCGTGTAGGTGGCCATCTCGATGAGCGGAGAAAGCTTGCTGTCGGTGATGGCCACCAATGTGGCGCCCCGGTCGTACGCGTAACGCATGGCCCGCACCGTGCGGCTGGAATAGCGCGGGAAACTGAACCCGATGACCAGGTCCTCCGGCCCGACGCGCAGCACCTGTTCGAAGATGTCCGACACGGACGACGGGCTCACGAGGCGAACGTTGTCGCACAGGAGTTGGAGATAAAAACTCAAAAAAGACGCCAGCGCCGCCGACGAGCGCACCCCGAGGATGTAGATCTGCCGCGCCCGCAAAATCGCCTCCACCGAGGCGAAAAACGCCTCCCGGTCGAGTTCCTCCAGCGTCGCGCGCAGGTTTTCGACGTCGGACTGGATCACCCCTCTGAGCATGTCTCCCCGCCCCAGACGGTCCTGCGCCACTTCCAGGCGCTGCACGGCCGTCAGCCGGTTGCGGATCATCCCCCGCAGCGCCCGCTGCATAGACGGGTAACCGTCGTAGCCGAGTTCGACGGCAAAGCGCACGACCGTGGACTCGCTGACGCCGACGATCTTGCCCAGCCGGTTGGCCGTCATGAAGGCGGCCCTGTCGTAATGCTGCCGTATGAAGGCGGCGATGAGTCTCTGCCCCTTGGAGAAATCCCTTTCCCCGACCGCAATGCGCTCCAGAAGGCCTGTGTCCGTCACATCTCTCACCTCCGGGGTCCCGCGCCGCCCGGCCCGGATTCCCTGACTTCCCGCGCAATTTCCATTTTTAACCATATGTGGGCGCGTTGGCTTTTTTGCGATATACGGCGGAATCAATCGCCAACCGGCGGCGGGCGAGATTTTTGGAATTATAAACCATGTGCAGTTGACCACGTATACACAGTACCAGAATGCATTGCTCGTGTCAAGGCGGCAAACTGCGGCGCGCTCTTGTATCGGGGCGGTTTTTTTGCTATGCTGAAAGCGGACCCCCAAAAAACATGTGAGGAGTCGAGCCCTGTGGATGATCGACAGGAAATGGCGCGCCTGCGCGAAGAGATCGAGACGCACAACCACGCCTACTATGTCTTAGACAACCCCTCTATTCAAGACCACGAATACGACGCGCTGGTGCGCCGCCTGCGGATGCTGGAGGCGGCGCACCCGGAGGAGGCGCACCCGGATTCCCCCACCGCGCGGGTGGGCGGCCGGGCGGCCTTTTCGCCCGTGCGGCACGCCGTGCCGCTGGAGAGCCTGAACGACGTGTTTACGCTGGAAGAGCTGTCCGCCTTCGACGCCCGCGTGCGCGCGGCGCTGCCCGGCCCCGTCGCCTATGTGCTGGAACCCAAGGTGGACGGGCTCTCCGTGGCGCTCACCTACGAGGACGGCCGCTTTGTGAGCGGGGCCACGCGGGGCGACGGCGTCACCGGCGAAGACGTGACGCACAACCTGCTGACGCTGCAAACGCTGCCGGAGGCCCTGCGCGGCGCGCCGGCGCGGGTCGTCGTGCGCGGCGAGGTCTTCATGCCCAAAGCTGTCTTCCGGGCGCTGAACGCCGAGCGGGAGGCCCGGGAGGAGCCGTTGCTCGCCAACCCGCGAAACGCCGCCGCCGGGTCTCTGCGCCAACTCGACCCGGAGGTCGCCGCCCGGCGCCGCCTGGACATCGTGCTGTTTAACATACAGGACATGTCCGGCCCGTGGCCGGAGACCCACCGCGAGGCGCTGGCGCTGATGGCCGCCTGGGGCCTCCCCGTAATCCCGCACACGGTCTTCACCGCCCTGCCGCCCCTGCTGGACGCCGTCGTGCGCCTGGGCGACACGCGCGAGGAACACCCCTTCGACCTGGACGGCGCCGTCGTCAAGCTGGACAGCCTGCCCGGGCGGCGGCTTCTCGGCAGCACGGCGCGCGCGCCGCGCTGGGCGGCGGCGTACAAGTACCCGCCCGAACAGAAGGAGACGCGCCTCACGGACATCACGATCCAAGTGGGCCGCACCGGCGTGCTCACGCCCCGGGCCACGCTGGCGCCGGTGCGGCTGGCCGGCACAACGGTGACGAACGCCACGCTCCACAACGAGGACTTCATCCGCGACAAGGACATCCGCGTGGGCGACACGGTGGTGGTTCAAAAGGCCGGGGAGATCATCCCGGAGATCCTCTCCGTGACGCTCTCCCAACGCCCGGCCGACGCCGTCCCCTATGTGTTTCCGGACGTCTGCCCGGCCTGCGGGGCGGCGGTCGTCCGGGAGGAGGGAGAATCCGCCGCCCGCTGCACCGGCGCGGAGTGCCCCGCCCAGCGCGCCCGGCGTCTGGCGCACTTCGCCTCACGGGGCGCGATGGACATCGAGGGCCTCGGCCCGGCCACCGTGGACCTGCTGTTGGCGCGCGGCCTGGTCAAAACGCCGGCGGACCTCTACCGCCTCGCGCCGGCGGACCTGGCGGACCTGCCCGGTTTTGCGGAAAAATCGGCCTTGAACCTGGTGGCCGCGATCGACGCCTCCCGGCAGCGGGGCCTGGAACGCCTGCTGTTCGCGCTCGGCATCCCCCAAGTGGGGCAGAAGGCCTCCGTCGTGCTGGCGCAGCACTTCGGTTCGCTGGCGGCCATCCGGAGCGCCGCGCTCGAGGCGCTGACCGCGCTGCGGGACATCGGCCCGGCCACCGCGGAGAGCCTGCGCCGCTATTTGGACAGCCCCCAGGGGGCCCATCTGATCGACACGCTGGAGGCGGCCGGCGTCCGCTCGACGGCCGCGCAGCCCCTGGTGTCGGGGGGGCGCTTCGCGGGGCAGACCTTTGTGCTGACAGGCACGCTGCAGCGCCACACCCGCGACCAGGCGGCCCGGCGCATCACCGCGGAGGGCGGGCGCGTGTCAAGCAGCGTGTCGGAACGGACCTCCTATGTGCTCGCCGGCGAAAAGGCCGGCTCCAAGCTCACCAAGGCCGAGGCCCTCGGCGTCCCCGTGCTCACCGAAGAAGATTTTGAGACGCTGTTTTTATGATATAATTCATAGATTTAGCAACGTTGAAAGCCTCTGTGTCACAGCCGCGAAGCGGCCATGAACACGCCAAAACGCGCAAAAGACCACTACATGTAGTATGCGCATACTACATGTAGTGGTCTTGATCACATTCCTCACACGACGGGTGCGCGCCCTGTCCCCGCGCGGGCCGCTACTCGCCGTCCGGTTCGGTGAGATTCAGCCCGATGACCGTGTCGACGGGCAATGAGAAGACCGCGCCCCGCGCCTCGGTGCGCAGGCCGCACTTTCGGCTGATGGCCTGCATGATGGACCGTTTGGTCTCCTTGGCGGCCAAGATGATGACGACTTCTTTTTCGACATCCACCTCGACCCCGAAGATCGTCACCGCTTCCTCATCGAGGGCCACCCGCCGGGCCAGCACGACGGTGCCGCCCGTGGCCCCGGCCTCCCGCGCCGCCTCCATGACGTCCTCGGAAAAACCCTCGTTTACGACCGCGATGACCAGGCTGTGTTTGATCTCCCCGTGTTCCTTTTCCATCTCTTGTTCCACCTCGCCGCACATGAGTTCCCTGACTTCCTCCTCCAGCACATGGTTCAGCGCTTCGCCGATGCCGGACAGTGGCAGGGTAAAGGCGATCCCCTTGCCGGGGTGACTGAGTTTCAATTTTTCAAACAGCGTATGCAGGGCAAAGTTCACTTTGGCCGCCGGCGCCAGGCTCATGAGCATCGTTTTGTCGGCCGACCCGAGACCCAGAAAATCCAAGATCTCCGAGTTGGCGCTTCCCCGGGCCAAAATGGCCGTGCCCGTGTGGATGTGCATCTTGCGAAACAGCTCCGTGACATGCTTTTCTCTGTCTCTGTCCACCACAACGGCAAGCAATTTGACCCCCTGTCGTTTGTCATGACTCACCATGAGACGGTTCCTCCTCGCCATCGTCGAAATCGACGATCTCTTCTTCTCCCTCGCCGTCCAGCTCGATGATGTTGTCCGCGTCTTCGGCGGCAACGTCCACGGGGAATTCGACGGCTTCCACTTTCTTCATTTTTCTCACAAACACCAATCCCATGATCTGCACCGCGATCAGCGGCATCATCGCGACCATCGCGACCACGCCGAAGGCATCCGTCATAATGTTGCCCCCGACGGACTCACAGGCCCCCATAGCGAAGGGCAGCAAAAAAGTCGAGGTGAGCGGACCGCTGACGACGCCGCCCGAGTCGAAAGCAATGCCCGTAAAAATCTTGGGAACCACAAACGTGAGCCCCAGCGCGATGGCGTAGCCGGGGATCATAAACCAGTAGATCGAGACCCCCGTGAGCACCCGCAGCATCGCGATGGCCAGCGCCACGGCCATGCCGATCGAAAGACTGACGCGCATCGCGCGGCCGCTCACATGGCCGCCCGACACCTCCTCCACCTGCCGGTTTAACACATGGACGGCCGGCTCGGCGGCCACGATGTAGTACCCGATGAGCATCCCGATGGGAATGAGCATCCACTTGTAGTCGGACCCGGCGATCTCGGCGCCGATCTGCTGCCCCACGGGAATAAACCCGACGTTGACGCCGGTAAAGAAGAGCGCCAGCCCCAAGAAGGTATATGCAAACCCCATGCCCATGCGCAGGAGCTGGCGTTTCCGGTATTTTTTTGATAAGATCTGAAACACAAACAGGCAGAGCAAGATGGGCACCAACGCCACTGCGACCTCGCGCAGATAGCGGGGGAACTCGACGGCAAAGTGCCGGGCCACCTCGGCCGTTGTGCTCACCAAGGGCACCGACGCCGGCGCCTGCCGCACCGGCCGCGTAGAAAACCCGCTGCCAAGGATGAGCACCGCCAAAATGGGCCCTATGGAACACAGCGCCACCAGGCCGAAACTGTTGTCGTGCGAATCTTTGCTGCCCTTGGCCGAGGCCAGGCCCAGCCCGAGTGCCATGAGGAAGGGCACCGTGATCGGCCCGGTGGTGACGCCGCCGGAGTCGAAGGCGATGGAGACGAAATTTTTGGGCACGAAAAACGAGACCAAAAAGACCACCAGATAAAACCCGATGAGCAGCCGCGCCAAACTGATTCGAAACAGCACCCGCAGCAAAGCCAGCACGAGAAAGGCCCCCACGCCGGCCGCCACACTCGCGATGAGAAGCCCGCTCGGAACCGACGGTACCTGCCCGGCCAGGACCTGCAAGTCGGGTTCGGCCACGGTGACGACAAAACCGAGGAAAAAAGCGACGGAGATCAACAGCCACAATTTCCCGCTCCGCGCGATCTGCCCGCCGACGCCCTCTCCCATCGGCATCATAAACATGTCCGCCCCCAACGAAAACAGGCCCATCCCCAAAATGAGCAGCAGTGCGCCCGACAAAAACATGATGACGGTGCCGATAGACATGTCCACAACGATGCTGACGCCCAAAACGATGGCCGTGACAGGCAGCACGGAGGCAAACGCCTCTTTCACCTTCTCTCGCAGCTTTTTGTTCATCAGTTCCCTCCAATCGTAAAATCAATACGCCTCCCCATGTGATGAATCGTATGATCAGCAATCATATTTTAACATATCTGCACCCAAAAATCCAGCCCCGCGGTCGCAAAATGCGCCCTCCGCGCAACGCCGCTGCCGCCGAACAATCGCAACCCCGCAAAAAAGGCCGCGAAAAAAGGGTTGACAAGGCCGGTATGTCTGGGTATAATTAATTTTGCCGCTGTGGCTAGCCATTCGTTTGATCGGGGAGTATAGCTCAGCTGGGAGAGCACATGCCTTACACGCATGGGGTCGCAGGTTCGAGCCCTGCTGTTCCCACCAATCATCATATGGCCCCGTAGTTCAGTTGGTTAGAACGCTAGCCTGTCACGCTAGAGGTCGACGGTTCGAGCCCGTTCGGGGTCGCCAAAGGGCGGTTTTGTTGACAAATCCACGGTTGCCTGGGTTTGTCAACATCTCCACTTGCCTCTGTAGCTCAGTCGGTAGAGCAGAGGACTGAAAATCCTCGTGTCGTTGGTTCGATTCCGACCGGAGGCACCATACGCGGGAATGACTCAGAGGTAGAGTGTCACCTTGCCAAGGTGAAAGTCGCGGGTTCGAATCCCGTTTCCCGCTCCAGCCAGTTAAGGCAAAAGACCAACGACTAAAGAAGAACGCGCTTCTCCTTAGTCTTCTGTCTTTTGTCTTAACTTTTTTGGCGCCATAGCCAAGTGGTAAGGCAGAGGTCTGCAAAATCTCGATGCCCCGGTTCAAATCCGGGTGGCGCCTCCAATCCGTAAGCACCGCAACCGACTGCGCGGCAGTTCGTTGCGGTGCTTTTTGCCGCCTTTTTTTATAACTGTAAAATTTTGTATGCCAGGCCGCCCCGCCTCCGTCGCCTTTTCGCGGATTTCCGCTTGACAAATCCGTGCGGATGTGTTAATTATATATTAAATCAATATGTATGCTATGTGATCCACGTCGGGCCGCGGACGCGCCGGCCGGCGTGGATCCGGACACAAAACGGGAAAGAAGGAGTGCCACGATGAAAACGTACAAAAACCTGACGGACCTGATCGGCAACACCCCACTGCTCGCGCTCTCCAATTACAGCAGCGACTTGAATCTCTCCGCCCCCATTTTGGGCAAGCTGGAATACTTCAATCCGGCCGGGAGCGTCAAGGACCGCATCGCCAAGGCCATGATCGAAACCGCCGAGGCCTCGGGCGCGCTGAAGCCCGGCTCCGTCATCATCGAGCCGACAAGCGGCAACACGGGCATCGGCCTCGCTTCCGTGGCCGCCTCCCGCGGCTACCGGATCATCTTGACCATGCCGGAGACGATGAGCGTGGAGCGCCGCAATCTGCTGAAAGCCTACGGAGCCGAGCTCGTCCTGACGGAGGGCGCAAAGGGCATGAAAGGCGCCATCGCAAAGGCGGACGAACTCGCGGCCGAGACGCCGAACAGCTTTATCCCAAGCCAGTTTTCCAACCCGGCCAACCCCGCCGTCCACAGGACGACCACCGGCCCCGAGATCTGGGACGACACCGACGGCCGGGTCGACATCCTGGTCGGCGGCATCGGCACGGGCGGCACGGTCACGGGGGCCGGCGAATACTTAAAATCTAAAAATCCGAACGTCTATGTAGTCGCGGTGGAACCGGCCGCGTCGCCGGTCCTCTCGAAGGGGACCGCCGGCCCGCATAAGATTCAGGGCATCGGCGCGGGCTTTGTGCCCGATGTGTTGAACACCGCCGTCTACAACGAGGTCATCGCCGTGGAGAACGAGGACGCGTTTGAGACCGGCCGCGCGCTCGCCAGACGGGAGGGCCTGTTGGTGGGCATCTCCTCCGGCGCCGCCCTCTGGGCCGCCGCCCAGCTCGCGCAGCGCCCGGAAAACAAGGGCAAGCTCATTGTGGTCGTACTGCCCGACACCGGGGAGCGCTATCTGTCCACGCCCATGTTTTCAGACTGACGGCCGCGGGTGTTCCGGTCAAGCTCTCCAAGCTCTCCAAAGCGTCCCAAACGTCCGATTTTTCGGCGGGAGCGGCCGTGCGCCGCCCCGCCGAATCTTTATTTCCGCGCTATTTCCGCGTTTCCTCTTGCAAAATCCGTGCCGGGGCTATATTTTAATAACAGGGACAAAGACATATACATCCGGGTGAGGAGGGGCGCGCGTGGACATCGCGGTGGGCGACCTGCTGCATATGAAAAAACAGCACCCCTGCGGCTGCGACCGCTGGCGCGTGCTGCGCGTCGGCATGGACTTCCGGCTGCGCTGCGAGGGCTGCGGCCGCGAAGTGCTGCGCCCGCGCGCCAAAGTGGAGCGGGCCGTGAAAAAAATTTGTCACGCGCGCGACGGTTGTGATAAGATAGATGGAGCCGGCGCCCCGCCCGGCTTGGTCTGAGCGCGGCGCGCGGATGCCGGACAGATTCCGGCGTCGAATTTTGAGAAAATGCAGAGGTGTGCGTATGAGTTGGCTGCTCGCGGTCTTTTTGGGCCTTGTCCAGGGCGTGGCCGAATTTTTGCCGATCTCCAGTTCCGGGCATCTGGCCCTGCTGCAATCCCTGTTTGGGCTGAAGGAGGCGCCCGTCTTCTTCGACGTTCTGCTTCACTTCGGCACACTGCTCTCCCTCTGCGTTTTCTACCGGCGGGACATTGCCGAGATGGTCCTTGAGCTCGCGCGCGGCGTGCGCGAATTGGCCTCGCCCCGACACAGGGGCACGGGCCGCGTCCCCAAGGCGCGCCGGTTGGTGCTGCTGCTCGTCGTGGCCTGCCTGCCGCTGATCCCGGCCGTTTTTTTCTCCGGCGTGGTAGAAAGCCTCCTGCAAAAACCCGCGCTTGTCGGCCTCTTCCTCTGCCTGACCGGGGCCGTGCTCTTTGTCTCCGACCGTCTCCGCGCCGGCGCGCGGAAAGATGAGACAAACGCCACCGTGGGAGACGCGCTCCTCGTCGGCGTCTGCCAGGGCATCGCGATTCTGCCGGGCCTGTCCCGCTCGGGGATGACCATCTCCGGCGGTCTGCTGCGCCGGTTTGACAGGGCCTTTGCCGTGCGCTTTTCATTCCTGCTGTCCCTGCCCGCCGTGCTGGGCGCGACGCTCCTGCAACTCTTTAAAGAACTGCGGCAGGGTCTCGACACGGCGCACCTGCCCGTCTATCTGCTCGGCATGGCCGTGGCGGCCGTGTCCGGCTACTTTGCCATCGGGCTTGTGAAACGGCTTGTCGACAACGGAAAATTCGGCGCCTTCGCCTATTATTGCCTCGCCGTCGGGGTTGTCTCTATCGCGCTCTCCTTCTTCCTGTGACCGCGCCCGCAACGCGGCGCTTCGCCAAAACCCGCGTCCAATTTGACGCGTTTAGCCCGAGGTGATTGGGGCCATGCCTGATAAAAAGAAAACACAAAAACCCGCCGGCCGCCGCCAGCCGGCCAAATCGACCCGAACGACCAAATCGACCAAACCGGCCAAATCGGCCGCGCCGGCCAAGCAGCCGGTGCGGCGCGAGGTGGGGGCGCTGGTCTGTTTCTTCCTGTTCATCTTCTCCCTGCTGGGGCTCTTCGGCGTCGACGCGCTGTTCATCCGCTTCCTGCGCGACGCCGTGGGCCGCGTCGTCGGCTGCGGCTTTTACGTGCTCCCCTGCGCGCTGCTCTTTGCCAGCGGTCTGCTGCTCTTCCACCGGGGGCGTCCCGTGCGGCTTCGCCTCTGGTGCGCGCTGCTGTTCCCGCTGGGGCTCGGCGCTCTCGCCCACCTGTTCGCCCCCTCCGAAGAGACCGTCTGGTCCTTCGCGATGCTCGGCGCGCTGATGGACGACGGCCTTCTTCTGCGGGGCGGCGGGCTCCTCGGCGGCGTCCTCGCGCTCTCGTTTCGCGCCGTCTTCTCCGTTGTCGGCGCCGCTGCCGTGTTCATCGCCGGCCTTCTGTTTTTGCTGATGAGCGCCTGCCGGCTCTCGCCCGTGCGGCTGTGGGACACGCTGTTTCGCCGGCCGCGGCCCGTGTACGAACCGGAGCCGGCGCGGCCGGCCGCGCCCCGGGCGGTGCGCCCGGCGGCGTCACGGCGGAAATCCCGGCGCGCCGAGGTCGATATTCCCATCGACGACCCCCCGCAAAAAACACCGGAGACACCCTTTGAAAAAACGGTCGACGCCTCTCTCCTGCCCAAGCGTCCGGAACACGTCCGCACGCCGGCCGAGACGCTGCTTGTCGATACGCCGGCCCCGGACCCCGCGCCCTTCTCCGTTGAGGAGCCGGCCGCCGCCGCGGCCCATGCGGCCGAGCGTCCGGGCAGCGCGCCCGCCGCGTCGGGCGAGGGCAGCACGGACGGCGACGCGCCCTACCAGCACCCGCCTCTGTCTTTGCTTTCGTCCGGCCGTCCCGGCAACACCGCGGACGGCACCGGTGAGCTCAAAGACAACGCCGCGCGCCTGTTGGAGACCATCCGGAGTTTTGGGATCGAGACGCGCATTGTCAGCGTCACCCGGGGGCCGACCGTGGCCCGGTACGAGCTGGAGCTGGACCGGGGCGTCAAGCTCAGCCGTCTCACGGGCCTCTCTGACGACATCGCCCTCTCGCTCGGCACGTCCGGCGTGCGCATCGCGCCGGTGCCGGACAAGATGTCCGTCGTCGGCATCGAGGTGCCAAACAAGCTTGTCTCCACGGTCTACATACGCGACGTGCTGGTCTCCCCCGAATTCACCGGGCGCGAGAGCCGCCTCACCTTTGCCGTCGGCAAAGACATCAGCGGCGCGGCCGTCGTCCACGATCTCTCCCGCCTCACCCACCTGCTGATCGCCGGCACCACCGGTTCCGGCAAGTCGGTGTGCATGAATTCGCTCATCGTCAGCCTGCTCTACAAGACCGGCCCCGAGGACTTGCGGATGGTCATGATCGACCCGAAGATGGTGGAGCTCGGCATATACAACGGCATCCCCCACCTGGAGGTGCCCGTCGTCACCGACCCGAAGAAGGCGGCGGGCGCGCTCCACAAGGTGGTCGATGAGATGGAAAAACGTTACAGGAAATTTATGGAAAATCATGTCCGCGACATCTTCTCCTACAACACGCTGGCCGCGCGCGAGGGCCTGGAAAAGATGCCGCAGATGGTGGTCATCATCGACGAATTGGCCGATCTGATGCTGGTGGCCGCCAAGGAGGTCGAGGAGTCCATCTGCCGCATCGCGCAAAAGGCCCGGGCGGCGGGGATCCACCTTGTCATCGCCACCCAGCGCCCGTCGGCCGACGTCATCACCGGTCTCATGAAGGCCAATATCCCCTCCCGCATTGCCTTCGCGGTGGCTTCGCAGCTCGAGTCCCGCATCATCTTAGACACAATGGGCGCCGAAAAGCTGGTCGGGCGCGGAGACATGCTGCTCTTCCCGCTGGGCGCGCCGAAGCCCACCCGGGTGCAGGGCTGCCTGATCACCGGCCGCGAGGTCGAGGCCGTGGTAGACTACGTGAAGCGCGCCGGCGAGGTGCATTATTCCGAAGAATTTATGGACTCCATCGAGCGCTACGCCCAGCAGGTCGGCGGCCGCCGCGGCGGTGCGGCGGCGCTTGAGACCGGCGACGACGAGGCGTACGACGATCTGTTCACCACGGCCGTCGATGTCGTGATGGAGAGCGGACAGGCCTCTGTCTCCTACTTGCAGCGCCGGCTCAAGCTCGGCTTCTCGCGGGCGGCGCGGCTTGTCGACCAGATGGAGGAGCGCGGCATTGTCGGCCCCTCCGAGGGCTCCAAACCCAGGCAGCTCCGCATCACCCGCCAGCAGTGGCAGGAGATACAGATGCGCGCGCTGGACACCGGCCCGTAACCCCGCCTCCCGGCCCGCGTCTTTGCCGCCATGCTTTCTCCGCCGGCCGCGCCGCCGGCGTGAGGCGAAACGGAGGGGATCTCATTGCTGTATCATCTGGACGAATACCTGGTTCAAAACGCGTCCGCCGTCAAAAAATACGCGCAGGGGGAGGTCGTCGCCCGGAAAGGGCCGGACCTTTATCTGCTGCTGAGCGGCCGCGTCGGCCTCTACAGGGTGTACCCCGGCCCGGAAGAGAGCCCGGCGGCGGTGCTGGAGGCGGGCGACTTCTTCGGCGAGCGGGCGCTCCTGCTGGGTCAGACGCCCGCGCTGACGGCGGCGGCGCTGACGCCCGCCGTCTTGCTCGCCGTCGGCCCGGAAGATATACCGGCGCTTTGCCGGGACGCGCCAGAGGCCGTGCACGCGCTGCTCCAGGCGCTGTGCCGGCGTCTCGCGTCTTTGGACGCCGACGGCGACGGCGTGTCCGCCCCACCCCCGCGTCCCGACGCCGCCGAAGCGGCGCCGCCCGAGGCGGAGCCGGTCATCACCGCCGCCATCACCGCTTCCGCCACGGCGTCCGGCATTGAGGCGGATGCCGCCGAAGCGAAACCGCCCGCGGGTGGCGGGACAATCACACCGTCCCGTTTTTGGAGCGTCCCCTCCCTGTTTCCGGACGGGCACAACATGGAGGCGTACCGTCTGCCGCTGACGCCGGTGGACAAAACATACATCTACGAAAAGAACATCGTCTGCCCGGTGTGCGCGCATACGTTCAAGGCCTACACCGTCAGGCTCTCCCGTCTGATCTCGGAGGGGATGGACCGCGACCTGCGGGTGCGCTACCGCGGCGTGGAACCGCTCTACTACGATGTGGTCACCTGCCCAAAATGTTGGTACAGCGCGCTGGTGCAGGCATTCAAAGAGGTCGGGGCGCGGCGGCGGCCGGCCATCGACGAGATCATGCTGCCGTATAAAGCGGAGATGGGCCTGCACTTCGGCCTGATCCAAGACACGGTGACATTGTTTGCCGGCTACTATCTGGCGCTCTGCTGCCTGCCGATCTGCTTCGCAGGGCAGCCGCTTCTGTCCGGCCAATTGTGGCTGCGTCTGTCCCGCCTGTACGGCGACTGCGCAGACGAGACGATGCGGCGCTACGCCGCCGACCGGGCGCTGACCGCGTACCTGGAGGCGTACGAGACGTCCTACATACCGGCCAAACAGATGCAGCAGCTCTACTACATCATCGGGGAACTGAGCGCCATAAAGGGCAACACGTCCGCCGCCCGCCGGTATTTCTTTCTCGCCAAAACAAACAAAGACGGCAACCAAGTCATCCGGCGTCACGCGGAGGACCGCCTGGAGGAGCTCAAAGACGCGGAATCATCTCCGGAAACCACCCCCGTGTGACCCCCGGCAATCAAACGGCATCCGAGGCGTAAATGAAAATCGCCTCGCGCAGAAACGCGGCGCATCCCACGGCGATTTTGTCGTAGTATTCCGCAAACCGCGGGTCATCGACATACATCTGCGCAAGCCCCCTGTGGTATTGCTTGCTGTATTTGTCATAAAAACAACAGAGCCACTGTTTGTGCTGTTCACAGGCCCTTTGGGCGGTTTCGCTCGCGGGGTCGCCCGCCAAAAACGCGGCTTTTAATGTTTCTTCACAGTCTTTCCGCAGCGTTTCGGCCCTTTCATATTGCTCCCGGCTCATACCCTTCACCTTTGCGTTCGCGCTGTCCACCTCCTCATGGCCGTATTTCTCTCTGATCTCCGCGCCGTATAGCTTCTCGTTGTCGTCAATAAGCTTCTGTTTGAAGCCCTCAAATTTTTCCTGGTCTGCCATCGTAGTTTCTCCTTTCAAAGCGGATATGGATTTTTCAACTGTTTCAATCAGCCGATTTAACCGCTCTTTTTTTGCCAGCAGCGTCGCCAAATGATCCGCAAGCGCCGCCCGCCCGTCAAAGTTTTGGGACAAAACAATCCGCTTGATCTGGCCGAGCGGGACATCCATCTCGCGGTAAAACAGGATCTGCTGCAACAAGTCCACCTCAGACTGCCCGTAAACACGGTATCCGTTGCCCTCGATCCGCTCGGGCCGCAACAGGCCCGCCTGGTCGTAGTATCTCAGCGTCCGCGTGCTGACACCCGCCAGTTTTGCAAGTTTGCTTATGCTGTATTCCATGTGCACACCCCCCTTCACTGCAACAGTATAAACCTTTACGTAGCGTCAATGTCAAGTGGGATGTGAAAAATTTTTATCAAGTTTGCGCCTTAAACCTGTACCCCGCTCCCCAAACTGTTTGTATGCGCTCCGGGTTTTGCGGGTCTTTCTCAATTTTTTCCCGCAGTCTACCGATGTGTACGGCTACTGTTTTTGTGTCGCCGTAAGCGTCCATGCCCCATATTCTTTCGTAAATATGTTCTTTGCTGAACACGATCTCGGCATTGAATGCGAGAAAATACAAAAGCTCATACTCCTTATTTTTCAGTTCGATCTCTTTCCCGCGGACGTAGACGCGGCGGGTTTTGGGATTGATCCGCAAATCATCAAAATCCAGTTCGCGTTCGGCCGTGTTCAGCCGCGTGTTTGATTTCAAGCGTTCATATTGCGCAATATGGGCTTTCACTCTCGCCACAAGTTCCGTTGAGGAAAAGGGTTTTGAAATATAATCGTCCGCGCCGAGGCCAAACCCTCTTACCTTGTCCTCGTCCGTGGTGCGCGCCGTAGCCATCAAGATGGGCACGTCGATCCTGGTGCGGATCGCTTTGCATATTTCGTACCCGTCTTTCCCCGGCAGCATCAAGTCAAGCAATATAAGATCATACAGACCGGTCAGGGCCCTCTCCATTCCTTTTACGCCATCCGACTCAATGGTCACGTCGAAACCGCTGATCTCCAAAAAATCGCGCTCAATGTTCGCGACGGCGGCATCGTCTTCGATGATTAGGATTTTTTTCAACTTAAACACCCCCCTCATCTGAAAAGGCTGGCAACCGCAATACGATTGCCAGACCGCCGTGCGCGGCCGGTTCCGCCGTTATACCGCCGCCCATGCGTTTGATGATTTTTGCGCTGATCGCGAGACCTAGCCCGCTGCCCTTTGTATTTCGCGACGGGTCGGCGCGGTAAAACACGTCGAACAGTTTATGCAGTGTATCGGCGGGCACGCCGGGGCCATCGTCGGCCAACCGGATTGCAATGCCGCCGTTTTTCTCCCGCACGGACACAGACACCACGCCAACATCGGCGGTCTTGTATTTTGCGCTGTTTTCTAAAATATTGACGATCACTCTTTGCAAGAGAGACGTATCCACATTGGCGACGGCGTTCGGCACAGGCTGTTTCATGGTCAGGGTCAAACCCCTGCGCCCGTATTCTTCCGTCAGTCCGCCGACGATCTCAGCGAGCATCTGCCCAATGTTCACAGGCTTCATATTTACGGGAAAGTCGTTCGTCTCCAATTTAGAAAACAAAAAAAGTTGTCCGATGATATGCTCCAGATCCTCCGTTTTGCTTTTTATCGTGTCAAAATACTGCTGTTTGCGCTCCGGCGTCGCGGCGATATTCTTTTCTATGCCCTCCAAATATAGCTTGATTGCGCTGAGCGGCGTTCGCAAATCGTGGGAAATACCCGCGATCAACTCTCGACGGCTTTCCTCGTCCAATTTTCGGGATTCCTCCAATTTTTGCAACCGCTCGGCCATTTGATTAAACGCGCCGCACACCGGGCTGAATTCGTCTTTTCCCAGATAATCGAGCCTGAAGGAAAGGTTGCCCTCGCGCACCTGTTCCACGCCGTAGGAGAGCGTGTCGAGCGGCGTGATGATGCTTTTCACCATGACGCGGGTCAATACGCGGTTTGTGAAAAAGATGATCATGACCATACCGCAGAGCATACCGGCCCCCACTATTACCACCTGGGAAAGATAGGCCGCGTCGTCATTCAGATAATAATTTGTGTCGGTCAAAACCACATGGTACGCGCCCAACTTTTGCACGAATACCGCCGTGTGATCGAAAACCAACATATGTCCTCCGGTCTGTTCAAGCGCGGCTTTGAGCACAGGCGTGTCCGGTGCGGCAACCGAGACTGGCACACCGTATTTGTACACTGCGGCGGCCACGCTGTCGCTTCCATATTTTGCCAAAATTGCGGCAACCGACCGGAGCAGGCCGTCGTCCTGTCCGTTTGTTTGCGTCCAATTTTCAGACAAAGCTTCAATTTCGTTCTTCGCGGAAAAAAAGCGTTCGTCATCGAAAGAGCGTCCCCCAAAATGGCCGGACACGCCCATCATAACGGCGCCCATTCCGCCAACAAACAAAATGAGCAGCGCAATCGGCACCAATATCATCAAAATGTTGGATATGAATAGCCGGCGTTTGATTGTCACGGGCCACACCTCACGTTATTACTATATCACACAGATATAAAGAAAGAAAGAAAAACCGGACCTACATTGGAAGTATTTTACATATCAAGTTGTTAATCCTCTTGCGCCACTTTGGGAGTTTGCAATACATATTTTTGTTGTGATGTTCACGCGCGCATTCAGCACATTTCCCGCGTATCTCACACCCGGCGTTTGGACATGGGCAGTTAGCATTGACTTTTCTCATAGAATACCTCCTCCTTTCTCAACAGAAGGATGGGGCGCATCCCGGCAGACACGCCCCATGCCTGTTGCAGTCCCTTTACGCCACGGCGCGGCGTTTTTGCCCGACGTACATACCAAGCGATGTAAGTACGGCAACCGCCGCCATGAACACAAGCAGCACCGCGTAATACGGGACCGGGAACCCGAAGACGTTGTAGACTTTGTATCCCGCGAACACCTCGCCCACCACCGCGAAGCTCGCGACGCCGAAATCCGCAAACCATTGCAGCGCCGTCTGGACGCCTGTTCCGAGCGCGGCAATCCCGATGTTGAGGAACAGGACGATGAGCGAAACGCCAAGGACGGCGATCTGACTTTTCATCCGTGAGGAGATAAACGCGACGACCAGCGCGTAGACCGTGCCGGACAGCAACACCCACAGCGCGGACACGAACGTGAATTGCAGCGTGGTGAGCCCAAGCGGGGCGCGGACATAATGTGGGACGGAGCGCAGCGCGGCGTTCCACCCCTCCAAGGTCCCCACGGACAAAAACCCGCACGCGAACGTCGCCAACAAATAGATGCCGAGGACGGTCAGGGCCGTCACGGCGACCGCGCTGAGTTTCGCCGTGACGATTTTACGCCGCCCGTTGCGCGAACTCAAAATCAGGTTGTCCATGCCCGTGGCCGCCTCTCGGCTGAACACGGGCGATATGAGAAACGCAAGCGGGATGAACAAGATGAAGAGCATGATCGTGTCGCCCCAATTTGTGAACAGGTTGCCCCACTCCACGGTGTTGGCGAACCGCGGCTCACCGAGGGCTATTTCTGTGTCGAGTTGGTTTCTCGCGCTTTTGTACGCAAACGTGCCCGGTTTTCCGTCGCGCTCCATGCGCGCGAGATTTTCCCGTAGAACGTTGACGCCGTATGGCGCGGACAGGCTGTCAGACGGCGCGCCGTTGTGGTATTCCTCCACATAGCCGGCAAAATTGGCGTAGTCCACATCAAATTTTAGCACAGGGTCGCTCGATGTGCCGTAATAGATCATCTCGGGATTGTCGCCAAAGCGCTGTTTCAGCGCCTCGTAACTCGCCAGGGCTTTTTGGGCCCTTTGCCCGTCCAGCAGGCCGGTCACAGGTTTGGCGAGCTCCGAATAAGTCTTGTACGACTCGCCGCTGCCGACGAGGAAGTAGGATGTTCCAAAGCCTACGGCGGCGTAGGCGATCAGCATAATCGCCAAAATGGCCAATGTTCTTTTGTTGAGCATGAGCTTTCTGAGTTCAAAACGAAACAATGACATAGATTTTCCTCCTCATACCGCCGCTTGCAGCGGCAAATAGTTGAATATATAAAGATACGCATCCTCCAGATTGGGTGCGGCGGGTACGGCGTCGCCGGACGGCTTCTTTTCGTCAATCACTCGCACCTCCATCATGCCGCCGGACGGGATGACGTTGGAAATGACCGCGCTGTTTTGGAATGCCACAAGACGATCAACGGGTATTTTCATATCCCAAACACAGTTCTCAATCTGCTTAATATAGTCGCCCGCGCTTCCGAGTCTGTTGATGCTTCCGTATTCCATCATCATGATCTGCCGGGCAATGCTGTCCACGTCGGAAACTATGTGTGTGGAGAGCAGGACAAGGCGGTCTTTGGAATATGCCGATATGATGTTGCGGAATTTGATGCGCTCGTGCGGGTCAAGCCCCGCCGTCGGCTCGTCGAGTATCAGGATCTCCGGGTCGTCCAGCAACGCCTGCGCAATGCCGAGCCGCCGTTGCATACCGCCCGAATAGGTGACGCAGCGGCGGCGTAAATCACCGGACAGGCCGACGTTGTGCGCGAGCGCCTCAATCCGTTCGTTCGCTTTCGCGGTGGGCATACCTTTGAGCATGGCGGCGTATTGGAGGTAATCGCGCCCGGAAAAGTCGGAATAAAAGCTCATGTCCTGCGGCAGATAGCCGATTTTGGCGCGGTATTCGTCGCCGCAAGTATCTTTGTCCTGCCCGTTAATCAGAATGCGCCCCTGTGTCGGCCGCAAAATATCGGCCAGTATGCGAATCATGGTCGTTTTGCCCGCCCCGTTGGGGCCAAGCAGACCGTATACGCCGTTTTCCATGCTGAGTGTGATGCCTTTGAGTACGTCTTTGTCTCCGAATTTTTTAGTAATATTTTCCATAAATAATTGCATGTGCCCACCTCATTCTTTTTTGTTTTTCTGCCTTGCTGTTCTGTTTTTGTTGTTCTAACGGGCTCAATATATAAGAAAAAGAGAAACACGCAATCCCTAAAAGTTAAACAATTGGTAAACGGCCGCCCCCGGGCGCATAAAAATAGGCGGCCCTACCAGATGGCGGGGCCGCCTCTTCTCTTGCTTTTCTCTATGGGGAAAAATCTATTTGTTAATATTTTCCATAATCGTCGCCGAAGTTTGGTTCCTTGGCGGCGGGGATCTCCTTCCCGTCCGCGCCGGCGTAGGCGAGCAGCGGCTGTTGGAACGTGCTGCCTTTCAGCTTGAACTGCGACACCAGTGTGGAGAGCATGTTCGACTGCCCGCTCATCTCCTCCGACGAGGCGGCGCTCTCTTCGGCCGTGGCGCTGTTTTGCTGCACCACCTGCGCCACCTGGTCGATGCCGGTGTTGATCTGCTGGATCGCCAGCGATTGCTCCTCGGACGACTTCGCGATGTCGCCGACGATCGTTGTGCTCTCGTTGATACCGGCGACAATCTCCGTGAGTGAGGCGGCCGTCTCGTCCGCGATCTTCGCGCCGAGCACCGCTTTTTCAATCGAATCCTCAATCAGCGCGCCCGTGTCTTTCGCGGCCTCCGCGCTCTTTGCGGCCAGGCTGCGGACCTCCTCGGCCACCACCGCGAAGCCCTTGCCGTACTGCCCTGCGCGGGCGGCCTCCACGGCGGCGTTCAGCGCCAGGATGTTTGTCTGGAACGCAATGTCGTCGATGACCTTGATGACCTTGTTGATGCTCTGGCTCGATTCGTTGATCTCCCGCACCGCCGTCATCATCTGGTCCATCTGGCCGGCGCCCTTCTCCGCGCTGCTCCGGATGTTCTCGGAGAGGTCGGCGGCTTTGGCGGCCATGTCGGCGTTTTCCTTTGTCTTGTGGGCGATCTCCCCAATGGAACTCGACAGCTGCTCCACGGCGGCGGCCTGTTCCGTGGCGCCCTGCGCCAGCGCCTGCGCGCCGTCCGCAATCTGCTTGGAGCCTGTCGACACCTGCGCGGAGGCCGACTGGATCTCGCTGAACATCTCATTCAGGTTTGCGACCATCGCTTTCAGCGCGGTTCCCATCGTGTCACGCTCGCCCTGCGTCTCGACATCCACGGTGAGATCCCGGCCCGCCACGGCCTGGAGCGTCTCTCCGTAATAGACCATGTGCTCCAGCATCTTGACAAACGCAGCGAGAGACTGCCCCATCTCGTCCCGGGCCGTCGCCGCCGCACGCGCGCGGCGCAGCTCCTCTTCGTCGAAGTTCAGGTTGCCCGTGTCGCCCACCTGCTTCAAGAAGTCCATCATCATGCCCACAGGCCCCGTGATGCCCCTTGTGATATACAGCGCGATGAAAACGGCGAAGACAATGGAGAAGATCGCAATGCCAATGAGCAGGAACATCACCAGATTGGAAGAATTCACCACCCCGTTCAGCGCGACCGTGACCTCTTCCGAAACCGTGCTTACACAGTCTGAGAGCTCGTCCAACACTTCGTAAAATTCCGTCCGGGTCGATCCCGCCAGCGCCGCGTTCTTGGCATTTTCCTCGGTGAGCGCTTCCAGCTCGCTTCTATAATCTTCCAGCGCAGACGACACGCGGGCGGCGGATTCCGCCGTTGCGCCGGTCAGCACCGCGCGCATACCGGTGAGTTTTTGCTGAATGGTGTCGATGTTCCCCCCTATATCCGACATCGCGGAGACGTCCTGGCCCAGCAGGAGATCGTCGGCCCGCACCCGTATCTCCGCAAAGGCCTGCATGATCTCTCCCAGGGGTTTCATCCCGCTCTCCATACGACTTTGCACGGCCTGCGGCGTGTCGGCGCTCCCCACAAAGGCCAGAACCCCCGTGTGCAGCGCGGCCATCTCCTGCGTCACCGTCTCCCCGAAACTGACCGCGGTGTCGTTGCCCGCGCGGATCGCCAGATCGCTCGCCCGCACGGCGTCCATACCGACTTCCACCTCTGACAGCGCCTGATCGATGTGGGCTATCTCCGGGGCGCCGTACCCGTCCAGCGCGTCGCTCTTAGTTTTCATCGTGACAAGCCGGCTCTTCACCGCCTGCATGTGTTCCATCATCAAATTGTATTCATTGTCGTTGTTCAAAGACCTTGACAGCACACTCCGCAACTCCACGCGAACCGAATTGTAATCGTCGAGCATTGAGTTGGCCTCGGTCTGCATATCTATGATGGAGTTGAGATATTGGAGCTGGCTGTTGCGGCGGACAGACGTGACCACCGATACGCTCAAGATGACGACGATCAAAAGAATCACCGCGCCGAACCCAACCAAGAGTTTCTTGCCCACCGACATGTTTTTCATACCAGTTTGTCCTCCTCATTGCATATATGACATATATGGACTCTCCAAAACCAAAGCGTCGTGGAACAGATTTTGCGTTTGCTCTCTGAAAGTTTCGATTATCTTGTAGAAATAGCTGGAACTTCGAATGTTTTCTTTTTTTCGAGAGAGATTAACTCAGTAAATATATCGTACGGACCTTTCTGGCCCTTAAGCGTTTCCGCCAGATTTGATGAAACAAAAATTCTCGGCGCCCCGGGCCGGCCCCCTCTTCGGGGGCGCCGGCCCCACTCATGAACGGCGTTTGGCGCGAATAGGTTGTTACAAAACCCACTCGGGGGGCGACCGTTTGAAATGGAATACCCGCTCGGCCCTGTACGGCGCCGCGCTGCTGACCTCCGTCAACCTGTTTGCCCAAGTCGTCGGTTTCGTGTACCGCGTGTGCCTCGCGCGGCTGATCGGCGCGGAGGGGATCGGTCTGCTCTCCCTGGTCACGCCCGTCCACTCCGTCCTGTTGTCGCTCATTGTCTCCGGTCTGGCCGTGGCGGTCTCCCGCCTGTCCGCCGGCTACGCGGCGCTGGGCAACACTTTGGCCGTCCGGCAGCTTGTGCACCGGGCGCTCTTTGTGTTTCTGCTGCTCTGGTGCGCCGTGGCCCTGCCGGTCATCCTCTTCTCAGACGGCATCTCCGTCGCGCTGCTGGGCGACGCCCGCACCCGCACGGGGCTGCTTCTGCTGCTGCCGTGCCTGCTGCTGACCGGGATCGAAAACATCCACAAAAATCACTTTTACGGGCTCAAGGAGATCCACCCGCCCGCCGTGAGCGAGGTTTTGGAGAACCTGGTGCGCACGGGCGCCGTGCTGACGCTGCTCATCTGCCTGCGGCCCTCCCACGAGGAGTACGCCATCGGCCTCGTCGTCCTCGGCATGGTGATCTGTGAGATTGTGAGCGCCTCGCTGCTTCGTTTTTTGTACCGCCGGGCGCAGCGCGGCCGGCGCGCCGCCGGCCCGGGGCTGCCGCGCCGGCGCATGTTGTCGGACATGGCCGCCGTCGCCGTCCCCTTCGCGCTGTCCGGCCTGCTGTCAAACCTCATCGGCGCGGCGGGCTCCGTGATGATCCCCGCCCGCCTGATGGCGTCCGGCCTGACGGCCGACGAGGCGCTCTCCTCTTACGGGGTCGTCGTCGGGATGACCATGCCCCTGCTCAGCCTGCCCCTCGCCTTCGCGGTCGGACTGGCCCTCGTCATGATCCCGCGGTTGTCGGAGGACCTGGCTCTGCAACGCTTTTCGTCTATCCGCCGCCGCGCCGCGCGCGCGCTGACTCTGGCGACGGCGGCGCTTCTCCCCTCAATGGGCCTTCTGGCTTTGGCGGGCCCAAATCTCGCCCGCTTGCTCTTCCGGCAGGCGGCGGCCGGGTTCTATATCCCGCCCCTCGCCCTCGGCACCGTCTTTGCCTGCTACCACAGCATCTTAAACAGCCTACTCTCCGCCCTCGGTCTCCAGACGCGCGCGGCGGCCAGCGCCGTCTTCGCCGGCCTTCTCCAGCTCGTCCTCACCTGGCTGGGCGTCGCCCAGCCCCGACTCGGCATCGGCGGCTTTGTCTACGCCTTCCTGATCGCCTCAGCCCTGGGCGCACTCCTGAGCGCCTTGGACCTGCGACGCTTTCTGCGCGCACACGCAGATTGATAATTTTTTAACTATCACAGGGCCTAAATCCCCGCATCCCAAGGTCAACAACCAACCTCCCCCCCAACTCCGCACCCTTCCCTCCCCACCGGGTCCGCGGGCTTCCAGCCCGCACCGTATCCCGCACCCGCACTTACCCGCACCGTATCCCGCACCCACTTACACCCCCGCACTCACCCCCCACCCCGGCGCTTCCCCGCACTTCCCCACTCCCAATCACTCTGCTTCTTCACCAAACCAGCTTTGACAGGATTATTCCTGATATAATTGCGCACTATATTGAAATGCCTCTCATCGCGTATATACCGATCAAAATAATCCGGCATCCAAAAAGAACCCGACCGCCCCAATATCGCATTGGCGCGATTGGCGGTAAATGACTTCCAGGAATGGACGATTTTACTGGTCGTATCTGTGTGAAGCACCTCAATCATAACATGAACATGGTTGGGCATAATGCACCATTCCAGCAGGCGATAGCGTTTCCCGTCAAAATGAAACAATGCGTCCCTCACCACTTCGGCAATTTGCGGGTTTCTAAGATAACAATTGCCGTAGCGGGCATCTTCATATTTTTCAATTTTATCACGCAATTTTGCCATACTTGAATCGTCAGCGGATGTCGTTTGTAGTATATGCAATTCTTCTTTCCATGCGCTGATTACAGATGCCGGAACACTGTCCGCGAGACGAATTGTGATTGACTGTATGGTGTTTGGAGAATCGAAATGAGACAAATAGCCACGGGAGTGCCAGCCTTGGAATTGCGGGTTGGGAGGTTGCGGATCTTTTGTCGGGCTGGGGGGCTGTGGTGTCCGGTTGGGGGTTTGTGGATCTTTTGTCGGGGTGGAAGCCTGCGGACCCAGTGGGGGGATGGAAGTCGGGGGTGTTGGGTTGGGGTTTGCCGGCGGCTGTTCCGTGAGCTTCGGTGGAATTTCGATCATGGCAGCTTCTTCTGCGATTTGAGGCAATGCGGAGTGGTCACGTTCACTCATAAATCAGCACTTCCTTACCCATCTTATGTTCTGTCTGCGTTTCCTCGGCATACGA
>JAIRTA010000083.1 GCA_031255175.1 Oscillospiraceae bacterium | reverse complement strand
CAGTGTAAGGTGCCACGGGGATAAGACCATGCGTGGTCTTATCCCCAACCACCATATACCACGTGCACCCCGCTGTCAAGGTCGGGTCGTATTTTCTCCCCGACTTCCGGGAGACGGCGAGCAGACAGAAGTGACCATCCAACAGATAGTCCACGCCTATGTTCGCGAGGTCGCTCATGGCGGCTAACAGATACCGTTGGTTGTCGTCAATATCGGGTATCAGTTTATTCAGCGCGAAATCTGACTGCTTCCGCTCAGAAATAAGCTTGCTGGCGGAGCAGGTTGAATAGTTTAATATGGAGGGCAACAACACGGACAGCGGTTTTATCCTCAGATATTTTCAGCCGAGCGGTCATCTGCTCGGCTGAAATTGTTATTTTTATCACGCACATGCCCGCGGTGGCCGCACGCTTTACGGCTTTTGCCCGGCGCTGCTGAGGGCCAGCATGGCGGCGCCGATGATGCCGGCTTTGTAACCGAGGGTGCAGAGCTCAATGCGGGTGTACTTCTCACCCAGCCCGCCAAACACCTCTTGATAGGTCCGTTCGCGCAGGGGGATGAGCAGCGGGTCGCCCTCTTTGGCCACGCCTCCGCCCAGGCTGATGACCTCCGGTTGGATGGCGTTGATGATGTTCGCGAGCCCGCAGGCCAGGTAGCCGATGTAGCGATCGACCACCTCGGTCGCCGTCCTGTCTCCCTTGCGGCTGGCGATGAAGGCGATCCGCCCGTCCACGCCGGCCAGATCGGTCAGTTTCCACAAAAGGCTCTCCGGGTTCTGTTCCATTGCCTCGCGCGTCATGCGGACAAGCCCGGTGGCCGAGGTGTAGGCCTCCAAACAGCCGCGCCGCCCGCAGGTGCAGGGAGCGCCGTCGTGAACGATGACCGTGTGCCCAAACTCACTGGCCGCCTCGTTGTACCCCATGAGGATATGCGAATCGATAACAATCCCGGCTCCCACGCCGGTGCCCAATGTGATGATCACGGCGCTGCTCGCGCCCAGGGCGCTGCCCGCCCACACCTCGCCGAGCGCCGCCACATTGGCGTCGTTGCCCAGGTACACCGGGCAATGCAGGCTCGCCCGCAGCGCGTCGCACAGCGGATATTCCCGCCAGACCAGGTTGTACGCATGCACCACAACGCCCCGCCCGCTGTCTATCCGCCCCGGGCAGCCGACGCCGACGCCCTCGATGTCGTCCAGCGTGAGCCCCGCCCGCGACAGCGCGCAGAGGATCGTCTCCACAATGTCGGCGCACACCTCGCTCTCCGGCCGGGGGATCTTCGTCTTCCGGCTGTCTTCCGCCAAAATCCGCCCCGTCTCATCCACCACACCCGCCTTGATGTTGGTGCCGCCCAGGTCCACGCCGATGCAATACCTCATGTCGTCATCTCCTGTCTGAAATCCCCGCCGCGCCGCGGTCCGCCGATACGCCGCCCAGCCCCCACAACCCCGTGTGAGGTCTGAGCGGATATTTTTATTTTATCTTATCACACTTCGTCCAACAAAAGCAACAAAAAACCCTGCCGCACGCGAGCCGACAGGGTTTTTTTGTGATGTTTGCACCCGTCGGGCAAAACACCGCCGGGCCGGTGGCTGTCATTGCGCGCGTTTTCCAGCCATCACACGGCGTACTCGTCTCCATGGCAACGTAAAGACGTAAAATGTTCTCCTTGACAAGCGGTTAAGATTATGCTAATATAAAACGGCACATTGGATATGCATAATATTTTGCGACACAAAATACCAAAGCGGGCGGCGTCCACAATCCGGATTCTTGTTTTTTGATAGCTGTTTTGCAGTCGTCTGGTGCTATTTGCCGGGAGGAAGCGTTATGTTCTATGAGCGAACAATTGAAAAAACCTTGAGAAATATCGGCGAATCATTCCCTGTGCTTTTGCTGACCGGCCCCCGCCAGACCGGTAAGACCACGCTGCTGACCAAGATGGCCGACAGCAACCGCAGGATCGTTTCGCTGGACAACCCTACAATCCGAGCCTTGGCAAAACATGAGCCGGAATTGTTTTTACAGCGTTACGCGCCGCCTGTGTTGATTGACGAGGTTCAATATGCGCCTGAGTTGTTTGACTATATCAAGGTATACGTGGATACACATAAGGTAGCCGGCGATTTTTGGCTGACAGGATCTCAAACATTTCACATGATGAAACGAGTTGCGGAGTCTTTGGCGGGCAGGGTCGGCGTAGCACGGATGCTGGGTTTATCAAACAGCGAAATCGCAGGTTCGCATTTCTCGGAATTTGCCGTAAAACCGCACGAATTGATACAGCGCATGGACAAGATTGCGCCTATGGATATCGCCGAAGTGTTCGCGCGTATATTCAAAGGGTCGATGCCTCGGCTTTATGAGCTCAACACTGTCAACCGCGATGAATATTTTGAATCATATCTCGAAACATATATCAGCCGGGATATAAGAGATTTATCTCAAATTGCTGATGAACTTTCATTTCTCAATTTTATCGGTATCGTTGCGGCACGCACAGCCACAAATGTCAATTATGACGCACTGGCAAACGAAGCAGGCATCTCGTCGCCTACAGCCAAGCAATGGCTGTCCATTTTGGTGTCGTCCGGTCAAGTCGCCCTCATACCGCCGTTTTCCAACAATGCTCTGAAACGCGTAATAAAAGCGCCCAGGATGTACTTTCTCGACACCGGACTCTGCTCATATATAACACGTTGGAGCAGCCCCGAGGTACTGGAACACGGCGCAATGGACGGTGCATTTTTTGAAACGTGGGTTGTCTCAGAAATCTATAAAAGCTACATCAATCACGGCAAACGCCCGCCGCTATATTTTTACCGTGACAGCAATAAAAAAGAGATCGACATTGTGATTTCCATGGACGGAGTCGTCCATCCTATAGAAATCAAAAAAAGCGCGGCGCCGAAAGATGCCGTGAAACATTTTTCTGTCCTGAAGGCCATAGAGAAAGAGCCAAATGAGAGTGACGTCTTATCGGGTGCGGCTCATCTAAAAACCAAGATTGGCGACGGCGCCGTCATCTGTATGCCCGCGGATATTTTGCCGATAGATGGCAAAAATTGGTATATCCCCGCGTGGATCATATAAAGTGGACAGAGAGCACATGGGCCTGACGATTGGGCACGCCACAAAAAGGTATACCTTTTCAAAAACAACAAAAGACACCGTTTTTTCTTACAAAACGGTGTCTTTTGTTGTTTTGCCAAATAAAACGAAGAGGCAAACTTACGATTCTTCACAAAAAGGTAATAATTTCCAATTCATTGACCCTTCTTTGTTCTCTGTCTCCACAACCAATACGACACGGCGCAACACACCAGAACACAAAAGGAACCGTCCCCTTTGTGTTCTCACTGCGTGATCTGCGCCTCCACGACACTGCCGCCGGCGTACATCCGGCGAAGTTTCGGTTTTTCAATCTTCCCCGTCGGGTTGCGTGGCACCGGCGCGAAGATGATCCGGCGCGGGCGTTTGTAGCGGGGCAGCTCGGCGCAAAACGCCATGACCTCCTCTTCCGTGCAGGTCATGCCCGGTTTGATCTCGATGATCGCCGCCGCGATTTCACCGAGCCGGTGGTCCGCCAATCCGATCACCGCGACGTCTTTGATTTTCTCAAATCCGTGCAAAAAGTCCTCGATCTGTACGGGATAGAGGTTTTCGCCGCCCGTGATGATGACGTCTTTTTTTCGGTCTACAAGGAAGATAAAGCCGTCTTCATCCTCCCGGGCCATGTCGCCGGTATGAAGCCACTCGCCTTTCAGCACCGCCGCGGTGGCCTCCGGGTCTTTGTAATAGCAGCGCATGACGCCGGGGCCGGCCACCGCCAACTCCCCCACGTCGCCGGGCTTTACCGGCGCGCCGTTTTCGTCCACAATCTTTGTGCGCCAGCCGTGGCCCGCCTTGCCGATGGCGCCGACCTTGTGGATGTTCTCGACCCCCAGATGCACCGAACCGGGGCCGGTGGACTCCGACAGGCCGTAGTTGGTGTCGTAGCCGTGCGCGGGGAAGATCTCCTTCCAGTGCTTGACGAGGCTCGGCGGCACGGGCTGCGCGCCGATGTGCATGAGCCGCCAGCGCGTGAGGTCGTAATCTGAGAGCTTCACCGCGCCGCTGTCGATGGCAACTAAGATGTCCTGCGCCCACGGCACGAGCAGCCACACAATGGTGACGCGCTCCCGCGCGGCCGTCTCCACAATCCACTCGGGGCGGATACCGCGCAGCAGTACGGCGCGGCTGCCCGCGAGCAGGCTCCCAAACCAATGCATCTTCGCCCCGGTGTGGTACAGCGGCGGAATGCACAGGAAGATGTCGTCACGCGTCTGCCCGTGGTGCGCTTGCTCCGTCACGCAGGCGGACACGAGGCTCGCGTGGGGGTGCAAGATCGCCTTCGGGAAGCCCGTGGTGCCGGATGAGAAATAAATCGCCGCGTCCTCCTCGTCCTTCAATACGATGTCGGGGGGCACCGTGGAACACGCGGGCGCGAGAATGTCGTAATCCTCCGCAAAATCCGGACAGATCTCACCGTCGTGGGAGGCGTGGAAGAAGCGCAGGCGCACGGCCGGGATCTTATCCCGGATCGCCGCCACCCGCTCGACGAACTCCGGCCCAAACAGGAGCACGGAGACGTCGGCCAGCCCGAGGCAGTATAAGATCTCTTCTGAAGAATAGCGGAAATTGAGCGGCACGACGATGACGCCGGCCTTCAAAGCGCCAAAATAGATGGGCAGCCATTCTATGCAATTCATCAACAAAATGGCAACCTTCTCCCCGCGCCGGACGCCGCGCGTGAGGAGCAAATTGGCAAACTGATTGGCCTTCTCGTCAAAAGCGCGCCAGGTCATTGTCTTTCGATATCCGGCGTGCGGATCGGTCTCCACCAGTGAGAGTTCCCGCCAAGACGACTCGCTCTTTTCGCGCAGCTCCGGGTTGATTTCGATCAGGCTGACCTCATCTCCGTACAACGCCGCGTTGCGCACCAAGTATTCTGTAATTGGCAACCGTTTCAGCCCCTTCCCATTTTCCCTTTTATGCCGCCGCGCAGGCGTCCGTCTCTTTCGCGGCGTGAGCTCCCGTCATCGCAGCGCTTTTTTGGCGCGAGACAGGAATATGATCATCACGGCGGCGACAGCCGCCAGAATGGCGAGGACAATAAATTTGGCGGTCATATCCGCAATGCGGCCGATGATCATCGGGAACAGCAGCGCAGAGACCATAAAGCCGACCATGACCGCGCCGTAGTTGGAGCCGACGTTCTTGAGGCCGAAATGATCGGCGGTGAGCAGCGGATACACACCCGAGGACCCGCCGTAGCAGAACGCGATGATGGCGACGGCCGCGACGTAAACGGCGCCGCTGTCGATACAGAGCGCCGCGGTGCCGACGGCGGTGGCGGTGACGATTGAGAACGTCGCGTTTTCGCGGCCGATCTTGTCCGCAAGCAGCGGAACCGCCAGACGGCCCAGCGCGCTCGCGATCCCCGTCATCATGACGATCGCCGTGCCCACGTCGTCCCCCAAACGGCGGCTGCTCGCAAAGTCTTTGAAAGAGGGGTTCAATATGAAGTACGAGGCCGTGAGGAACATCATCGACAGCGCGATGAAATAAAACCGCCCCGTCTTCAAAATCTCGCCGGTTGTGTATTGCTTCCCGGAGAGCACGGCCGCCGCCTTGCCCTGGGGGACGGCGCCTTCCTCCGGCAGCCGGACCACGCTGAACAGCGCGACGGTCACAACGGCAAAGGCCGCGGCCAAGATCCGAAACGCGGCCACGGGGCCAAAGCCCTCAAACGCACCCGTCGCCGCGTTGAACCCGATGAGCGCCTTGACCAGCGGCGCGAACACCACGGTCGAAAACCCAAACATGCACACGCTGACGCCGGTCGCCATACCGCGCTTGTGCGGGAACCATTTCTGCGCGCAAGTGATAACCGTATTATAGGCCAACCCGACGCCGAACCCGCCGACGACCCCATAGGCGGCGTAGATCAGCCACACGGCCCGGGACGTCTGGGGGATAAACGAGGCGGCCAACATACCGGCGGCCATAAGCAACCCGCCCGCCAATACGATCTTTTGCGCGCTCACCTTGCTCTGCAAACGGCCGCTGGCCAAAATGCCGAGCACAAAGCAGCAGAGCATAAAGGAGGACGTGAGCTTGACATCCGCGAGCTCCCACCGGAAAAAAGTGCTGACCGGCGCGACGAATTCGCTCCACACATAAATGATCCCCAAAAAGAGCTGTAAGATCGACCCCGCTATCAGAACCTTGACGCCCGCGCGACTTCCTTTCTTTTCCATAACCCGGCATCCCTCCTTAAATACGCGGAAACACACAGAAACTCCCATCCTACGTCAATAGGACGAGAGTGACTTGCGGTACTATCCCATGTATGGGTTTGGCCCGGCCCATCCCCTTAAGTCCGCCCATCTATTTTCACGCTTCTCTATAATATCGCATCTCTTTTCACGCTGTCAAGTTCTTTCTGTTTCTTTTGCGCAATCGACCGCCCGCGCGCGCGTGCTCATTCCCAGTGCTCGCGCAGATCGTGAAGAGTCATGAGACTCTAAAGAATAAGTAAATCTCATTCCCAGTGCTCACGCAAATCGTTCACGGCGCGGCGCTCAATGCGGGAAACCTGCACTTGGGAGACACCCAATACCTGGGCGGTCTTCGCCTGTGTAAAGTCCCTGAAATAGCGCAGCAAGATCACCATGCGCTCCTGCGGCGGCAGCCGGTCTATGGACTCGCGCAGCGCCATCCGGCGGATCACCTCGTCTTCGAGACCCTCGACGCCCACCAAATCCTCCGGCGCACGGCCTCCCTCGCGGCTTTCGCACTGGAAGGATTCCGGCGGCGCGACGGCGAGTTCCACCGAGGCGATCTCCTCGGCGCTCAGGCCGCACTGCCCGGCCAGCTCCGACAGCGCCGGTTCGCGCCCCAACTTCTGGCAAAGCGTCTCGCGGGCCTGTTTCACGCGGACCGCCTTCTCTCTGGCGCCGCGGCTCACTTTGACGGGCCCGTCGTCACGCAAAAAACGCCGCACCTCCCCCGCGATCTTGGGCACCGCGTAGGTGGAAAACTGCGTGGCAAACGACGGGTCGAACCCCCGCACCGCTTTGAGAAACCCGATGCAGCCGAGCTGGTAGAGATCGTCCGGATCGACGCCCCGGCCGAAATAGCGGCGGACCACACTCCAAATGAGCCCGGTATTTTCAGAAAACAGGCGTTCACAGGCGCCGTCATCCCCCGCCTGGGCGGCGCAGATGACCGCGGTCAGGTCTGAAGGAGGTGTCAATCGGAAGGCCCCCCCGGCGCGGCGTTTGCGGAGAGACGGGCACGGAGACGGCGGGACATCGTGACCGTGGTCCCCACACCCGGCCGGGAACGCACCCGCAGCGTGTCCATAAAACTCTCCATAATACAAAATCCCATACCGGCGCGTTCCGTTCCGCCGGTGGTAAACATCGGCTGGCGGGCCTGCTCCACATCGGTGATGCCGCACCCTCTGTCGCTCACGACAATCTCCAGGCACCCGTCCGGAAAGATCCGGACGCGCATACGGATGTCCCCCAAACAGTCGGGGTAAGCGTGGACAATGCAATTGGTCACCGCCTCGCTGACCGCCGTTTTGATGTCGCCGAGCTCATCCAGCGTGGGGTCCAACTGCGCGGCAAAGCAGGCCACCGCCGCGCGCGCGAACCCCTCGTTGGCCGAACGGCTGGGAAACCGCAGCTTGATCTCATTGACAGGTCTCCTCATACCCTATGTACCTCCCCCTTCAATAGAAACAAACCGGTCGAGATGCGCGGCCGAGAGAACCCGCCGGGCTTGGTTCGGCACACGCGCGAGGGCCAGCGACCCGCCCAACTCCCGCAGGCGGCGGTATGTCCCCAGCACAATGGCAAGACCGGAGCTGTCCATAAAGTCCACCCCGCCCATGTCCAGCACACACCGAAGGGGCAGCCGGGTGTCCACCGCCGCCTCTATCCCGCGCAGCACCCCCTGCGCCGCGTGATGGTCCAACTCTCCCTGCAACGCCACTGTCAGGGTCCGTCCCTCCTGACGATACGACACCTTCATCGTCTACGGCACCTCCGCGCTCGTCCTAATTTGCCAAATCTTACCATTTATGGCTTGTCCTGTGGCGTATCATAACACAGACCCCACGTCGGTTGTTGTCACAATGCGACGCGACGGGAAAATCTCATCCCCACGCGGCGCAAAGTACACGACCGGTATAGAGCGCCGCAATCGGCAAGATTGGCGCTCCACTTGACGGATATGGCTTCCATCTGATAAACTTCCATTGTGACGACTCCCCTTCTCCCCATCTTTTTTGTTTCATCGCCATGTGTTTTCAGCAATACGGCTTGGAGCTGTCACTCTCATTCCCCGCGGCGTTTGCAACGTTTTAGGGAGGTCACACGTATGATAACTTCTGTAGCACTCAAAAGTTTTCGCGGTTTTATCTGCACGACCACCGTGCCGCTGTCCCGCGTGACGCTGCTCACGGGCGCGAATGGCGTCGGTAAGACGTCTGTGCTCGAAGGCTTGTACTGTCTGTTTTCGGAGATACGGCTCGATGTTGCCCCGTTGGCGCGTTACAACCGCACAATCGGGCCCGTTGTCAACCAGGCAAACGGCACACGGAGTATCGGGACAAGACCGACATACAACTACCGTCTGTTCTGGGACGAATGCCCGACATTTGGCGCAAATGAAAGCATTGTTTCCGCCGAGTCCGATGACGGCACCCGGTGGCAATGGGAGTTTGCGCGGGGAAAGAGGTCCGACCTCGCCGCGAGCTGGGTTCGAGACGCGGGAAATATGGGAATGACCATTGACGACTCGGCCGACATTGCCCTGTTCAAATGGCGTCATACCGGCACAGTTTTTGACGGGGAGCATCGGGAGATCAACATAGACGAAAACTGGCGCAGAGCACAAATATTGACGCCCGACGGCGGGCTGTATCTGCTGCCGCCGGAGAGTATGGCGACAAGTGCCAGCAGATACTTGGACTTTGCCTCTGTGAGGGCCATGCCACAGGAACTGACATATAAAACCGCGCAAAAACTGACCAAAGCGCTCCAAATTATCAATCCGCACGTGACCGACATCAGGATCTCAAAGGTCGAAAACGGGCTGTCGGTCATTCTTGACGGCGATAAAGAGACAACGCTCGGGAGCATTGGCAACGGCGCGGTAACTTGGGCAAGCGTACTTATTGCGCTCTTTGAACTTGACGAGTATCTCAAGACCACCGAAACGGCGCGCCATCCTGTCCTCATTCTCATTGACGAAATTGGCGCGGGCATTCACTATTCCGTGATGTCTGAGATTTGGAGCTATTTAAGAAATTTTGCCAAGCAGTATCCAAATGTACAGTTTGTCACAACAAGCCACAGCGATGACTGCGTAAGGGCTTTCTGCGACGCCTTTTCCGACACAGATGACACGGGGAACGTTATCCGGCTCCACAAGTCGAACGACGGGCAAATCGTTTCTACTCGTTATGAGTCGTCACAGTAGCCGGAATACGATTCATTGACAGGCATCATAAAAAAAGCTACCACCAAATGGGCCATACCAAACAACGACGATGGAAAACTATGGTGGGAGCTGAATGAAAAAGCAAAAATGGATAAGTTTATCTACACCGCGCTCCGCAAAGGATTTGCAACGGCCGGCAAAAAACCGAACATGCCGGCGGAACCCAACGTTATGACGCATATTCGGGCCGCTATGTTGAGGCGTGAAGAAAATCTCGTGTAAACGGAGGACGCCCACTCATACCGGTTGCACATTAACCCTTTGCGGGCGATTTCACTACCCAATGACCGCCATTTGCCGAACCAATTCGTTCGACGATTCCAGCAGATTTCAGGATGTCTATATTGCGCTGAATCGTGCGCGGAGCTGTTCCGACCACCTGCGCGATTGACTTTGCGCTGATTGTTGGTTTTTCACCAATCAACTTGATTATCTTGCTTTGCAGTTCGTTTTCTGCGACATTTTCTACGACAACATCTACGCCATTTTCTACGACATTTTCTACGACATCGTCTGTCGTGCCAGACAGACTCAACGGCACAATCGTTCGGAACATATCGCCCTCGATTAGCTCCGGTTCGCCGCCGTTTGTGTAGATTTTTGTGTACTTATACAAATTGCGAACGCCTGAACCGAGCGTGTCGGCGTAACCGATATTAACGAAAAAGTTTGCAATCAGTGGATTTTTCGGTTGCGGCGTGAATGTCGCGGGGTCAAGTTTGCCTGGCAGTTTCGGCAGGCACCAGTTCTCCGCGACAATGCGGTCGCGCTCGATAATCACCTTCGCCGGAACAGTGCTTGTGAACTCGCGATGCGATAGTATATTGCTGACAATCTCGCGGGCAATCTTGGAACGCGGACTGACAGATTGAACGCCTTCAAGGTAGAACCTATCGAGCGTGTGCTTGGCTATGAATTCCATAATCTTATCAAACGCTTCAATAAGGTTGCACGACACGCGCAGCCGGTCGTCGTAGCGATCAAGATCGTCGCGGCGCAGTATGCAATCGGTGACATAGCCGGGCAACACCGAGCGGATGACTTCTTCTCGCCCGAACAGCAGAATTGCCGCGAGAGTGTAGCCTGTGAGCTCTGGAAAACGGCTTGTTTGATACAGGCTCGCGCTGCGGAGAATGTCCGCGTCGCTCATTTCGAGCCACGGGTGGTTCTCCTTTATCGTCGCAGCGCGTAGCCGTATGCGCGGCATAAGTTCTTTCAGCAGCAAGTCATCTTCCGAAATGTGCGGAAGTATCTTGCTGTCGGTAGATACGCCCCGTTTGCGGTCATACATCATCGCGGCAAGGTCGCTATTCCTGGTAATGTCAACATCGCCGTCTGCGGAACGATCAAACAGTCTGCTCTTATAAAATACAAGCTGCGACATCAGAGGCACCCTGCACCAAAGCACAATTTTACCGTCTATTGCTACTTCTTCTAACTCCGTATGCAATGTCGGCACAAAGAGTTGCGAGTTGTTCAAAGCATTGGCGAAATCGGCTTTCAATTGTTTGACAGCCTCCGACGCAACGCCTGTTACTTCACCGTTGTCCTCAACGCCAAGCAGTATATCGCCGCCGTAACGGTTTGAAAACGCGCACACAGTTTCATAAACCGTCTGCGACAGTTTGTCGTGACAACGTTTGAACTCTATTGTCAGCCCCTCGCCGTCGCCGAGCAGTTTTCTAATCCTGGTTTCCATTGGATCCCTCCTTGACGAATGTGTCTGATTTCGGTTTCGGTCTACGACCGGGTTTCAGTTTTCCGGTACGTGTGGGCTTCACGGCGGTTTCGGGAATCGCCCACGCCCTGCCGAACTGTTCCGCACCATCGACTCTGCCGCACTTGCACAATATTTGCACCTGCCGCACAGTTACATTCCACCGCTCTGCCGCAACTTCGGCTGTAACATACCCGACCATATCCGCCATTCCTCCGTGCATAGTTACTCGACACATCATCTATGTAATATTATATTCGCACACGCGAAAAAATCAAGTGTTTTTTGTAAATTTCTACAGTGAATGGCGGCGAACTGCCCATTGGATCCGCTAACTTACGAGTAGAAAACCACTGACAAGGGTTCGACGTCAGACCAAGTGTCCGTTTGGCGTTGTACTCACCGACAAAGCGCAGTCAATACAAGAACAGCTGTGCAAGCGTATGCGCTCACATACAAACTCGCCGCAGACGGAATTTCCCCGGAAAGGTTAGCCAGCGTTGAGGCGGTTCTTTCTGACATTTTCAACAACCTAAAAACGGAGGACAAGCACTCATGCCTGTCACGTTCTCACTCAGCTTCGCAAAGCTGATACTCTATTACGCCGCCTGCGCCTCCTGTGCTTTGGCGATTCGAAGATTCACACGTATATCTGAGGAGCCCTACCGGAAGATACTCCACCTGATTTTGATCGGCTCCGCGTTTGTCCTTTTATACGCGTTTGATACTTGGCAGGGTGCGGCGATTGCCGCGGTTGTTTTCGCTGTGATCATTTTCCCCGTTTTGTCCCTCGCGGAGCATTTGAAAGGTTACTCGAAGCTGCTTGCCGAGCGGAACGGCGGAGAGATAAAAAGAAGCCTCGTAGAGGTGTTCGGCATGTTTGCCGCGACAATCGCGTTATGCTGGGGGCTTTTGGGGGCCAAATATCTCGCGCTTGCGGTCATTCTCGGCTGGGGATTGGGCGACGGAGCGGCAGCGCTTGTCGGCAAGGCGTTTGGAAAGCACCGCTTGGAGGGCAAGTACATAGACGGCAAAAAAAGCCTCGAAGGCTCGTTGGCGATGTTTGCCGTCTCTTTCGCCGCCATCATCACCGTGCTCATCTCACATTCGGCGCTGCCGTGGCACGGCTACATCCCCGTCGCGGCCGCGTCGGCGATGGTGTGCGCCGTTGTGGAACTGCATACGAAAAATGGGCTCGACACGCTGACTTGTCCGGCCGCCGCGCTGGCGGTGATGCTCCCGCTCATCCACTTGTGGGGAGGCGCGATATGAAAAAAACAGAACAGTCCGGCGCGCGAACGCTGCTTATGTCGGTGGTCATGAGCGCGCCGGGGCCGATTGTCACGGGACTGGGGCTTCTCGTCGGCCGCTCGTCCACACAGCTTGCGGATTTCGTGAGGCGTACAGCCGAGTTGGCCGCCATTGTCGTGTCATTTGTGGTATACAGGATTTTGCACAAGAGCGGCGAAGAGCCCGAACCCGCCAAAAAGGCGCGGCTCGAACGCGCCGCCAACGTCTGTGTGGGCGTCGCCATGTGTCTTTCCGGCGTTGCTATGCTCGCCATAGTCGTTCTCGGAGGCCAGGCCGAAAAAGGCAATGTCATACCCGGGCTCAGCATTGCGATTCTCGGCGTGGCGGCAAATTCATGGTTCTGGCTCCGGTACGCCAAACTTGCCCGCATAAACAAAGACGCCATTCTCGCGGCACAGAGCAGGCTTTACCGCGCGAAGTCGTTTGTGGACGCCTGCGTCCTCATCGCGCTTGTCTTCGTGTTGGCCGCCCCCGCGACCGCCGCCGCGCGGTGGGCGGATTTGGGCGGTTCGGCCGTGGTCGCGGGGTATCTTGTCGCAAACGGCATTGTCACGCTAAAAAACACAGAGGCCGCGGCGCACGCCCGCCGTCATTGACGCCTCTCCCGTCAAAGCCGCCTCCCCTGTCAAAAAATCATCCATACAAGGCTGGCGTATTCGCGGATGAAGTAGGCGATTTTTAAGTAGAGATACGGCGTTGGGGCGGAGACGGCGACGGGCTCCCAGCCTTGCCGCCGCGTTAGCAGGCGGGCGCGGTAGAGATGAAACTCATTGGAGACGACGGCCACACGCAGCGGCCCCTCCGGCAGCAGCGCGGCGGAAAACCGTATGTTCTCCTCCGTGCTGGTCGAGGCCTCCTCCTTGCGGATGCGCTCCGCCGCCACGCCGCGGCGCACCAGATAACGGCGCATGGCCTCCGCCTCGGGGATGCTCTCGCCCGGCCCCTGCCCGCCCGACACGACCACCGGAACCTCCGGATGCCGGCGCAGATAATCGACCGCCGCCTCCAGCCGGGCCGCAAGCGTCGCGGAGGGCGTCTCCCCGTGCAGCCCGGCGCCCAGCACCAGCACACAGTCCGCCGGCGCGTCCGGGTCGCTGTGCGCGCCGGACCAGATCAGTGCCTCCACCACGACGAAACTCAACAAAAGCAGCAAAAACAACCCCTGCATGACCCGGCGCGCGGCGTGGGCAGGCCGGCGCCACCGGTCGCGGCGGGCCAGCAGCGCGGTCAGACCGTACAGCGCCAGCGCCGCCGCGCCCAGCCACAAAAGCTGCGCCGTAAACGAGAGCCCCGGCACCCACCTGAACGCCGTGCCGATCACGGCCACCACGGGCGCCCCATAGAGCGCCCACAGCGACGGAGACTTGGAGCCGTCGCGTTTTATTTTACATTTTTTTACATTTTTATGACGACCATCTCTCGATGCCCGACGAACAGGCGCCGCCATCGCGCATTCCTCCCCCGCCGGATTCTCTGAAAATCGCAATTTTCACATGCAAATATACAACATGAAGCGCATGTTGCAATTTCGCACGGTCCCCCTCCGCCGCCTGCGCGGCCGGGTCAGGTCTCGCTCAGAGACAGCCACTCCTCGAGCAGGGCGTCGCGCGCCGTCGTGAGCGCGCCCTGTTCCTCGAGCAGGGCGGTCAGGGCCTCGGCGTCGGTGGCGCGGCGCGCCATCTCCTCCTCGATCTCGCAAAGGCGGGTCTCCCGCTGCCCGATCTCACCCTCCAGCGCCCGCAGACGCGCCTCCCGCACCCGCTGTTCCCGCCCCCGTTTGGCGGACGCGGCGGGGGCTTGGGCGGGGGGCGCTTTGGGCGCGGGTTCCGGCCGCTTCGCCCGCTCGGGCGGCGGCGGAACGGCATGCGCGCGGTATTCGCCGAAGGTGCCGCGAAAATCTTCCACGCGGCCGTCCTCTTCAAAAATCCAAAGCCGGGTGGCAAAGCGCGCGATGAAGTAGCGGTCGTGCGAGATGAAGAGCAGCGTCTCCCCGTAGGCCGCCACCGCCTCCTCCATCCACTCGCGCGAGCGAATGTCCAGGTGGTTTGTCGGCTCGTCCAACAACAGCAGGTTTACCTGTTCCTTCATCAGCAGACACAGCATCAGCCGGCTTTTTTCGCCGCCGGAGAGGTTCTCCACCTGTTTGAAGACATCATCACCGCGGAAATAAAAGCGCCCCAGACGGTCGCGCGCACCCTGCGGCGTCTCGTTTTGCTCATAGAGCAGCGTGTCCAGCAGTGTGCGTTCCGGGTGGGCGAACCCCACGGCCTGCGGCAGGTAGGCCTGCCGCGTCGAGGGGCCGCGCCAGATCTGCCCGGTGTCCGGCACCAGCTCGCCGGCCAGCACGCGCAGCAGCGTCGTCTTGCCGGCGCCGTTGCCGCCCAAAATGCCGATCCGCTCCCCGCCGCGCACATCCAGCGTGACGCCGCGAAACAGCGGACGGTCGTACGACTTGCCGATATCGTGCAGACGGAGCACGTCGGCCGCCCGAAAGGCGGTCTCCCCGAACCGGACGTGGATCGACCGCGGCACCGCCGGCGGACGCCCGGTTGTCTCGAACCGTTCGGCCCGTTTTTCAATGGCGAACGCCCGGCGGTGCAGTTTGGCGTTGCCGCCGGCGTAGTCGTGCATACGCCGGGCGGTGGCCAGCAGGCGGTTTTTCTCCTGCTGCTCCCGCTCGTAGCGCTCCCGCCGGGCTTTGACGCGCGCGGCCTTCTCCCGCGCGTAGTCGCTGTAGCGGCCGGTATAACTCTCGGCCTGCCCCGCCTCCAGCTCGATCACGCGCGTGGCGACGCGGTCTAAGAAGTACCGGTCGTGGGAGACAACCAGCAAGGTGTTCTTATCCCGCGCCAGATAGTCCTCCAGCCACTCGACGGACTCGATGTCCAGGTGATTCGTCGGCTCGTCCAGCAACAGCAGGCCGGGGTCTGAGAGGATCAGGCAGGCCAGCGTCACCCGCGTCTTTTCCCCGCCGGAGAGGCGGTCAAACGCGCGGTTGTACAGGTCCCCGCCGATTTGCAGCCCCGCGCACACGCGGGCCAGCGGCGTCTTCATATCAAACCCGCCGCGCATCTCAAATTCGGTGGTCAGCGCCCCATAGCGCGCCAGCAGCGCCGGCGTGTGGTCGCTTTGCATCTGTATCTCCAGCCGTTCGATCTCATCTTTCAGCGCGATGAGCGGCCGAAAGGCCGTGTGCAGCACGTCTCCGGCCGTGTACCCGGGCGGGTAGACCGGAATCTGTGAGAGCACGCCGACGCGCCGCCCGGCCGCCACCGACACCGTGCCCTCGTCGGCGGACTCCTCCCCCGTGAGGATGCGCAGCAGCGTCGTCTTGCCGGCGCCGTTGTCCCCGACCAGCGCGACTTTCTCCCCGCTGTGGACCTCCATCGAGAGACCCAGCAGCACTTGGTTGTCTCCGTAGGATTTGTTTAACCCCGATACCGCGATTTCGACCATGCCGCGGCTACCGCTGCCTGGTCTTCCCAAGGAAGAACAGCGCCACCGTGCCCGGGCCCGTGTGGGACCCGATGACGGCGCCGATGTGGTTGATGATGACGCGCCCCACCCGATACCGCTCGCAAACCCGGTCCGCCACGTACTGGGCGTCCGCCTCGCAGTCGCTGTGGCTGACGGCGATGGTGTCAAACTCCGTGCCGCCCACGTATTCCCCCATCCACTCGACCAGGCGGTCCAGCGCGTGACGGCGGCCCCGTTTTTTGGAATCCACAATCAGCTTGCCCTCGTGGTTTACATAGATCATCGGCTTGATCCCGATCAGGGTGCCCATCATGGCCGAGGCGCGCGACACGCGCCCGCCCCGGTGCAGGTGCATGAGATCGTCCACCGTGACCAGGTGGTTAAACTGCATTTTGTTTTCCTCCACCCAGGCGTGCACCTCGTCGAGCGAGCGGCCCTCACGCACCAGGCGGACCACATAGTCCATCAGCAGCCCCTGCCCCAGGGAGGCGCACAGGCTGTCGATCACCACGGCGCGGCGGTCCGGGTATTTCTTCGCCAGTTCCTCCGCCGCCATAAACGCGCCCTGACAGGAGCCGGACAGCCCCGAACTGAACGCGATGTATAAAATGTCCCGCGCCGACGCCAGCACCGGCTCAAACGTCCGCGTGTAGTCCTCCGGCGTGATCATCGACGTGGTGGGCATGGCCCCGCCGCGCATGATCCGATAAAATTCCTCATACGCCATGCTCTGCCCGGCGTCGTCCGGCACGGTCTTATCACCAAGAGAAAAATAGATTGAGAGCATTGTGATGTCGTTCTCTCCGTAATAGGCGTGCGGCAGGTCGCTTCCCGAATCCGTCATCAACACATACGACATTTGGCTGTCCTCTCCTCGCATGATGAAATAGGCATATCATGGACTTTATTATACGAAAATCCGAGGGATCTGGCAAGCATCTCGCGGTAAAAAACAAGCGCCGCAGGAGATTCGCCCCCTGCGGCGCCCGATTTGCGTCAGATCATTCGTACAGCGCCTTCATGCGCTCCAGGCGGGCAAACTTGTCGGCGGCGGCCTTTTCCGCGGCCGCGAACAGCGTTTCGGCCCTCTCCGGGAAGGCGCGCTGGAGGGAGGCGTAGCGCACCTCACTGCGCACAAAGTCGCCGTAGCTGGCGCTCGGCGCCCGGCTGTCGAGCTGGAACGGATTCTTGCCCGTCTCCCGCAGACGCGGGTCGAAGCGGAACATGTGCCAATACCCGGCCTCCACCGCGGCCTTTGTCTCGGCAATGGAATTGCCCATACCGCCCTTCAGGCCGTGGTTGATACAGGGCGCGTAAGCGATGATGAGGGACGGCCCCTTGTAACTCTCGGCCTCCGCAATGGCTTTGATCGTCTGGTTGTAGTTCGCTCCCATCGCGATCTGCGCCACATAGACGTAGCCGTAGCTGATGGCGATCTGCGCCAGATCTTTCTTCGGCTGTGTCTTCCCGGCCGCGGCGAACTGGGCCACCTGGCCGATCTGAGACGCCTTTGAGGCCTGGCCGCCGGTGTTGGAGTAAACCTCGGTGTCGAAGACAAAGATGTTCACATCCTCGCCCGACGCGATGACATGGTCGAGGCCGCCGAAGCCGATGTCATAGGCCCAACCGTCGCCGCCGAAGACCCACACGGACTTCTTGACAAGCATATCGGCGCCGGCCAGCGCCTCGCGCGCCAGGCGGCAGGCGTCGCAGTCGCACGTCTTGCCCTCCCATTCGGTGCCCGTCAGGTCGATCCCGTCGCGCAGCGCGGCCAGCAGCGCCTCGGAGGCCGCCTTGGAGGCCTCTCCGTCGTGCAGGACATCCAGCCAGTCACGGCCGGCTTTTTTCAATTCCGGCACGCACCAGTCGACGGCGATGAGACTTCTCACCGTCTCGGCCAGCTTCTCGCGGCGCTGCCCGATGCCGAGGGCCATGCCGTACCCGTACTCGGCGTTGTCCTCAAAGAGGGAGTTGGCCCAGGCCGGGCCCTTGCCCTGCTTGTTGACCGTGTAGGGCGTGGCCGGCGCGCTGCCGCCCCAGATCGACGAACAGCCGGTGGCGTTCGCGACATACATGCGGTCGCCGAAGAGCTGGGTGATCAAGCGGGCGTACGGCGTCTCGCCGCAGCCGGCGCAGGCGCCCGAGAATTCCATCAGCGGCTGCTTAAACTGACTGCCCTTGACCGTGGTGGGGGCAAAGGCGTCGATCTTCTTTTCGGAAACCTTCTCAAACGCGTAGTCGTAGTGCGACTGCACCGCCACCTGGCTCTCCAGCGGGCGCATCACCAGCGCCTTCTCCTTGGCGGGGCAGACATTGGCGCACGAGCCGCAGCCGGTACAGTCGAGCACGGTGGGGGTGACGGAGAAGCGGTAGTTTTCGCAGCCGCGGCCCGTCATCTTGACCTCTTTGAACCCCTCCGGCGCGGCGGCGACTTCGTCTCCGTCCAGCACAAACGCGCGGATGACCGCGTGGGGGCACACATAGGCGCACTGGTTGCACTGGATGCAGTTGGACGGGATCCACTCGGGCACGTCCACCGCGATGCCGCGCTTCTCATAGGCGGCGCTGCCCTGCGGGAAGGTGCCGTCTTCCGCGCCGGCAAACGCCGAAACCGGCAGCGTGTCGCCGAGCTGCGCGTTGACAGGCGTCAAGATATTTTCGACAAACTTGACGATCTCTTCCCTGCCGCCCCGGGCTTCTTTGCGGACAACTTCGTCCTGCGCGTCCCGCCAGGAGGCGGGCACGTCGATCTTTTTCACATGTTCGATGCCGGCGTCGATCGCGGCGTGGTTCATGGCCACAACCTTCTCGCCCTTTTTGCCGTACGTGGCCACCACGGCGTCTTTCATATACTTCACGGCGTCGTCGATCGGGATGATCTCCGTCAGCTTGAAGAAGGCGGCCTGCAAGATCATGTTGATGCGCCCGCCGAGGCCGATCTCGCGGGCCAGCCCGATGCCGTCCACCGTATACAGCGTGATGTTGTTGGCGGCGATGAAGCGCCGCATAGAGCCGGGCAGATGCACCGCCAGCTCGTCCACATCCCAGGCGCAGTTCAGCAGGAACGTACCGCCCGGCTTCACGTCCTCCACCATCTTGTATTTGTCGACGTAACTCGGATTGTGACAGGCCACGAAGTCGGCCTTCGAGACGAAATATGTGGATTTGATCGGCTTTTCGCCGAACCGCAGGTGGGAGATCGTCACGCCGCCCGACTTTTTGGAGTCGTAGGCAAAGTACGCCTGCACCTTGAGATCGGTGTGGTCGCCGATGATCTTGATGGAGTTTTTGTTGGCGCCCACCGTGCCGTCCGCCCCGAGGCCCCAGAATTTACACGAGACCGTGCCGTCGGGCGTCGTGTCGTGGTTCTCGTCCAGCGGCAGCGACAGGTTGGTCACGTCGTCGCGGATGCCGATTGTAAAGCTGTTTGTCGGCGCGGCGCTTTTTAAGTTGGCGTAGACGGCAAAGATGTTGCTGGGCGGCGTGTCTTTGGACCCGAGCCCGTAGCGGCCGCCCACAACGCGCACGCCCGCGCGGCCGGAGGCGGAGAGTGTGGTAACGACGTCGAGATAGAGTGGCTCGCCCAGCGCGCCCGGCTCCTTCGTACGGTCCAGCACGGCGACGCTCTTTGCGGTCTCCGGCAGCACAGACAGGAACTTCTCGCTCACCCAGGGGCGGTACAGCCGCACCTTGATGAGGCCGACCTTCTCGCCGCGGGCCGTCAGGAAGTCGATGGTCTCCTCAGCGGTGTCGCAGACGCTCCCCATTGCCACAATGACCCTGTCCGCGTCGGGCGCGCCGTAATAGTTGAACAGCTTGTAGTCGGCGCCCGTCTCGGCGTTCACGGCGTCCATATAGGTTTCCACAACGGCCGGCAGGGCGTTATAATAGGTGTTGCACGCCTCTCGCGCCTGGAAGAAAATGTCAGGATTCTGCGCCGTACCGCGCAGCACGGGATGGTCCGGGTTCAGCGCGCGGGCGTGGAACGCGTCCACCGCCTCGTGGTCGAGCATCTTGTCGAGGGTGTCGTAGTCCCACACCTCGACCTTCTGCATCTCGTGGGAGGTCCTAAAGCCGTCGAAGAAGTGCAAAAACGGCACGCGGCCCTTGATGGCCGCGAGATGGGCGACGGCACCGAGGTCCATGACCTCCTGCGGGTTGGTCGCGGCCAGCATCGCAAAGCCGGTCTGGCGGCAGGCCATCACGTCGGAGTGGTCCCCAAAGATCGAGAGCGCGTGAGAAGCCAAGGCGCGGGCCGAACAATGGATGACGCCGGGAAGCAGTTCGCCGGCGATCTTGTACATGTTGGGGATCATGAGGAGCAGCCCCTGCGACGCTGTGAAGGTGGTGGTCAGCGCGCCGGCGGCGAGCGAACCGTGTACCGTGCCGGCGGCCCCCGCCTCCGACTGCATCTCGGCGACGCGTACCGTCTGCCCAAATACATTTTTCTGCCCGGATGCCGCCCATTTGTCCGCGAGTTCCGCCATCACCGAAGAGGGCGTGATCGGATAAATGCCCGCCACATCGGTAAATGCGTAGGCGACATGCGCCGCCGCGGTGTTGCCGTCCATTGTTTTTTTCTTTCTTGCCATACGACATTTTCCTCCTTGGTAGAATCTCCACACTTTTGGGGAAATATTTGATTTGCGAGACGGGCTGTAAACGGTCGAAAAACGCCCCTGCTGCCGGTGAGCCGGCACGGCGCGCGTCTTTGACACTCTCACTAATCATCATTATTTTATCATCATTTTCCTGCTATGTAAACTGAAAAGTAAAAAAAGAGAAATGTTTGATCGTGTTAACAATTATCGGCATTTTCACAGCCGTCGGAGGGGTTGCGGCACATAACACAAATTTTTCTTTACTTCTCTTTACATTCCTTCTATAATGAACATACGACAAAGCGACAAATCAGAAGATGAGAGGAGCCCCAGATCATGAAAAAAATTCTCTGTTTGCTGTTGGCGCTGACATGCCTGTTGTTGTGCGCCGGCCCGGCGGCGCTGGCCGCGCCCGACAAGATCCGCGTATTTTTAGACGGCGAGGAGATCCTCTTCGACGTCGATCCGTTCATCGAAAACGGCCGCACTCTGGTTCCGGTGCGCGCCATCGCGGAGGCGCTTGGCTGCCTCGTCGACTGGTACCCCGAATCCAACATGGCCGTGATCAGCCCGGGCCGCCGTGCGGGCGCCACCCTCGCGATGGCGCTGGGGAGCGACATGGCCTATGTGGGCGACGAACTCGTGGCGCTCGACGTGCCCCCGCGGCTTGTGGGCGGGCGCACCTTTGTCCCGCTTCGCTTTTTGGGGGAGAGCCTTGGCCTCGAAGTCGAGTGGGACGGCAACGCGCGCTTCGTTTTGCTCTCCGACCCGGTGCGCATCCCGCTTTTGGAGGGCAAGACGGCCTCGGAAGCCTTCCCCCTGCTAAACGGGCGCTTCCTCGTTAACATGCCGGTGGGGACACAAAACACCTCCTTCGCGGATGCCGGCGACGGTGAGGCCGATTCGTCCGCCGACAACGAGACGCAACTCTTTCTCTTCGAACGCAGCCAGACGCTGATGCTGTACGCAACTTCGCTCCTGCGCACCAGCACGGGCGACCTTCGGGAGGACGCCCGGCTGGCCCAACTCGACGAGACTTACCGGTACGCCGACGTCAAGACCGTCGGCGGCGGTCTCTCCTACCTTATCTTTACGCCGCAGACGCCGGCGCCGGCGGCCCAGATCTTGCTGGGCGGCGCCCTGCTCCGCTTTGCCGACAACACGCTGGCCATAGCCGCCGTGTCCATCGACGCCAACGCCTACACCCACCTCGAAAGCTGCGTCAATATGACCGCGGCCATCTTAAACTCGATCCGGGTGGGCTCCTACACTCCGAACACCGACGCGCGGACCGTCTCGTTTTACGATTGCAGCATCCGCCTCGAAAAGGACTACGTATATTACCGGGAATCCAGCGCCGACTACAGCGTGATATATGTGCAAAAAATCGTGCCCATCGGGCAGGAAGCGCCGGGCTTCGGCATCTACTCAGGCTTTGCCCCCACCTTCAACACAGGCGAGCTGCCCGAGACCAACCTGACCGACACCCTGCTGGGGCAGTCCGTCAAGTGGCACGGCAACCTGGCGGACGGCGCCGCCATCGACGCGACGACGAGGTTTGAAGTCCTGGTCGGCCCTCTGGCGGACGACTCCTACAAACACGGCTTTGTCCAGCCCCGCTCCGCCCGGGATTGGTCAACCATCCGGCAGATGTTCCGCTCCATCAAACTCCTCCCGTCGGCGGCATAACGCAACACGCCGCCCTCCCCGTCTTGCCGCACGGTTCGGTGACTGACGCTCGC
>JAIRTA010000125.1 GCA_031255175.1 Oscillospiraceae bacterium | reverse complement strand
GGCCGAGCCGGGGTCCGCTGCGCGTCGGAGGAGGCGCGCGGTCTTTCTCTCTTTCCCATCTTCATCGCGCTCCTTTGTCGCGCTCCTACGCACCGAATTTTGTCCGCGGCGGCGGTTTCCTACTTGCCGTCGTCGCGCAGATGGCTGATGTTTACATTTTCTTCGGTGATCTGCTTTGTAAACGGATTGATGGTCCCGTTGATGAGCTTCAGCGCCTCATCCCGGTAGACCAGCACATAGTTGAGGCTTCGGTAGTAGGCATACGGGTCGCCCGGCAGGGTGTGGAAGACGATGTCGCCGCCCTCCAGCTTCATGAGCTCCTGGCCAAACCAGATCATCTGCCCCAAACCGAGGTCCGTCCGGAGGTTCTCCTGCGCGATGGCGGCAAACTCCGGCAGCTTGAAGATGTGTTTGACGGAGAGGAGCTGCTTAAAAACCGCCGTCAGAAACGCCTGCTGCACCTCCACCCGTTTCATGTCTCCCTCGTTGTAGCGCCGGAAGCGCACGAGCTGCATGGCCTTGTCGCCGTCCAGCACCTGCCGGCCCTTCTTCAGGTTGATGTACAGGTCCTGCACCGGGTCGGAATAGCGCATGTTCTGGGGGACGTCAAACTCCACGCCGCCCATCGCGTCCACCAGCTTTTTGAAGCCCTTTAAGTCGACGACGGCGTAGGCGTCCGGCACAAAGCCTATGACGGTCTTGAGCTCCGCGCGCAGCTGCTGAATGGCGCCGGCCTCGCGTTCGCTCTTGTTCCCCTTGCGCGCGTTCATGCCCACGCCCCACGCGCCGTTGATCTTTTTATTCGCGCGCTTGACGGCAACCTGCGTGTCGCGCGGAATGCTCAGCACGTCGAGTTTCTTATTTTTGGTGTCGAGCGCCGCCACCATCAGCACGTCGGTGTGGACATCGTCCATATCGGTGCCGGCCAGGATGATTGTGTACACGCCCTCGCGGCGGCCCGCCGGTGTGACCGGCCTCCCCTCGCTGTCGGACGGAAGCTCCGTGACGCCGTCGTCCAGAGGGGGCTGGTCGACGATGTTATGCGGCCCGTCCGGCCGCGTGTCGGGCGGGGCGATCACATTGTTTGTGAGGTGCAGATAGCCCGCCCACGCCAGGCAGATAAAGCCGGCGCAGAGCAGCCCCGAAAACACAAGGCGGATCGGCCGCTTTTTCGTCTTTTTTTCTTTCTGCGTCTTTGGTTGTTTTTCGGCTCTTTCGGAATCGGACATGAGTCTTTTTCCAGCTTTTTTCATTGTCGGTCTCCTCATACCGCCGCCTCTCCGCGGCGGGTCCGTCTCTCACGGCATACGGCGCCTCAGCGCGTCAGCAGCGCGTTGCGCGCCGCCATTGTGTCGGGGTGAATCGCCCGGCGCTCGGCCAGCAGGAACTGTATCGACAGGTCGAGCCCCCGCAGCAGCGCCGCGTCCAGGTCTTCATAGCACAGGGCGCGCAGGGCGCGCGCCTCTGAAAATACGCGCGTCGCGTCCACATAGTCCGCGAGATACAGGAGCTTTTCCAGCAGTGTCATCCCCGCCCGGCCGGTGGTGTGCCAGCGCACGGCGGCGCACACCGCCTCTTCCGCGCCAAACTCAAACCGGGCCACGGCGGCGCCGGTGACGGCATGCATCAGCTTGTGCTCCGTTCGTTCCCACGATTGTGTCACTATATCATACTTTGCGCATAATTTCAACTGTTCCGCCGGCGTCAGCCCCTTGGTCACGTCGTGCAACAGCGCCGCCCGGGCCGCCTGCCCGCGGTCGGCGCCCCACCGCAGCGCCAGCGTGTCGATCTCCTGCGCCACGCCCAGCACATGGAGCCGCCGGCGGCGGTCCGTGCGGGCCAGCACCGCCGCGCGAAGTTCCCTCAAGTCGTTTGACACGCGTACAGCCCCCTCGCCCGGATGTAATCGAACACGCCGTCCGGTAGCAGTTCCGCGCCCTCGCCCCGGGCCAGCCGCGCGCGCAGCTCCGACGAGGAGATCTCGACGGGCGTGTGCGGCACGATGTCCACCGCGGCGTCAAACCGGTGCGCCAAAAACGCCGCCGTCTCCGTCACCGCCCGCTCCTGCCCGGCGGCGCGGATCATCACGGCAACGCGGGCCAGCGCGAAGATCTCCTCCGGCCGCCGCCACGCGGGCAGCGTCAAAAACATGTCCGCCCCCACAATGAGCCACAGCCGCCCGGACGACAGCGTGGCGCGCAGTTTTCGCAGCGTGTCCGCCGTGTAGCTGACCTCCGCCCGGCTGATCTCCCAGTCGGAGACCGTCACCCCCGACAGCTTCGCGAAGGCGAGACGCGCCATCGCGAAGCGCTCCTCCGGCGGCGTCCGGGGCCGGCCCTTGTGCGGCGGCCGGCCGGCCGGCATGACGAGAATCCGCACCGGCGCCAGCGCCCGCGCCGCGGTCTCCAGCAGACGCACATGGCCCAGGTGCGGCGGGTCGAACGTGCCGCCGAAGAGCCCGACGTCCGCCGTCATGGCGCCGGCGCCCACCGGCGCAGCAGCGCCCGGACGGCGCGGCCCCGGTGGGAGATCTCGTTTTTTTCGTCGTCGGACAGCTCGGCCATTGTTTTTCCATATTTTGGCACATAAAACAGCGGGTCGTAGCCAAATCCGCCCGCGCCGCGCGGTTCCGGGGCAATCTCCCCCTCACACACGCCCTCGGCGGTGAGCACGCGCCCGTCCGGAAAGAGGCAAACCAGCGCGCAGACAAAGCGCGCGGCGCGGTCCGTCCGCCCCGCCAGCGCCGCCAGCAGCCGCTCGTTGCGGGCCGCGGCGGAGAGCTCCGCCCCGCCGTAACGGGCCGAGAGAACCCCCGGCGCGCCGCCCAGCGCGGCCACCTCGAGCCCGGAGTCGTCCGCCAGCGCGGGCCGGCCCGTGAGCGCCAGTGCCGCCTCGGCCTTGAGGCGGGCGTTGGCGGCAAAGGTGGCGCCCGTCTCGTCGGGGGCAAAGTCCGCGCCGAACTCCGCGGGCAGGCGCAGCCGCACGCCCAGCGGCGCGAGCAGCGATTCCATCTCGCGCCGTTTGCCCGGGTTTCCGGTGGCGAGCACCCATTCCATCAGCCCACCCCCAGCAGCGCCTCGACAAACGCGCGCGGCTCAAACGGCATCAGGTCATCCAGCTTCTCCCCCACGCCGACGTACTTGACCGGCACTTGCAGCGCGTCGGCCACGGCGACGACGATGCCGCCCTTGGCCGTGCCGTCGAGCTTGGTGAGCACCAACCCCGTGAGCCCGGCGGCGGCGGCGAATTCCCGCGCCTGCGAGAGCCCGTTTTGCCCGGTGACCGCGTCGAGCACCAGCAGCGTCTCCCGGTCGGCGCCGGGCAGTTCCCGGTCGATAACCCGGCTGATCTTCGCCAATTCGTTCATCAGATTTTGCTTGTTGTGCAGGCGCCCCGCCGTGTCGCAGAGCACCACGTCGCAGCCGCGCGCGCGTGCCGCGGCGAGCGCGTCAAACACAACGGCGGCCGGGTCCGCCCCCTCGTGCTGGCGGACAATGTCCGCGCCGGCGCGCTCCGCCCAGACGGCGAGCTGTTCCGCCGCCGCCGCGCGGAACGTGTCTCCCGCGCACAGCAGCACACGGCGGCCCGCGGCGGCCAGGTGCCCCGCCAATTTCCCGATCGTGGTGGTCTTCCCCACTCCGTTGACGCCGATGACCAGGATCACCGACGGCTTGGTGCCCAGGCGCAGCGACGGGTCGCCCACCGACAGCCGCGCCGCCAGGATATCCACCAGCGCCGCGCGCACGGCCTCCGGCCCCTTCAGCGATTCCTGCCGGCAGCGCACCCGCAGCGCCTCCACGGCGTCGGCCGCGGCGGTCGCGCCGAGGTCCGCCAAAATCAGCGCCTCCTCCAGCTCCTCAAAAAACGTCTCGTCGGCGCGGGAAAAGCCGGTGAACAGACCGCCCAACGTGCCGCCCATCCTCTGTCTCGTCTTGGAGAGGCCCTGCTTTATTTTGTCAAAAAATCCCATTTCTGCCCCCTGTAGGTGTGAAAATCACATTTTTTCAAAGCCAGACACACAACATATAGTGTGTGCATACCATATGTTGTGTAGCACATGTGGAGTTTCAAATTCGCACGCGGCGCACGCGTGCGCTGTGTCATCTAAATCTTGTCGGAAAGCGGCGTGGATTTTTTCGTCAGGCAAGGCGGCGGGGTCCGTTGATACTTGTTGTATCAACGGATTTCGCCAACGCAGTCTGGCGGAAAAAAGACCGGCGATTTGTAAATATTTAGGTGGCACAGCGCACTAATTAAGGCTGATGCCCAGTGACGCCTCGGCGTCTTGCAGGCGCATCGAGAGGATCTTGGAGACGCCCTCCTCCTGCGTCGTCACGCCGTAGAGCATGTCAGCCGCCTCCATAGTGCCGCGCCGGTGCGTGATCACAACAAACTGAATGTCCCCGGCCAGCCGGCGCAGGTACGCCGCGAAACGGGCGACGTTGATGTCGTCCAGATCGTGGTCCACCTCGTCGAGCACACAAAACGGGGCCGGACGCACTTTGAAGATCGAGAAATAGAGCGCGATGGCCACGAGCGACTTCTCCCCGCCCGAGAGGAGCGAGATGGACCGCATCTTCTTGCCGGGCGGCTGCGCGTGGATCTCCACCCCGCAGGCCAGCGCGTCCTCCGGGTCCTCCAGCGAGAGGCGGGCGTCGCCGCCGCCGAAGATCTCACGGAAAGTCCGTGTGAAATGTTCGCCGATGAGCGCAAACTGTTCAAGAAAGATCTCCCGCATCCGCCCGGTCAGGTCCCCGATGATCGTCAGGAGGTCGGACCGGGCCGCCTCCGCGTCGTTGCGCTGTTCGGCCAAATATTCGTAGCGGGTGGACACCCTCTCGCACTCTTCGATGGCGCCGAGATTGGGCGCCCCCAGCGCGCGAATCGCGCTCCGCAGTTCGCCCGCCCGGCGGTTGGCCTTGGCGGTCCCGCCCGGCAGCGGCATCCGGAGCTCCACGGCCGCGCTGTGCGTCAAACCGTAATTGTCCCACAGCCGGTCCATGATGGATTTTTCCTCCGCCTCGCCCGCCACCTTTTTGGCCTCGAGCCGGGAGCGTTCGCGCTCCATCTTCATGTTTTCGTCGTTTTGTTCCCTGGCCTGCCTGTCACACCGCACGCGGCGGCCCTCCAGCGTCCGGCGCGCCTCGTAGAGCCCGGAGATCGCCGCGCGGCCCTCTTCCGCCCGCGCCAGCAGCGCGCGCGCCTCGGCGCGGGCGGTGTCGATCTCCGCCGAGAGCACCCGGTTGCGCGCCTCGTAGTCCTCGATGGCCGCCCGCTTCTGCGCCTGGCCCCCGAGAAAGGTCTGCCGCAGCGACTCATACTCCTCCAGCGCCCTCTCGTCGGACGTGCGTTCCGCCGCGCAGGCCGCCGCGCGGGCCCGCAGCCCGGCGATCTCCTCCGAGAGCCGCGCGCCCGCCTCCGAGATCTCGATCTGCCCGGCCGAGAGCGCGGCGAGCGCCTCAGACACGGCCGCGGCGCGGGCCTCGCTCTCCCCGGCCGTCCGCCGCCAGTGTTCGGCCGCGTCCGTGCCGGCGCGCAGCCGCTCCGACAGCGCGGCGAACTCCGCTTCCTGGGCCGCGAGTTCCGCTTGCAGTTCCGCCAGCCGGGTGCCGCCGTGGGCCCTCTCGGCGCGCAGCGAAAGCGCCTCGTCTTCGGCCACCCGCCGTTCGGCGGCGGCCTTGTCCCGCTCGCGGCGCGCCTCCGCCAGGGCCCTGTCGGCCTGCGCGATCGAATCCGCCAGGCCGGCCAGCTCTTTGTCCAGCCGGGTCCGCTCCGCCGCCAGCCTGTCCATCTCATTCTTGCGGGAGAGCAGCCCCACCGACTTGCCCACGCTGCCGCCCGTCATCGCCCCGCCGGGGGCGATGACCTGCCCGTCCAGCGTCACGATGCGAAAGCGGTGGCCGCGCCGCCGGGCCAGCGCAATGGCGGCGTCCATACTCTCCACCACCACGGTGCGCCCGAGCAGGCTCCGGACGATCTCCCCGTATGTCTCGTCACAGGTGACAAGCTCGGCGGCGACGCCGACGAAACCCGGCTCCGACGCGAGCCCCCGTTCCTCAAGCGTCCGGCCCCGCACGGCCGACAGCGGCAGGAACGTGGCCCGCCCCGTCTCGCGGCGGCGCAGCAGTTCAATGGCCGCCTTGGCGTCCTCCTCCCGCTCCACCACGATGTTTTGAAGGGCGGGCCCCAGCGCGATCTCCACCGCGACGGCACAGCGGTCCTCCGCGCGCAGCAGCTCGGAGACCGTGCCCCGGACACCCGGCAGGCGCCCCCTCTCGTGCTCGGCCATCACGGTCTTCACCGCGCGGGAGTGCCCCTCATATTCCCGCTCCATCTCGCGCAGCAGGTGCAGCCGGGATTCCACCCGGCCCCGCTCCACCGCGCGCGCCTCCTGGGAGGCGCGGATCGTCTCAATCTGCGTCTGTTTCGCGTCCGCCCGCAGCGCGTGCCCGTTCAGCACATTTTGCAGCGCGGTGAGCTGTTCGGCCGAATCCGCCAGCTGCACATCCAGCGCGGCCAGCGCCGCGCCGGCCTCCTCGCAGGCCCGGGCGCGCACGGCGATGTCCTCGCGCATTGCCTCCCGCTGACGCGTCAGCTCGTCCGCCGATGCCGCCTGGGAGGAGATCGCGGCGCGCGCCTCCCCCGCGGCTTCCCGCGCGGCGTTCTCCTCGACGCGCAGCGCGCCGATTTCGGCAAGACCCGCGTCCGCCCGCGCGCCGAGCGCCGCGGACTCCCGCGTCAGCGCCGCGATGTCGGCCTCCAGAGACGCCAGCGCGGCCTCCGTCTCGCGCAGGTGAACCCGCCGCTCCTCAATCTGCGCGATCAGCCCGCCGTCGTGCGCCGCCTCGCGGGTCTGTTCCTCGCGCAGCCGCGCGATGTTTTCTTCGTTGTTTTGCCGCGTTGTCTGCAACACCGCGGCGGCGCTCTCCCGCTCGGCGGCGGCGCCCTCCACGGCGCTCAAGTCGGCGCGCGCGGCCTCGACGCTCTCTTGATTTTGCCGCTCCTCGGCGCCGATCCGGTCCAGTTCGGCGTACAGCGCGTCCAGCGCCGCCTGCCCGGCCGAGAGCTGAGAGGTGGCCGCCTCGTAGTCGTCGCGCACCTTGCCGTAGCTGTCGCGCAGCTTGTCCAGCGCGCCCAGCCACAGCGCGATCTCCAGCCCGCGCAGCTCGTCGCGCATGTGCAGGTACTGCCGGGCCTTTTCGGCCTGTTCGCGCAGCGGGCCGATCTGAAGCTCCAGCTCCTCGATCTTGTCGCCGATGCGGGTGAGATTTTCTTCGGCCAGCACAAGCTTGCGCTCCGCCTCCTCTTTGCGGTGGCGGTAGCGCGAGATGCCGGAGGCCTCCTCAAACACGCGGCGGCGCTCGCCGCTCTTCTCGGAAAGAATCTCCCCGATCCTCCCCTGCCCGATCAGCGAATACCCGTCGCGGCCCAGCCCCGTGTCCATAAAGAGCTCCAACACGTCTCTCAGGCGCACGCCGACGCGGTTGATGAAGAATTCGCTCTCCCCGGAGCGGTAGAGCCGCCGCGTCACCTGCACCTCGTGCTGCTCGAGCGGAAAGAGACCGCCGCTGTTGTCCAGCAACAGGCTTACCTCGGTAAACCCGACCGGCCCGCGCTGCGCCGTGCCGTGGAAGATGAGCTCCTCCATCTTTTTCTCACAGCGCAGCGCACGCGGGCTCTGCTCCCCCAGCACCCAGCGCACCGCCTCCGCGATGTTGCTCTTTCCGCTGCCGTTGGGCCCGACCACAGCCGTCACGCCGTTGTCGAACGTCAGCGTCGTCTTGTCCGGGAAGGACTTAAACCCCTGCATATCAAAGGATTTCAAATACACGCCATGCACCTCGGATACAGTTCAATATCTTTATCCCAATCTTTATCCTACCAACGATTGGGGCAGATTGCAAGCAAAGTTTCTATGACGCGGCATATTGACATCCAATTTTTGTAATTTTTATGTGACATGCCGTCAGTCAGCCGTCACTTCGCGCGGCGCTCGGTCATACAATGGCGTGCGGCGTCGGGATAACGCCGGGCGCCGTTCCCGGCCGGGAAATACATTTTCAAGCGGAGGTGTTCGAATGAATGATTTTAGCAAGACCTGCCGATGTAGATACTGCAACGCGGACCTCCCGCACAAATGCGGCGGCATCGGCGGTTACTGCTGCTCCGCCGTGCCCGTGAATCCAAAATGTCCGCCGGGGCCCGAATGCGCGCAGGGACCGCAAGGGCCGCAGGGCGCGCAGGGGCCGCGGGGGCCGCAAGGGTCGCAGGGCCTCCCCGGCTGCCCGGGGCCCAAGGGTGACACCGGCGAGCCGGGCGTGCAGGGGCCTATGGGTCCGCAAGGCACGCGCGGAGACACCGGGTCACCGGGCCCCGAGGGGCCGCAGGGGCCGGCGGGACCGCAGGGACCGGCAGGGCCTCCGGGACCGGCAGGACCTCCGGGACCCGCCGGGCCTGCCGGTCCTGTCGGGCCTATCGGACCCGCGGGCGCGACCGGGGCAATCGGACCCGCCGGGCCCGCAGGACCTGTCGGACCTATCGGACCCGCGGGCGCAACCGGAGCGATCGGCCCCGCAGGGCCTCCCGGGCCCGCCGGCCCCATCGGACCCGCGGGCGCAGTCGGAGCGGTCGGACCCGCCGGGCCTATCGGGCCCGCTGGAGCAGCCGGAGCGATCGGACCCGCAGGACCTCCCGGACCCGCTGGAGCAGCCGGAGCGATCGGACCCGCAGGGCCGGCGGGGCCCGCAGGCCCTCCCGGACCGCAGGGGCCGCAGGGCCCTCCGGGACCGTAACGCCCGCCGCCGCATTTCCGTGCTACGTCGGGGCCCGTCAAACATCCCCCTTGGCCCAAACGGATGTCCCAGCCCGGGGCATCCGTTTTTTTGCGCGCCCGCACACGCGCGCCGCCGGCCTCCGCGGCGCGTGCCAAAGATGATACTTTTTATGACCCTCTTGCCATGCGGTCCGGCGGATGGTATAATACTGTATTGATTTGAACGTCGGATCCGTCCGGGCCGCAGGGTCCCTGCCGGGCGCCGCGGTCTCGGGGAGGAGGTTCCCGATTTGACGCCTATCCTCAAAACGGAGCATCTCTCCTATGTGTACGGCGCCGGCACCCCTTTCGAGCGCCGGGCGGTTGACCGCGTTGACCTCGAAGTGGCGCCGGGCGAGTTTTTGGGCGTCATCGGGCACACCGGTTCCGGCAAGTCCACGTTGGTCCAGCACCTGAACGGGTTGCTGCGGCCCACCGAGGGCCGCGTGCTCTTTGAGGGCCGCGACCTCTGGCACGACCCCAAACAGATCCGCCGGACACGCTTTCGCGTGGGGCTCGTGTTTCAATACCCCGAGTACCAGCTTTTCGAAGAAACCGTGGCGCGCGACATAGCCTTCGGGCCAAAGAACATGGGGCTTTCTGAAGAAGAGACCGCCCGGCGGGTGAAAGCGGCCATGCAACTTGTCGGGCTGGCGCCCGAGACGGCGGACAAGTCTCCGTTCGATCTCTCCGGCGGGCAGAAGCGGCGCGTCGCCATTGCCGGCGTCATTGCTATGGAACCCGACGTGCTCATTCTCGACGAACCCACCGCCGGCCTCGACCCGCGCGGCCGCGAGGACATTTTGGGCCACATCCGCGCCTACCACGCCGAGCGCGGGTCCGCCGTCATTCTCGTCAGCCACAGCATGGAGGAGATCGCCCGCTCGGTGCGGCGCATTGTCGTGCTGAGCCGCGCGCGCGTGGCTATGGACGGCACGCCTCACGAGGTGTTCTCCCGGGTGGCCGAACTCGAACAGACCGGGCTCTCCATCCCGGCGGTGACGCAAGTCATGCGGCGGCTGCGCGCGTTGGGGCTCGACATCGACCCCGCCACGTACACAGTCCGGCAGGCGGCCGCGGAGCTCGCGCCCCTCATAAGGAGGGTGCGCCCGTGCTGAAAGACATCACACTGGGGCAGTTTTTCCCCGGTCACTCGCTTCTCCACCGGCTCGATCCGCGCGTCAAGCTTGTGCTCACCGTCGCCTACATCGTGGCGCTCTTTATGGCACACGGCGCGCTCACATACGGCGTCATGATCCTCTGGCTCTCCGCCGCCGTCCGTCTCTCCCGCTTGCGCGTCCGGGTCCTTCTCAAGGGCATCCGGCCCTTGGTCTTCATCATCTCCCTGACGGCCCTGCTCAACATTCTCTACACCGACGGCACTGTGCTTCTGTCGTTTTGGGTTTTTCGCGTCACGACCGAGGGGCTTGTCACCGCCGGGCGGATGGTTCTGCGGATCATCATGCTCATCATGGGGACCTTTTTGCTCACCTACACGACCTCCCCCATCCGGCTCACCGACGCGCTTGAATGCCTGCTCGGCCCGCTGAAGAAGCTGCGCGCGCCGGTCCACGAGCTGGCCACGATGATGACCATCGCGCTGCGCTTCATCCCGACGCTGCTGGAGGAGACCGACAAGATCATGAACGCCCAGCGCGCCCGGGGGGCCGACTTCGACTCCGGCCATGTGGTCCGGCGCGCGCGCGCCCTGGTGCCGCTGCTGGTGCCGCTGTTCGTCTCCGCGTTTCGCCGGGCGGAGGACTTGGCCGTGGCTATGGAATGCCGCTGTTACCACGGCGGCGAGGGCCGCACGCGTATGCGCCCGCTTCGCATGACGCCTTTGGACGGGAGCATCCTGGCCGCTCTGCTGGTCGTCTCCGCCGGCGTGGGCGTCATGAGCCGTTTTGGGTACTAAATCCCTGTGCCGAAGAGCTGAGACAAGCGTTGATCTCTCAACGCCGGAGGGGCTGCTCACATTGGATACACCCCGTAACATCGCGCTCCTGCTCGCCTACGACGGGTCGGCCTACCACGGCTGGCAGATACAAAAAAACGCCGTGACGGTGGCCGCCGCCCTCTCCGGCGCCCTGCAAAAGGCAACCGGGCGCCCGGTGACTCTCCACGGCTGCGGGCGCACCGACGCGGGCGTACACGCCCGCCGCTACGTGGCAAACTTCATCTCCGCCACGCGCATCCCGGCCGAGCGGCTGCCCTACGCGGTAAACACCCACCTGCCGGACGACATCTCCGTCTTCGCGGCCGCCGACGTGCCGGACGACTTTCACGCCATCAATTCCTGCGTGCGCAAAGAATATACCTACTGCCTCTATACGGCGCGCCACCCCGACCCGTTGCTGCACCGGCGCGCGCTCTTCTGGCCGTATCCGCTCGACGCGGACGCGCTGCGGAGGGCGGCGGGCGATTTTGTCGGCACGCACGACTTCGCCGCGTTCCGGTCGGTGGGTACGCCCGTAAAATCCACCGTGCGCACCGTCTTCTCCTGTGACGTCTCCGCCCGGGGCCGAACGCTTCAGGTCGCCGTCTCGGCCAACGGGTTCTTATACAACATGGTGCGGGCCATCGTGGGTACGCTGCTGTATGTGGGGCAGGGAAAGATCGCCCCCGACGCGGTCCCCGCTCTGCTGCGCGCCGGAGACCGCGCGCGCGCCGGCCCCACCGCGCCGCCGCACGGCCTGTACATGACGGGCGTCTGGTACGACACGGCGCTGCCGTGGCCCGCCGCGGCCCGCCGCGGCCCGGACTGGCTCTGACCGCGCCTCCTCCCGTGGCGCGCCGTCCGTCACCGCCCCGGCCGCGCGGCCGGGAAGGGGGGAGGGGATTTGCCTTGAACGACCCGGAGAAAGACGCCGCGCCGGAAGTCCGGCCGGTTCGAACCCCGCGCAAACCGGCCCGGCGGGTGGGTCCCGTCCGCGTGACGGTGTACGCGATTCTCTTTTTTGCCGTTCTCATCTTTGTCGTCGGCTTTCTCACCTACCGCGACCAGCTCACGGCCGACACCTTCACCGGGCTTTTTTCGCAGCTGCGCGCCGTCTTTGGCAAAGAACCGGGCGAGACGTCCGACACCTTTGTCTACGACGACTACATGCTGACCCGCTTTTCCGTCTTTCAAAGGGGCCTCGCGCTCCTGTCGGACAGCCGGCTGGCCCTGTACGGCCCGTCCGGGCGTCAGACGTATGTGACGGACTGTTTTCTCAAAGAACCGGCGCTGGCGGTCTCGGACCGCACGCTTCTGGCCTACGACCGCGGCGGCACCTCGCTGCTCTGGGCCGACGCGCACGCCACGCTCTCCGCGCGCACCTGGCCGGATATACTCTTTCACGCCTCGATGAACCCGCGCGGCGACACCGTCATCGTCAGCCGGGAACGCGGTTTTTCGTCCGTTGTGACGGTGCTGAACACGCGCTTTGAAGAGGTTTTCAAATGGTATTCCTCCGACCTCTATGTGCTGGACGCCGTGCTCTCCCCCTCCGGCAAGCGGCTCTGCGTTGTCTCGGCCGGGCAGGAGGATGGGCAGTTTCTCGGCCGGGTGCTCCTGTTTGACATCGGCAAAGACACGCCGCTGCTCCGGGCCGACCTGCCGGACGTCCTGCCGCTCGCCGCGCGCGCGCTGGTGCCCGACCTGTTCTGCGTGGTCACAGAAAACGAGCTTTTGTTTTACGGCGGCGACGGCGCGAGCGCCGGCACTTACGCATTCGGCGCCCGCAGTTTGCTGGCGTTTGACGCCGGGGAAGATTTCGTCGCGGTCTGTCTGGGGGATTCCGACGCGGTCGGCATCCGGCCGGAACTTCTCTCGGTGTCGCCGGACGGCCCCCGGGCCTCCGTGTTCCTCAACGGGGCGCCGGACTCCCTGTCGGCGGCGGGCCGCTTTGTCGGCCTCCTCTCGTCGGGCACCGCCCACGTCTACGACGCGGACCTGAACCCCACCGGCCCGGCGCTGCCCGACGCGTCGGCGCGCCACCTCCTGATGCGCGCCGACGGAAGCGCGCTTCTCCTGGCCCAAAACGGCGCCCGCGTATATCACCCCTAACCCACAACAATTGACAGTTGACAATTGATAATTGACAATTGACAATCGGGTCAAATCCCCCGCATGTAGGGGCAGACCCATGTGTCTGCCCTCGCCCTTGCCCCCGGCCGTAACCCCCACGAATTCCCCGCGCACACCCGTGAATCCCAGAGAGAGCAGGTGACCGCATTGACGCCCATTGTGTTGGATCTGTTGATTTTACTCATCTTGGCCTTCTGTGTTTGGCAGGGCTACCGCAAAGGATTCATCCTGTCGCTGTCCGGATTTTTGATCTTGATCGTCGCCTTGTGGGGCGCCTCCTTCCTGTCCGACCGCTTTGTGGACCCGGTCACGGAACGGATCCACCCTCTTCTCGACTGGGTGACGGACGACGCCACGGAGAGGGCCTCCCGGTCTGAGGCCGACGCCGAGGACTCCGAGGCGCGTTCTCTCTCCGTCGCCCGGGAGGCGTTTTCGCTGCTCGGCGTCTCGGAAGAAGAAGTGGACGCCCTCGCCGACAAGGTGCTCTCGTTTATGGACGACTCCGGCGTGTCCGTGCGCGCGGGCGTCTCGGCCGTCTTCATCCGCACGCTGGCCTGGGTGATCTTATTTCTCTTTTTCCTTGCGATCATCTCTCTGCTGCTCACGCTGCTCGCGCACTTTATCGGCATGATGTTTGAGCTGCCGGGCCTCAAGCTTCTCGACACGGTGGGCGGCCTCGCCGCCGGACTCGCGCACGGCTGCTTGATCCTGTTTGCCATTGGATGGGGGCTGCGCTTTCTGGGGATATTGATCCCGGCCGAGCTGATCGGCGAAACGGTGCTCACGCGCTTCTTCGTGCAGACAAACCCGCTCACGCTCTTTCTCTCGTGACGATGTATGAAAACGGCCGCCACGGCCCGGAAAATTCGCCCCGCCTCTGTGCGAGGACACGAATTCTTTCGATTGTATCAATATGGGGGCTGATGCTGACGTGAACCTTCCAAACTCACTCTCCCTGGTACGTTTTGCCCTGGTCCCCGTCTTCCCTCTCGTCTATTTCTCCGCGCTCCCGAACGCCCACCTGTGGGCGGCCGGCGTCTACGCGCTGGCCTCGGCCACCGACGTGCTGGACGGCATCCTGGCCCGGCAGCTCCATATGATCACCCGGCTGGGCCGCGTGATCGACCCTATGGCCGACAAGCTGATGGCCGCGGTCGTCGTCTTTTGCATCGCCTACGACAACCCGATCGTATGGTGGGCCGCCGGTGTGTTCTTTCTCAAAGAGATCCTGATGGGCATCGGCGCCATCTTGCAATATAAAAAGATCAATGATGTGCCTTCTTCGGAAAAATTTGGTAAATTTTCCGCCGTGCTGTTTTTCGTCGTCTGTCTGATCATCCTCGTCTTTGGCGCCGCGCTGCCTCCGGTTACGCAGTTGGTCCTTGTCTCGGCAGCCACCGCCTGTTCCGTTCTCGCGCTTCTTCTCTATCTGCGCCGGTTCATCGCGCTGACCCGGCCGAAAAATCACTGACGTCAGTCCACCCCTTCTTGAAATCAAAGGAGACTTCTATATGCAGCCAACCCTGTGCTCCCGTTGCAAAAAAAAGGTGGCCGTTGTTTTTATTACAAAAATAGAAAACGGCAAGACGCACAATGAGGGCATCTGCCTCAAATGCGCAAAAGAACTCGGCATCAAACCCGTGGGCGACATGATCGAACGCATGGGCATCTCGGACGACGACCTCGACAACCTCTCCCAGGAGATGACGGATGCCTTTGGAGAGATGTCCGAAATGTCCGGGCCGGCGCCCGCCGCCGGTTCGGACGACGAGGAGGAGGGCAAAACCGCCACCTTCCCGTTTTTGAACCGTCTGTTTGGCAACCTCTCTTCCGACAACCCCGGCGAGAACCCCTCCCGGCCGGCGCGGGACGCCGAGCGCCGGGAACCCGGCGGTGAGCCGCGCGGACAGAAGAGGAAATATTTGGAAAATTACTGCATCTCGCTGACGCAGCGGGCCAAAGAGGGGCGCCTGGACCGCATTGTGGGCCGCGCCTCCGAGATCGAGCGCGTGGTGCAGATCTTAAACCGGCGGCAAAAGAACAACCCCTGCCTCGTCGGGGAACCGGGCGTGGGCAAGACGGCCATCGCCGAGGGGCTCGCCCTGCGCATTGCCGACGGAGACGTGCCGGGGAAACTGTCGGACAAGGAAGTCTATCTGCTCGACCTCACGGCGCTCGTGGCGGGCACGCAGTTTCGGGGGCAGTTTGAGTCCCGCATGAAGGGGCTGATCGACGAGATCCGCCGCCTCGGCACTATCATCCTTGTCATCGACGAGGTGCACAACATCGTGGGCGCCGGAGATGCGGAGGGTTCGATGAACGCCGCCAACATCCTAAAGCCCGCTCTCTCCCGCGGGGAGATCCAAGTGGTCGGCGCCACCACATTTTCGGAGTACCGCCGGCACATCGAAAAGGACGCGGCGCTCGAAAGGCGCTTTCAGCCGGTGATGGTGTCCGAGCCGTCGGTGGACGAGACCGTGGAGATCATTCGCGGCATCGCCCACTACTACGAGATATTCCACGGCGTCACAATCTCTCCCGAGGTGGCCCGCCAGGCGGTGCTGCTGTCGGAGCGCTACATCACCGACCGTTTTCTGCCCGACAAGGCCATCGATCTGATCGACGAGGCCTGTTCCGACGTCAACCTGAAGACGCCGGCCATCCACCAGGCGGACCGGCTCCGCAAGGAGATCGAGGCCGTCCGCCGCGAGCGGGAGCATCTCATCGCGGACAACGCGCCGGCGGAGTATGAGCGCCTGGCCGTGCTGAAAAGCCGCGAGATGGTCGCCATCCGGCAGCTCGAGGAAGTGACAAAAAGCGGCCCGCCGGCGCTCACCGTGCCGCACCTGGCCCGCGTCATCGAGCAGTGGACAAAGATCCCGGCCTCCCGCATCGAGGAGCAGGAATACAAACGGCTGGCCCTGCTGGAGGAGCGCCTTCGCGCGCGCATCATCGGGCAGGACGAGGCCATCGCCGCCGTGGCCGCCGCCATCCGGCGCGGGCGCGTGGGCATTTCGGGCAAGCACAAGCCCGTCTCTTTCATCTTCGTCGGCCCCACGGGCGTGGGGAAGACGGAACTCGTCAAATGCCTGGCGCAGGACCTCTTCAGCCAGCCGGAGTCGCTGATCCGCCTCGACATGTCGGAGTTTATGGAAAAACACTCGGTCTCCCGGATCATCGGCGCGCCGCCCGGCTATGTGGGTTACGACGAGGCCGGCCAGCTCACCGAGAAGATCCGGCGCAAGCCGTATTCCGTCATCTTGTTCGATGAGATCGAAAAAGCGCACCCGGACGTGCTCAACATCCTGTTGCAGATCTTGGACGACGGCCACATCACAGACGCGCACGGCCGCGAGGTCAATTTTGAAAATACGCTGATCGTCATGACCTCCAACGCGGGCTCCGACCGCCGCGACGGTTCCGTCGGCTTTGGCCGCACGCTGACCGAGCAGGGCAAGGAGAAGGCGATGAAGGCGCTCTCGGACATCATGCGGCCCGAGTTCATCAACCGCATTGACGAGATCATCTCTTTCAACCAACTCACAAAGGACGATTTCAACCGGATCGCGCGGATCATGCTGGGCGACCTCGCCGCCGCGATGACGGAGCGCGGCATGGCGTTCACCTATGACGACGCGCTGGTCTCGTACCTGGTGGAGAAGTCTTACACGGTGAAGTACGGCGCGCGCAACCTGCGCCGGCTGATCCAAAAAGAAGTGGAAGACGCCGTCGCGGTGCTGATCATCGACCACTACGCGGGCGGTCTCGTCGGCGTGGACGCCACCGCGCAAGACGAAAAAATAAGCCTGCGGGCGGTTCAGTCCACGCTGCCCAGCCTGCCCAAAAGGAGGCCGGTCCGTTGACAGACGCCGGCCTGACCGGGGCGTTGCTCTCATGGTACGAAACCGCGCGGCGGGCGTTGCCGTTTCGTAATACCAAAGACCCATATTACATTTGGTTATCGGAAATCATGGCCCAGCAGACCCGGATCACGGCGCTGCTCCCCTACTTTACCGCCTTTACGGCCCGTTTTCCCACGGTGGCCGACCTGGCCGCCGCCGACGAGCACGACGTGCTCAAGGCGTGGGAGGGGCTGGGCTATTACAGCCGCGCGCGCAACCTGCGCCGCGCGGCTGTCTGCGTCATGGCGGAGCACGGAGGCCGGGTGCCAAGCGACCCGGCCGCGCTCCGGCGGCTGCCCGGCATCGGCGATTACACGGCGGGGGCCATTTTGTCCATCGCCTTCGGGCAAAAGGTGCCCGCCGTCGACGGCAACGTGCTGCGCGTACACGCCCGCATCCAACGCGACGCCACCGACGTGATGACGCCGGCGGCCCGAACGCGGGCGCGGGCGTGGGTGCTGTCACTCATGCCGGACGACAGGCCGGGAGACATGACGCAGGCGCTCATGGAACTCGGCGCGCTGCTCTGCCTGCCGGCCGCGCCGCGCTGCGCCGAATGCCCGGCGGCGGCGTTCTGCGGCGCACACCTCGCCGGCTGCGCCTGTGAACTGCCGGTGAAGACCCCAAAGAAACCGCAGCGCGTGGAGAACCGCCCCGTCTGCCTGCTGCTCGACCCGGAGGGCCGCGTGCTGATGCGCCGGCGCACCGAGGCCCTGCTGCGCGGGCTCTGGGAATTCCCCGCCGCGCCCCCGGCGGGGGTGCCTCTGCTGTCAAACGAACCCTGCGGCCGGGCGGAGCACGTCTTCACGCACATCCGCTGGCAGATGGAGGGCCGCCTCTGCCGCACCCCGGCCGTCCCGGCTCCGGAAGGCCACCTCTGGGCCTCCCCGGAGGACTTCGCCGACCTGGCGCTGCCGTCCGCGTTCCGCGCGTTTGTGAAAATCCTGCATACCGTCTGGGAGGGATGAGACGACGGTTTTTTGCGTTTCGGCCCTATGTTATGGGCGCATCGGATATTATGCTGTATTCCATTTTCATCTGCCGGTAATCGTAACGCACCGTTGCGGTGACAAAAAAGTCGCCGTACTCTTTGTTCCCCATGATATCGCCTGTTAACGCCGCTCCAAATTCAAGCGTATCATTGTCCACCCAGAGCATACTCTGTTCGCCGGCTCCATCGACACTCCAATCGATAACGAATGGGTACCGGTCGATCTCTTCCAGAGAGCTGTAATTTTCAAAATCCGGCCGCTGCCGCAGCGAATAACCCATGTCTTTCGCAATCAAATTCCGCGCGCTGTCTACGAGTTCAGCGCTTATATATCCGTCAATGAGATCATGGATCACGATATAGCCGCTCCTATTGGAAATGGCATAGACGGCAAGCAATTTCGCGTCCGGCGACGGAACCATATACCTTATATACATTTGCGGTTCCGCAAATTTCATGTAATCGCTGAGTTCACCGTCTTTTATCCTCCACAGTTGATTGTAGGTGCCATAGTCGGAATAATTGTTAAACAAAGCGAATATCAGCGAATCGTCCGCCAAACGTATAATGCGCGGGTCGTCGAAGGTCTGTGTGAGTACCGACAGCGCGAACGCGGCGGCGTCCGTTATTTGTTCGCTCTCGCTGGTGAGGAATGGCGTTATGGCGTCAATGGCCTTTGCGCGTACTTCTTCATCGTTGTAGTATTCCACCAGTTTGTTGATGGCGAAATACTGCGTACGCAGATCGTCCGATTTCAGTCCGTCAAAGTACACGTCGGCCCCATATTGTTCCGCCATTGAATCCGCTATCGCCATTTCCCCCGGCGACAAATATCTCAGATAGAAATGACTGATGCTGTTTTGGATATGGTTCGCCGCAAGCGCCGTAACCGCGAAGATAAAACCCGCGGCACAAGCCGCTATGGCCGCATAACGCACAAGACGTCTTTTCGGGCCAACCACCTTTCGCTTGCCCGGGGCGTCACGTCCCGGCGCGCTGCCTTCGATGTGTCTGTCTGCGATATTGCCAATGGCGTCCAGCAAATCTTTTGCCTTCATATTGGCACACCTTCCTTTTCCAAATGTTGTTTCAGCTTGTTTCTCGTCCGGAGCAGCACAGATTTCACATTGCTCTCGCCGATATGTAAATCTTTGGAAATCTCTGCGATCGAGCTCAAATACCAATATCTCTGCACAAACACATCGCGGGACCGTGTGGGTATGGAATCTAAAAATTGGTCTATGACCTCGCCCAAGCGGCCCTCTTCAACATCCGCGCTTGCGGGTATGCACGCCTCCAACTCCGACAAAGCAATCTCCACCATACCCCCGCCGCGTTTTTCCGCGTTCATTTTTTCATGCCTGTTTAACGAGAGATTGCGCGTTATCTTGCCCAAAAAGGTTGACAGACGATTGGGCCGCGCCGGGGGCATGGCATTCCACGCGCGCAGCCATGTGTCATTGACACATTCGTCCGCGTCTTCGCTGCTGTGCAATATTCTGTACGATATACTGTGACAATAGCCGGCGTATTTGTCCGATACTTCGGCTATGGCCGTTTCTGAACGGTTCCAGAACAGGTCGATTATGACGTTATCATCCAAAGAAACCATCTCCCAACGATATATACCCGCAAATGTTACCGCTTGCGGGTATAGCTAAAAGCACCTTCACCTATATACACCGGAAAAATCCGCCGGACGTTGCACGCCGGCGGAGAAAATTTATTTTACGCTGCCGGGGCCGCGAACGGCCCGCCGCACCCGACAAATCCGCCGCCAGCGGGGCTGGGTGCGGCGGCAGGGGATGGATCATACCCCGTCTGCACTGCG
>JAIRTA010000112.1 GCA_031255175.1 Oscillospiraceae bacterium | reverse complement strand
TGCACGCGGGGCAGACGGCGCGGCTGTATACCTTTTTGTATCTCCGCGAGGGTGTCTGCGATCTGTACGGGTTCGCCGCGCGGGAGGAGCTTGCGGCTTTCAAGATGCTGATCGGCATCTCGGGCGTGGGACCGCGTGTGGCCACGGCCATTTTGTCGGTCACGACGCCCGAGCGGCTGGCCCTTTCGGTACTCACCGGCGACGAGAAGGCGCTGACGGCGGCGACGGGCGTCGGCAAAAAGCTGGCGCAGCGCATTGTGCTGGAGCTGAAAGACAAGCTCGGCAAGTCGTTCTCCGGCCCGGCGACGGCCTCCGGCCCGACGGCTTCCGCCGAGCCGGGCGCCCTCACGCGTATGGGCGAAGCGCAGGCCGCGCTGACGGTCTTGGGCTATTCGGCCGCGGAGGCGCTGCAGGCGCTGAACGGTATCGACGCGGAGGAGATGAGCGTGGAGGCGCTGATCCGCGCGGCTTTGCGCCGCATGGTGCGATGATCGGATGATCTCGCTTTCGGGAGGGGGGCGCGGCCATGGGCATTCAATTTGACGATATGGAGGAGAGACTCGTCACCGCTTCGCTGTCGCACGACGACGAAGCGGAGGTGTCGTTACGCCCGCACACCCTGCTCGACTACATGGGGCAGGAGAAGGCCAAGGAGAGCCTAAAAGTCTACATCGAGGCGGCCCGGGGCCGGCGTGAGCCGTTGGACCATGTGCTGCTCTATGGGCCGCCCGGGCTCGGTAAGACGACACTGGCCGGCGTCATCGCCCACGAGATGGGCGTGAACATCCGCGTCACGTCGGGGCCCGCCATCGAGAAGGCGGGGGACATAGCGGCGCTGCTGACGAATTTGAGCGAGCACGACATCCTCTTTGTGGATGAGATCCACCGGCTGAATCGCGCGGTGGAAGAGGTGCTCTACCCGGCTATGGAAGATTACGCCGTGGATATCATCCTGGGCAAAGGGCCGTCGGCGCGTTCCATCCGGCTGGACCTGCCGCGTTTTACGCTGATCGGCGCCACGACGCGGGCCGGGCAGCTCACGGCGCCTCTGCGCGACCGGTTTGGAGTCATTCTCCGCCTGGAGCTGTATACGCCGGAGGAGCTCCTACAGATCCTGCGGCGCAGCGCGTCTATCTTAGACATCTCCCTCGAGGCCGGCGGCGCGGCGGAAATCGCCCGCCGTTCGCGGGGCACGCCGCGCATTGCAAATCGCATTCTCCGCCGGGTGCGCGATTTTGCCCAGGTGCGGGCCGACGGCGTGATCACAAAATCCGTGGCGGACGCCGCGCTTTCTATGTTGGAGATCGACCGCGTGGGGCTCGACGCCGTCGACCGGCGTATGCTCACGGCCATCGTCCGGAATTTCTCGGGCGGGCCCGTGGGGCTCGACACGCTGGCCGCCAGCATTGGGGAGGAATCTATCACATTGGAAGATGTGTACGAACCTTTTTTGTTGCAGCTCGGGTTCATCAACCGCACGCCGCGCGGGCGCTGCGTCACCCGCCTTGCCTGCGAGCATCTTGGCGTTCCCTATGTGGGGCAGGAGCCGGGCGTTTTCCCGTATGGAGGACAGGAAAAGATCGAATTGCCCTGAAGACGCCGCGGGCGGCCGAGAACAAGACCGGGGGCGCGCCGCATACACTGTGGGTGAGGCCGGTTGACGCGGCGCACCGAAAGCAAACGGCGGCGTTTTTGGTCTGTGGACACGGATTTTGAGGGCATAAGACTGAGACAGAGAGGAAAAGACGACATGGGCAAATTGTTTGGAACCGACGGTATTCGCGGAGTGGCCGGCGAAATGCTGAGCGGGGAACTGGCGTTTCGGGTCGGGCAGGCTGCCGCGCGCGTGTTTACGGAGACGGAGCGGCGCAAAGCCAGCTTCTGTATAGGGAAAGACACCCGCGTCTCCTCAGATATGTTGGAGGCGGCGCTGGTGGCGGGTGTGACTTCGGTGGGGGCCGACGCCGTGATGCTTGGGACGGTGCCGACGCCGGCCGTGGCCTATCTGACCGCGCACACCGCCGACGCCGGGATCATGATCTCCGCGTCGCACAATCCGTTTGAGCACAACGGCATCAAGATCTTCAACGCGCAGGGTTACAAACTCTCCGACGCCCTGGAGGAGGAGATGGAGGAGATGATCCTCTCGGATCGTCCCTGCCCGCAGGAGACGTTCGAACACATCGGGCGGATCCGGCGCGACGAGATGCTGGTGGAGCGCTACATCGCCCACCTGATGGACGTGGTGGAGGGCGACCTCTCCGGTCTGCGCGTGGCCATCGACTGCGCCAACGGCGCGGCGGTCCGCACGGCGCGGGGGCTCTTCTCCCGCCTGGGGCTGCGCTATGAGATCCTGTTTGACAAACCGGACGGGGTCAATATCAACGCGGGCTGCGGGTCCACGCACCTGGACGCGCTGCGGGAACGGGTCATTGAGGGCCGGTTTGACTTGGGCGTGGCCTTTGACGGAGACGCCGACCGCTGCCTCGCGGTGGACGAGAACGGACGGCTCATCGACGGAGACCAGATCATGGCGGTCTGCGGGATGGAAGAAAAGCGCCTGGGCCGGCTGCGCCACGACACCATTGTGGCCACGGTGATGAGCAACCTGGGGTTCCATCGCTTTGCCCGCGACCACGGGCTGCATGTCGTCTCGGCCGCCGTCGGCGACCGCAATGTGCTGGAGGAGATGCGCAAGGGAGGCTACACGCTGGGCGGCGAGCAGTCCGGGCACCTCATCTTCCACCGGCACGCCACAACCGGCGACGGGCAGCTCACGGCGCTGCGCTTCTTAGAGATCGCCGCGCGCTCCGGCCGGCGGGTGTCGGAGCTCCTGTCCGGCTTCGCGCAGTACCCGCAGCTCATTGTCAACGTGCGTGTGCGCAACGAGATGAAGCACGCGCTGACCGGGCACGCGGAGGTGGCGGCGGCCATCCGCGGCGCGGAGGAGCAACTGGCGGGCGACGGACGCATTTTGGTACGGCCCTCCGGCACGGAACCGCTGGTCCGCGTGATGGTGGAAGGCCCCGAAGATACGCTTGTACAATCTCTGGCCGAGTCCATCGCCGCGGTGATCAGCCGTGTCTCTGCGTGAAAATTCCATTTTTACCCATAACAGCCGGATTTTAGATTTATTTCGAAAAAAGCAAAAAACTCGGAAGTTATTCGCTGAAAACACGATTATATTGCGCAAAAAATGACAAAAACAGACAAGTGGGTTTTTTGTCGAAGCCGCGGTTGAAAAGAAAAATTACAACGTTTATGAAATTGCTTGACAGATGGAAGTCTTTGTGGTTATAATAAACCTGGACCGTATGTTTGCCGTTTCATGCGTATGCAGCCGGTTGTGTTCGCCCGTCAAGGCGGTCGGCCGTTGCAGACGCAGACCATTCAACAGTTATATATCCATAAGAACCCCTCTTCAAACGGCGCGGAGAGAATCCGTGTCGCGGACTTTGTCTTATATCCCGAACTGTCGTCTCAACCCCGGAGTATTATCAACGGGCGCGAGGAGCTCACGGAGTTTATCGGCACATGGAGGGACTGCTGTCCGGTTTTGGAAACCGAGATTTTGGGGTGTTATCTGGAAGGGCTGTCGTATCGGGAAATTGCAGCCGTCGTTTATGAGTCCCCGAAGTCGGTGGACAATGCCGTGCACGCGCCAGAAGGAAGCTGGCCAATCTTTGGCGATAGCAGGGAACCCTGCCGAGCATATTTTAGCCCCGTGCCTCGAGTCCGTCGAACCTTTCAAGACGTCGGTGAGAACATCCACGGGCAAGACTGAGTCAAAGTGAGGGAAAAAACATGTACGAAGACAGAACCTTGAAGTGCAAGGAGTGCGGTGAAGACTTTGTGTTTACCGCCGGTGAGCAGGAGTTTTACGCAGAGCGCGGTTTCATGAATGAGCCGCAGCGCTGCAAAACCTGCCGCGACGCCCGTAAAAACGCCTCTCGCGCTCCGAGAGAGTTCTTTACCGCCGTCTGCGCTTCCTGTGGCGGAGAGGCCAAAGTGCCTTTCGAGCCGAAGACCGATCGTCCGGTCTATTGCAGTGATTGCTTTGCCCGCATGAGAGAAAACGGCTAAGGAATCCGATTCGGGGCCGCCCTGCGGGCGGCCCCGGTTTTTATGGCAACTTCGGTGTGGTATTTTTGCGGATGAATCTGGTATTTTTCCGCTTTCTTGCGGGGACTCCCTTGAAAAGTTCCCTTGGACGTTGTACGATGAATCAAAATATGGGCGGGCTGACCCGCCGGAAAATCGGGGGCGACACGAGTGATACAAGTGACCAAAGACTCTATCATCGGCGATATATTGCAGATCGACGGCCAGACGGCGCACTTCTTTTTGGAGATCGGCATGCACTGCCTCGGATGCCCCGCCTCGCGCGGCGAGACGTTGGAACAGGCCTGTTTGGTGCACGGCGTCGACGCGGACGAGATGCTGCGCAAAATCAATACCCATCTGGAAAAGAGCACGGCCTGACGGCCGTGCAAGCGAACATGTCTCCCGGCGTCCCGTATAAACGAAGAGGCAAAACAGGGGGGCCTCCCCCGGTTCAAAAAACGAACATCCCCGTCTATACGGGGGTGTTTCTCTGGATATGCGGCGAAGGATGGTGAAGACGGTGATACAACTGCCGAATCGGTTGCGCGTACTCGCCGGATTCATCCCGCCGGGCGCGCGGGTGATCGATATCGGGACAGACCACGCGCGTCTGCCTGTGTGGCTTGTGCAGACCGGCCGGGTCACGCACGCCGTGGCCACGGACATCCGTGAAAAGCCGCTGGCGCGGGCCCGCCGATTGGTGGAACGCTGTGGGTTGGAGGCGTCCATTCGTCTGGTGTGGGCGGACGGCCTGCGGGGCGTCTCCGAAGAAAAGCCGGACACGGTGGTCATCGCCGGCATGGGAGCCGACACGATCGCCGGGATTTTGCGCGCCGCGCCGCCGCTGCCGGAGACGGTCTTTTTGCTGCAACCCATGACGCACGCGGAGCGATTGCGGCTTTTTCTGGCCGAGCACGGGTACGAGCTGTATGGGGAGAGGCTGGCGGCGGAAAAGGGCAGACTGTATAACATTCTGGCGGCTCGCCCGGGCGGTCCGCGCGGTACGCCGCCGCCGGCCGCCTGCTATGTGGGGCCGGCGCTGCGCGCGGCCGGCGACCCGCTCTTTGCGGTCTATCTCACCCGCCAGATCCGGCGGCTGCGCGCGGAGGCGCGGGCGCTGGCCGCGTCGCGCAAGCCGGAGGACGCGAAGCGCCTGGCGTGGGCGGAGGCGGCGCTGACGGAGTTGGAAGCACAATCGCCGCCGGCCGGCGCGCAGACGCGCGCCGCGCTCTGAGGCGGAGGGAGGTTTGCGATGATGTACACGGTGGGAGAGATAGAGGCCGTTTTGGAGTCGTTCGCGCCGGCCGCGTGGGCGAAGGACGTCTTTCCGGAGGATAACGCCGGATTCCTGTTGGGGCGCCGGGAGGCGCCGGTGTCCCGCGTGCTGGTGGCGCTCGACGCGGACCGGCGTTCGGTCGAGGAGGCGGTGGCGCGGGAGGTGCAGCTCTTGGTGACGCACCACCCGGTGACCTTTGGAACCCGGCGGATCACCGGGGAAACGGAGGAGGGCGCGCGCCTGCTGACGCTGGCTGAGCACAAAATTGCCGCCTTGTGCATGCACACCAACTGGGACGCGGCGCCGGGCGGCGTCAGCGAAGTGCTGGCCCGCGCGGTGGGCCTTGTGCCGCCCTATGAGATATTGGGCGCTCGGTTCGTTCACACGGACGGGCGGGCCTACGGGCTGGGGCGCGTGGGCCGGCTGCCGGCGCCTTGCCCCCCGGACCGTCTGGCCGAACAGGTTCGAGTCCTGTTGCGCTGCCCCGGCGTGCGTTTCACGGCCGGCGGACGACCGTCACATTTGGTGGCCGTCGGCAGCGGCGCGTCGGGCGGCCAGTTCGACGACGTTCTGCGCCACGGGTGTGACACCTTCATCACCGGGGACGTCAAACACAGCCTCTTTTTGACGGCGCGGGCCTGCGGCGTCACGCTGATCGACGCGGGGCATTTTCACACGGAGCACCCCATCGTCGCGTCCGTGGCGGCGCGTTTGCGCCGGGCTTTGCCCGATCTCACCGTCTTGGAATCGGAGGCCGTGCGGGAACCCGCCGTTTGGCGCACGGAAAATCGCGAAGATCGCGGCGAATGATGGAGAACCATGCAACGTAAGATGCAATGATATGAAGAAGGGTTGGGAGAAGAAATGCCGCTGGATGCGGTGTGCTTGTCGGCATTGGCCGGCGAACTGAGCGCCGCTTTGGTGAGCGGCCGTGTGGATAAGATCTTCATGCCGGCGCGCGAGGAAGTGATTTTGGCGATGCGCTGTGCCGGCGGTCCGGCGCGGCTGCTGCTGGCGGCGGGATCCCGCACGCCGCGGGCGCACATCACGGAAGTGGCCCGGGAGAACCCCGCCGCGCCGCCGATGTTTTGTATGCTGCTGCGCAAACATCTGACCGGCGCGCGCCTGGCCGAGGTCCGGCAGCCGCCGCTCGAACGCGTGTTGCTGTTTGTGTTCGACGCCGTTGACGAGATGGGGGAACCCTGTCAAAAGACACTGGCGGCGGAGCTCATGGGCCGGCATTCGAATCTCATTTTGATCGGGTCGGACGGGCGCGTCGTCGACTGTCTGCGGCGTGTGGACATGGAGATGTCTGAGCGGCGCCAAGTGCTGCCCGGGCTCTTTTATCACCTGCCGCCGGGGCAGGGCAAGCGGGATCCTCTCGACACGGATGAGACGACGTGGGCCGCGCTGGTGGCGGACAGGCCGCGGGAACAGCCCTTTGACGACTGGCTGCTCCGGACATTTGCCGGTCTGCCGCCGTTGCTGTGCCGGGAGATCGTCCACCTGGCCGGCGGCCCGTCCGCCGGGGACGACAGCTGTTTGCGGACGGTGTTGGCGTGGCGGTCGGAGGTACTGGCGCGGCGTTTTGCGCCCTGGCTGCTCATGGAGGGGGACGGGGCGGTCGACTTTTCTTACCGGCCCATCACCCAGTATGGGACGCTGTATACGGCGCTCCGCGCGGACAGTTTTTCGCGGATGCTGGACATCTTCTACGCGGCGCGCGACGCCAGGGAGCGGATGCGGTCCGGCGCGCAGGAGATGACAAAGTTGGTTACGACACTGCGCGACCGCGCGCGGCGGAAGACGGCCGTCCAGCGGTTGGAGTGGGAGAAAACCCAGACGAGGGAGCGTCTGCGGGAATATGGGGACCTTCTGATGGCGCATCTGTACCGGGTCGAACCGGGGCGGCGCACGGTCACGGTGCCGGATTTCTACACCGGCGGCGAGACGGAGATCCCGCTGAACCCCCAGTGGACGCCCCAGCGCAACGCGGCGCAGTACTACAAAGATTACCGGCGCGCCAAGACGGCCGAGGCGATGCTGGCGGAACAGATGGCCGCCGGCGAGCGGGAGAGCGAATATCTGGACAGTGTGCTGGATGCCCTGGAGCGGGCGTCCTCCCGGCAGGACCTGCAGGAGATTGCGGAGGAACTCGCGCAGGGCGGGTACTTGCGAGCCGCCAAATCCCGAACCCGGCGGGCCCGGGACACACGGCCGGCGGCGTCGCAGCCGATGCGCTTTGTGAGTTCCGCCGGCGTCACGCTGCTGGCCGGGCGGAACAACCGTCAAAACGACGCGCTCACAATGAAGACAGCCGCCCGGGGCGACATATGGCTGCACGCGCAAAAGATTCCGGGCAGCCATGTGATCATACGGCTCGACGGTGTGCCGCCCGACGACGTAACATTGGAGGAAGCGGCTGTCATCGCCGCCACACTGTCCCGCGCTGCCGGCGCGTCCAAAGTACCGGTGGATTACACGCGGGTGTCCCGCGTCAAGAAACCGCCCGGTGCAAAGCCGGGGATGGTGATCTATGACGACTACAAGACGCTCATCGTTTGTCCGGACAAAGACCGCCTGCAACGGCTGTCCGTCTGATCCGTTTGCGCGGGTGAAACTGCAACAGGACAAAAGTTTTGGTCGTGGGCGCAGCCCACTTTGACGCAACAAAATTTGAAAAGAGGGGTCACGATGTTGAACGAGACAATCCGCACAATTATGAAGCGCTATTCCTGCCGGGCATTCACGGAAAAAATGCCGTCCGATGAGGACTTGCAGACAATCACGAGAGCCGCGTTGGCCGCACCCAGCGGAGTCAATCGGCAGCCCTGGCGCATCATTGTCGTCAAAAATAAGGACATTATCAAAGAAATGGACGACGAAGGCATGAAGATTTTGGCCGCTATGCCGGATAAGTCCACGTACGAACGCATCATGTCGCGCAGCGGCTCACTGTTCTATGGGGCGCCTTGTATAATGATCATTTCAATAACGAAAGCGGTTCCCGCGGGGGCTGAGATGTTTGACTGCGCCATTGTGGCGGAAAACATCGCGCTCGCGGCGACGTCAATGGGCATCGACAATTTGATCTGCGGACTTGCCGTGCTGCCGTTTGCGGGAGAAAAAGGCGCGGAATTTGGCAGACGGCTTGGATTCCATGAAGGGTACGATATGGGGCTTGGCGTTTTGCTGGGCTATGCCAAAGAAACAGGAGGAAAACCGCACGATCTCGACCCGGCTAAAATCAGTTTTGTCGAATGAGCCCCGGCCCCCAGAAACCCGCAACCGACGCGGCCGCAATGGGTTGCCGGAGCCACGTTGTGAGACGCGCCCCGAAAATGGCAAATATTTACAATTGCAAATGAAATTCCGGAGGCTGAAAAATTGTTGACAATGGGCTGAATTTGTTATAATATATTTAAGTAACTGCTTTGGTGGTCCTCGGGCCTGCCAGCTTCTGTGCGGAGAGGAAACAGCGCCCTCTCCGCACCCGCAAAGTTTTTTCGGTGTCCCAGAGACGATGGGATGTAGCCAAGTCGGTAAGGCACCAGACTTTGACTCTGGCATCCGCAGGTTCGAGTCCTGCCATCCCAGCCAAGGTCCGCTTGTCTTCAATAGAGGAGAAGAAGGACGAAGAGGGGGATGACTGCCTTTGCGAAAGCAACGGCAGCCCCATCCGACCCACTAGCTCAGTCGGCAGAGCACCTGCCTTTTAAGCAGGTTGTCCGCGGTTCGAATCCGCGGTGGGTCACCAATATATTCCAAATATACCCCCTCGTCATTGTCACGCGCGAACAATACGCATTTGGCATCACTCTTTCGCAAAACCCAAACCCCCGACCCCCAAAAAGGCCCGCGGCTCACCGCCGTGTGCCTTTTTTCACATGTGCGCCCGGTATGGGGGCTTTTTCGTTGTCCAAAAATGAAGTGTGTGTCCGGCCCTGGCGCTTGGGCATCCCGCGGGCGGATGATATCCGCCCCTGCATTTTGTCAATTGGCAACTGGGTGGTGTGTTCGGTCTTCTCCGCTGTCTCTCCTTGCTTTCCCGGGTTTTTTGGGGTATAATCATTTTGCTATCCCGTTTTGCCGTGATCTATTTTGCGAGATATGCTATCCGATTGAGGTGCGGCGGCGTGCGACGGGGAATGCACAGTGGTAAAATCAAAGAGTTGGAGAGGGAACGACATTGGACATACAGCTTATCTTTGACATCATAGCGGTCGTGCTGCTCTTGGGAGTGGTTATCTTGTTGCTTGTTGGGCGCAAAAAGTCCGGCGTTGGCGAGATCGCCGCGTTGTTGAAACATACGTCGGACGAACAGCGCGACAGCATTCAGCGGCAGATCGCCAGCGGCGCGACCGAGCAGTTTCAGCGATTTGGCATTATACAAGAAAGCGTTCAATCCACTTTGCAGGCGAGCCGTGAAGAAACGAATAAGAGGCTGCACGAATTCGGCGAACAGGTGGATGCGCGTTTGTCTTCCATTCAACGCGGCAACGCCGAAAATATTGAAAAGCTGAACGCCACGCTTGAAAGCAAGATGAAGTCACTCCAAGAGAGCAACGAAAAACGGCTTGAGCAGATGCGGAGCGTGGTGGATGAAAAGCTGCAAAAGACGCTCGAAACGCGTCTCGCGCAGTCGTTTGCGCTTGTCAGCAAACAGCTTGAAAGCGTGGGACAGGGGTTGGGCGAGATGAAAGCGCTTGCCGCCGATGCCAAATCGCTGAAGAATGCACTCATCAATGTCAAAGAGCGCGGCACATACGGCGAAGTGCGGCTCGAAAAACTGCTCTCCGATATACTCGCGCCAAGCCAGTATGAGATGAACGCGGAGATAGAGGGCGGCAAGCGCGTGGAGTTTGTCATCAAGCTTCCCGGCAACGGTGACGTTCCTCTCCTGCTCCCGATCGACAGCAAGTTTCCAATCGAGGACTATAACCGCCTGCTCGACGCGGAGGATAAGGCGGCGATTGATGAGGCGCGGCGGTCGCTCGCGGCAAAGATTCGCTCATTCGCAAAGGACATTTGCGACAAATACATCGTTCCGCCGAAGACTACGGACTTTGCGCTGATGTTTTTGCCAACCGAGGGCTTGTACGCCGAAGTGGTGCAAAACGCCGGACTGTTTGAGGAGATTCGAGACAAATACAAAGTCACGGCCATCGGCGCGACCACATTGTCGGCGTTCTTGGCGTCGCTCCAAATGGGATTTAAAACGCTCGCCATCGAACAGCGTTCGCAGGAGGTGTGGGATACGCTCCGCGCCGTAAAGAAGCAGTTCAGTGAATTTGAGACGGTTTTGATGCAAGCGCACAAGCAATTGCAGACCGTGGACAACACAATAGAGAAGATCGTGGGGACCCGCACGCGCGCCATAAACAAGGCCCTAAGAAACGTCGAGGAACTCGGCGGGACCGAACCGCAGCCGCTGGCCGCGGCGGAAAAGGAAGACGACGATGACGAGGGATTACGGGCTCACGCGCAGTGACCGCAAACCGCCTGGCGAAAACGCGGAAGGCTTGCGTTGGCATTTTGCGGACTTCAAAACAATCCTCTCACCAAAGAACGGAATGAACATCTACCGCGGTTGTCTGCATGGGTGCATTTACTGCGATTCGCGCTCCGCGTGTTACCAGATCAAACACGACTTCGAAGACATCGAAGTCAAACGCGAGGCGCCGCGTATTTTGGATGAACAGCTTCGCCGCCGCCGCCGGCCCTGTATGATCTGTACGGGCGCCATGTGCGACCCTTACATCCCGCTTGAAGACGAACTTTTTTATACGCGGCGATGCTTGGAAGTGATAGAAAAACACGGGTTCGGCGTGGCGATTTTGACGAAATCGGCGCGGATTTTACGCGATTTGGACCTGTTAAAGCGGATTCACGAGAGATCAAAAGCTGTGGTGCAAACGACGCTGACGACCTCTGACGAGAGCCTTTGCCGTCTTCTCGAACCGAATGTATCAACGACGGCCGAGCGTTTTCATGTGCTTGAAGTCTGCCGCGAAAACGGCATCCCGACCGTGGTTTGGCTCTGCCCTATTTTGCCGTTTATAAACGACACGGAGGAAAATCTGCGCGGGATTCTTGACGGCTGTGTTCGGGCGAAAGTCGCGGCGGTGATGAATTTTGGTTTCGGTCTAACGCTCCGCGACGGCAACAGGGAGTATTTCTATAAAAAACTTGACAGACATTTTCCGGGAATCAAGCAAACGTATATCCGCACATTCGGCGGCGCATATGAGTGCCAAAGTCCGAACAGCGGACGGCTCCAACAGATATTCAGGGAAACTTGCGACCAACACAAAATCTTGTACGGTCCGGACAAAGTCTTCGCGTATCTGAACGAATTTCCAGATAAAAGCGGGCAGACGTCGCTGTTTCCCGGATGAATCCGGCGCCGATCTGGCAGGCTCAGACCGCAGCGTTCCCCGGGCGACGCCCCGGGGGCGTTTTTTGTTTCCCGAAAAATCGACTCGCCCATTGGCGGACGCACTTCCGGCACCTGAACCGCAGATTTGTTGATAAAATAAAATATAAAATGACTTGACTGATTGTTAAATATGCTATACACTGTCCGTGTACAGAAGCTCGGCTTCGGAAGGCACGAGCTTCCAAAATTTTGTATGGCTGCGTCAGGGTCAATCGGTATCAACCCCCTTTTGCGCCTTGCGGCGCAGCGGAAAGGTATGGTTATTTATGAAAAAAGCTGCCAGCATTGTCATGTCACTGATCATGTTCCTGTCGATGATATCCATGTTTTCGGCTTACGTGTCCGCCGCGACGGACGCGGCTGCGGAAGATACCGCGGCCGCCGTTGAGCAAATTGGCGAAGCCGACGGCCCTCAAGTTGTCGATTTCAACGACAATTGGAGGTTTTTCCTCGCGACGCGCACGCCAAGGGTTGCCCAAGGTAACAATAATGCTGCAAATTTCAGGCTTTACGGGTTGGCGGACGCGGGCGATGTGACGACGGAAGAAGCGATCGATCCGGAATTTAACGACAGTGAGTGGCGCACCGTGACGGTGCCCCATGACTTCAGCATTGAGGGAGGAAAGGTATCGGGTGGTACGTCGGCAAACCACGGCTACATACAGGCTGGCCTGGGTTGGTACAGAAAAACGTTTGTGGTGCCGGAATCTTTGCGCGATGAGACGATTACAATTGATTTTGGGGGTGTTTATCAGAATTCCATCGTATATGTGAACGGCACGCTTGTCGGCAATTATCCCAATGGATATACAGGATTTTCTTACGATATAACCAAATTTCTTCATTATGGCGCGGCAGACCCCAATGTGGTGGTTGTCAAGGTGCAAAATATGTCGCCGTCCGGCCGTTGGTACACGGGCACCGGCATCACCCGTCCGGTCAATCTCATCATAACAGGGCGGCAGGCCAGGTATGTCCGGCATGGCGTTGTCATCACCACGCCCGACATGGAGGATGACTACAAGACCAGAGCGCCCTCTGTTCATGTGGCGGCGAAAGTGTATGTGGGGGCAAAAGGCAGCATCTCAATGAAAACAAGCGTATACGACGCATCGGGCGCACTCGTTTTGTCGAGTGATTCAGCCCCAAAGGCATGCGATGCGGCGGGTATACATCAGCTTGAAGATGATTTTGTGCTCTCGGACGTGCGCCTGTGGTCGACAGACGACCCATACCGTTATACAATCACAACGGACTTGTTTTTCAGCGCGGACGAAGAGACTGTACTTGTCGATACGTCAACATGCAAATATGGTTTTAGATATTTTCAGGCGGATCCTGAAAAGGGCTTCTTTCTAAATGGCGAATACATCAAACTCAACGGTGTGAACAATCATCACGATGTTGGAGCTTTGGGCGGTATCGAGAACTATGACGCCCTGAAACGCGAACTGCTCATTTGCAAGTCGATGGGCGTAAACGCGTTGCGCACGTCCCACAACCCCCCGTCCAAGGCGTGCATCGATCTGTGCTCGGAATTGGGGCTCATCGTCATTGAGGAGGCGTTCGACGGATGGGGCGGTGCGAAGGCCACATACGATTTTGGCACTTTCTTCCTGGTCGAAGTGCCCGCGGACTGGCCCGGCGCGCTGGAGGCGCAGCCCGAACACACAATGTGGTCGGATTGGGTGATCAAGGAGATGGTGCTGCGCGACATAAACGAGCCGAGCGTGGCCATGTGGTCTCTCGGCAACGAACTGAACGGCGTTGGGACAAAACCGGCTTGGTATGACTGGCATGACTACCTTCAGCCCGGAGATCCCGTGCCGACGTCTTTTGCACGCGGAGAGACCGACACAAATAACGCGACTACGAATATAAATTTCAACTACTACGGCGAGACGCTGAGACTACGCAACGACATCAAATCGGTCGATTCGTCGCGGTACATTATCCACGGCACAGATAAAGAAAAGCCCAACGCGCCCGCGCCGGATACTGTTTGGGGCTATATCAACACGGTGGTGGACGGCATCGGTACGAACTATAATCTCGCGGCGACGAGCGATTTGCTGCACGCGGCGTATCCGCATACGTTCTTCTTCTGTTCGGAGGCCGCCTCCCAAACGAGCGTGCGCGGCTATTACTATGACCCGTCGCTGCCAAACACAATACAGGATATGACACCGGGACACAGAGGCACGTCGTCATATGACAACAACCTGTCCAGCTGGACATATCCGCATGAATACGGATTGAAACGGGCGCGCGACCGCGAGCACTTCATCGGTTCGTTCATATGGAGTGGCTTTGACTATATTGGGGAGCCCACGCCGTTCAATGTGTATCCCGTTGGCGTTTCGCTCTTCGGCGCCATCGACACGGCGGGCTTCCCAAAAGATGCGTATTATGCGTATAAGAGCCAGTGGTCTCGGGAGCCATTTGCGCACATTGTTCCAATGAACTGGAACGATTGGCGTCCGGAAGAGGAAGTTGAGGTGTGGGTATATACAAACGCGGTAAAGGCCGAACTCTTCTTAAACGGTGAATCGTTGGGGGAGCGGAGCTTTGTTGAGAAAACGACGGAGTTCGGTTTGAAATATTATGAGACGCACGAGCCGACACAGGATTCGTCCGGCGGCAACGTGTTGGCGAACAATACAAGCGATGTCAATACCGGCGGTTATGTGAGCCCAAACGGCGAATATGGCAAACTGCACCTCACATGGCGTGTGCCCTTTGTGCCGGGCGAACTGAAAGTCGTCGCGAAGGACAAAGACGGACGCGAAGTGGCCGCCGACGTGATCAAGACGGCGGGACAGGCGTATACGGTCAGCATGAAGGCGGACAAGTCCGTTATCAAGGCGGACGGACGCAGCCTCGCCTATGTCGAATGTGATGTTGTGGACGAAAATGGCGTGACGCTGCCGTCGGCCGGCAATCTGATCAAATTCGACATCACGGGTGGATACATTGTCGGTGTGGACAACGGGCAGCAGGAGAGCGCCGAGCCGTATAAATGGGGCGGCGCGGAGAAAAGCGTGTACGCGGAGCGCTCCGCTTTCAACGGAAAGGCGCTCGTCATCATCCAGTCGGACCGCGGCGCCGGCGACATAACGGTCACGGCGGCGTCCGAGTACATGGCACCGTCGTCGATCACGATCCGGGCGACGGACGACGGAAGCGGGCAGTATACGGCGGTCTGCGAAACAAAATCTCTCGGGGTGCCGGTTCGCGCCTCCAATCCCGAATTCACAACGGCCGTCGGCCGCGTGCCGGCGCTTCCGACAGATGTGCAAGTGACGTACGACAGCGGGATCACACTGATCAAAAAAGCCGTTTGGAGCAAGATCAAGGCCGCGGATTTCGCGAAGTCCCAGATCCTCGAGGTTCCCGGAACGGTCCCGCTTGCAGAGGGCGTTGTCTTGCCCGTCAAAGCGATCATTGCGATTGACGGAGTCGCTCCCACAGGCAATATTGCGCTGAACACGGCGGCGGCCAACACCGCCACGGTTTCGGACGTGGGGGCTCTGGCAACGGCCTCTTACACAAGCGGCACGAATTATCCCAACCATATGCTGAATGGGAACACAACATCCAGATGGACAAACAAATACACAACCAGCACGTCAAACGCGGCTGGCAAGGTGGTGCGGTTGGTCAGGGATTCGCGTCCGTACGAATTTGTGGAGGTCTATTGGCCGACCCCGAAAACTTTTACAGAAATTGATCTGTACTTCGTCATCGATGCCGCCGGCACTTCCGGCCCCGGCTCGAACGTGCCCGAATCCCTCAACGTGCAGTATTGGGACGGGTTCGAATGGGTTGACGCGGCCAACCAGAAGACACAACTGGCGGCAGAGACGCTTGCTGCCTCAAAGGTCACCTTCGACCGCGTGATCGCTTCCAAGGTGAGAGTCGGCCTGGAGAACGCCACGCCGTATTCTCAAGAGACGGGCGCGCTGACGATTGCCAAGTTTGAGGTGTATGACAGCTCGGAACATACGGTGACAAACGCGACGTTCTACAACGACGCGTCGTCTCGGGGGGCCGACCCGCATGTTCTGTACGATGAGGCCAGCGGGTATTATTACGCATATTCCACCGACGGGGCCAGAACGGGGTATCGGTTTGGTATCTATCGGTCGGCGGATCTCAGCACGTGGGAAAGGCTGTCCGGCGCGATCCCCACGAACGATCCAAACACGTGGGCAAACGACTGGTTCTGGGCGCCTGAGTGCTACTACAACCCGAACAACGGATACTATTACCTGTTTTACGCCGGGCGCATGACCCGCAATGCGGACAAACAGGCGCATTTCGGTTTCACCAATTTCGAAGAAGCCTGCAAGACGGGCGTTGCCGTGTCGAGATCGCCGGAAGGTCCGTTTTATAACATCGAAAAAGCTCCCATCGACTACTATCCGTACGATCCGGACTATCACGACGTCAACTTGATTATGGACGCCACCCAGAAATCGCCCCCCGCAACGCTTGCGGAGGGAGAGACCGCACCGCTGGGCGTCTATTTGCCGTTCATCGACCCGAATGTTTTCTTTGACGACGACGGCGGCATATATCTGTACTATTCGCGCAACGCCTACCGCAACTGGGTATGGGACACGGCGCTGGGCAAATACATTGAGGAATCCAACATCTATGCGGTCAAGCTGACGACGGAATGGTGGGAGTCCGATGCGCCTGTCATGCCGACGGTGGATTCGTCCTATATTAACGCCAATAAGCCCGCGGACGACGACTCCGCCGCGCGCAAAGATGGGTTCGTACCGGTGATCAGCTATCGAAATGAACCCCAGGAGTGGGAGAACGCGCATGTGAACGACTTCGCCGCAACAAACGGAGCAAACAAAGACCGGCGCTGGGCGGAAGGGTCCACGACCATGAAGTTCACGTATACGATCGACGGCCAGGAGCGCAGTAAGTATTACATGGTCTATTCCTGTAACAATTATGCCAATATTTGGTATGGTGAGGGATATGCCGTGGCCGACAGCCCGCTGGGGCCGTGGAAGAAATATGCCGGCAACCCCATTGTGAAGATGACCGGCGATGAAGGCAGAAACGTATACAGCGCCGGGCACGGTTCATTTGTCAACTCGCCGGACGGCACGGAACTCTACCATGTTTACCACGCGCGGCCCACGAACACGGGCAACCGGTACCTGTACACCGACAAAGTTATCTTGGACACGCAAAGTCTGGACGAGGGCGGCAACCCGATTTTACGTGTGACGCAAACGCTGGGCGACCAGCCGGTGCCGTCGGGAACAGCGCCTTACAGCGTGGCGGTGACGTATGCGGAATCGCAGACCGGTATCGCGCTCTCGTTCAACGTCAAAAATGCCGACGGCGGTTCGCTGGATCTGACCAACCCGGCGAACAGGGTTGTCGTAGCGGTCAGTGACCCCAACGTCGCCGAGTATGTATCCGGCGGCGTCAGCGGGGGTACGCTGAGGATCCTGTCCCCCGCAAAGCCGTTCACCGTCACGTTCACATACCAGCGCCGCAGGGCCGACGGCACGTATTTCGACGTGTACAACGATATAGGCGATCCGTCGAGCCTGGTGAGGTATCAACTGGATCTCGCGGCCAGCGTGCGCGCGGACGCCGCGCTCGATGGCGGCACAGTGTACGTTTCCGTCATCAACAATACGGAAGAGGCCAAATCTGTCCGGCTGATAGCGGCGGCGTATGACGCTCCCGGCGGCCGGCTGCTGCAAACGGCCGACACGGTGTGCAGTGTCGGCGCCGGTGAAGCGGCCGCCCGCGCGCTGGCGCTTGATCCGTCGAAACTGACAGACGCCTATACAGTCAAGGTGTTCGCTTGGGACGACGGGACATTGGTTCCGCTGGGCGCACCCGCCACCATACCCGCCGCCTAAACCCAAGCGCCGCGGCACCCGGCCTCTCCTCTGCGGGAACGTGAGATGTACCCCGGTGTGATGCCGTTTTGTCAGGCCATTCCAATCTCCCGCGGAGAACGATTTTCCGCCAACGGGGCGTTGCCATAAAATGGATGGCAACGCCCCGTTTTATTATTTTCCATGCAAAGTGTTTCGTTTTTTCCATTTACTTTCGAAACGGCGGGGGATAGGATAAAGGCGGATAGGGATGGTGTGGAAAAAATTACCATACCATCATTGGCATTTGGACGATTTGAAGGAAGGGGAAGAGATCATGTCGAAAAAATTCGTATTCAAGGCAAGCTTGGCACTGTTGCTGGTCTCCGCAATGTTGTTTCAGTGGGTGGCACCCAGTTTGGCGGTGACAGGAAACGGAAGCAGCCCACCAATGATTGAAGAGGATACCTTCATAGAAAAACTGCACGAAATGTACGACGCGCCCGAGCAAGAATATTGGCCTTGGGTACGTTGGTGGCTGGACGAGGGACATCACACCGACGCCACCTTGAATGATGAAATGGAAAAGATTCATGAGCAGGGCATGAACGGCGCGGAAATTTTGGGTATGCCCAATAGAATCAACAGCAACTCCGGCGGCAACCTCGGCGGTGCATATGATGATCAGCGTCCTCTGTACGGCTGGGGTTCGGCCGAGTGGATCAACGACACCAAGCTTTTGATTCAAAAGGCCACAGAGCTTGGTATGGGCATGGCTCTGACGAGCGGCGCCAACTGGGAATCGGCCAATCTGCCCAGTACTTTTGTGTATGACGGCGAGCCCTTCAATCCAGACAACAAGGCCGCCATGAAGCAGTTGAGCATCACATCCAGAGACATTACGGCCGGCCAATCTTATTCCGGCGCTCTCACGAAACCGACAAGAGATGGCAGCAACGCTGCGGACGCTCCCTTCGATCCGGAATACGTGCTACAGGGTGTCTATGCCTATTCGATCGACAGCACGACAGCGCTCGGTGCCACCATGCCCAATCCGGGCACATACGACAGCGGCGCCGATGTCGGGCGGTATCTGGTCCGTGATCTCACGCCTGTCAACCTCATCGCGACAGGCGCGGTAGACACGGAGAATCTCACCATGACCTACATAAACAACACAGACTATCCCGTCCAGATCGTCATGATATGGCTGCATGGCACATGTCAAACTGCCTCGCCCTCAGTTACCGTAAACTGGGCGGTCAACTATCTGGATCCATATGGGATCGAAGCGCTGGAGGAGTATTGGGAAGAATATGTTCTGACGCCGGACATGCAGGAACTTATCACTGAGAACGGCAAAGTCGAACTGTACATGGACTCTCTGGAACTTTCTTGCTTTAGACGCAACGAGAGGGAAATCATCTGGGGCCTGGATGTAAGGAGAGGATTTGAGGAAAAATATGGATACGATCCTCTCCCCTGGATTCCGTTTGTTCGCGGCAATCACCGTGCGTCAAACGGCAGAAGCCATATGGACGCCCTAAACGCTGCCGACAAAGCGAAGGTTGCCAAAATCAGAAACGACATTTACGATTATTTAACCCAAATGTACGCCGAAAATACGCTTCGTCCACTCAAAGAATGGCTCAATTCCAAAGATATGACACTGCGCGCCGAAATTTCCTATAACCAGGCTTTTGAAATCTCCATTCCCGCCGAGTATGTGGACGGCGTTGAGACGGAGGCTCTCGATTTCGAGTCCCACATCGACAGATATCGCGTCATGTCCGGTGGAGCGCACATATTCGATAAAACATTCTCCGTCGAGATGGGCGCGCTGGGCAATGGGACATGGAAGTTTACCCCCGACGCGCACAATCAGCATATCTACGCGGCGTTCGCGGCTGGCGTTCAGAAAAACGTGCTGCACGGGTACTCCAGCGTTTACGGCAGTGAAAAGCTTCTCTGGCCGGGCAATGACGGCATGTACCGCAATTACCCGGAGCGCTTCAGCGAAAGACAACCCTACGCCGCGCATTTTAAAGAGTGGTTCACCATGATCTCCCGTTACCAAAAAATGCTGCAGCAGGGAACCGCCAAGATGGATCTTGCCGTTTTGCGTACCGATTACCGGCCCGAAAGCTGGCACGGACGTACCGCCGAACTTCTCATGCCCCCGCAACCTGTGAATGGGACGATCTTGCGGGATTCGACCCTGCAACAGTTGGGCTACACCTATGACTACTTTGCCCCGGCTCTTTTGGAAAAAACAGACTACGTGAAATTCGGCGACGGCCTTATCAATCCGGACACACTGGGCTATCAGGCCGCCGTCCTCTATCAAGAGCAGATATCTCTGAGCAGTGCCGAGAAACTTCTCGCATTCGCGCAGGGTGGCCTGCCGGTGGTATTTATCAATGGTCTCACCGAACGTGTGCAAGATAGGACCATGTTGAAGCACAACCAGGCCGCCAGCAAATCCATGTTCTCCGATGCCACCGACGAAGAAGTTCAAGCGGTTGTTGCCCAAATCAAGGCGCTTCCGACCACTAGGATCGTCGATGCGGCGGACGACGGTATTCAAAACGACGCGTATCTGGCTCTGCGGGAGTTGGGCGTATATCCGCGTGCCGCTTTCCGCGAAAAGAACCATCAAATTGTGACGGCTATGCGCGAAACCGACGATGAAATCTATCTTTTCGCGTACAATCACAGAAATGAACAGATGGACGCTTACGAGGTTGAGATTACGCTTGACGCGTTGGGAAAGCCTTACCGCTACAACGCCTACACCGGCGACGCGGAACCCATTCCCTACACGTTGAAAGACGGCACAACGGTATTCACACTGGCTGTCCGACCGGGCGATGCCACCATGGTGGTGCTCGACAAAACAGCCGCGTATGATTTGCATGTTGTCGGTACAACCGCCGACAAAGCGTATGTTGCAGGCGGGCGTGTCAAATTGTTTGCTTCCGAGAGCGGCGAGTATACAGCTGCATTGAGTGACGGCACCGTTGTCACGGAAACCATAACAGCCCCCGCCGACATTCCGCTCAGCAGTTGGGATCTGACGGTTGAAAAGTGGACTGCTGACCCAGGCGGCGCAGTGGTGCAGGCGAGTGAAACCCGTGCGGCCGGCTGGGCGTCCGCGATCCTCGGGCCGGAGGCGTCGCAGCTTCTCTTCAGTGACGGCAGATTTGGCACAGCGGGAATCTCCGGTACGTACACGACCACAGAGTATAAATGGCCGACGTTGAAGGTCAGGCGTGACGCCGGCACATTATCCGCCCCCTTGCCGTCCTGGCGAAACATTGCGGCGTTGGGTCCAGACCGGGAATATATATCGGGCATTGGGACATATACCACAACCTTCGAGTTGCCGGACGGATGGAACAGCGATCACGGCGCCTATCTGGATATCGATTCTATCAGCGGCAATACGGCCGGCGTGTTTGTCAACGGCCGAAGTGTGACGGTTTTGAATCCTCGGGACTGCGTGGTCGAGATTACGGATTTCTTGGTGGCCGGCCCAAACACCGTTGAAATTGAAGTTACCAGTATTTTACAAAACGCCATTAGAGAATTGTACAGAAGCGATGGTTTGTACGCCTCCGCGAACGGTGAGACATTCAATGCCTTCCCCGGGTGGTCGGGGACCACCACGGCGAAAGATTTTGGTATGACGGGGAACGTTACCTTACGCACATATGCAATCGCGACATCCCAACCCGTCGACGGCGGGGTGGGCGCGCGAACCTCTATTGTGAATCTCAAGACCATAGCCCTGGAAAATCCCTTGGGTATTGACGAGAAAACGCCCGACTTCAGCTGGGCGATGTCGTCCGAGGAGACCGGACAGGCCCAGACATCTTATCGGCTTCAGGTCTCCAGAGACGACACGTTTACCGACCTCGTCTGGGATACCGGCAGGGTGCCGTCAAACGCCTCGGTGGGGATCGTGTACGCAGGCGACGCCCTGACCCCCGAGACAGACTACTGGTGGCGGGTCATTGTTACCGATGCCTTCGGGCGGAGCGTCGTCTCCGACACCGCCTTTTTCTCCACCGGATTGATGGATCCCTCCCCGTCCGCCTGGGGCGGCGCGCAATTTATCGGCAGCGACAAACAAGTGCTTGACGCTGCGTCCAGTCGTTTCTGGAGAATCCGCGCCAGCTTCCGGATGGTTTCGGGCGACAACGTCTCCTTCATCTTCGGTGCCGACGATTTCCGGCTGACCGACGCCTGGCAAAATCAGTTCGGATCTCCCGGCGGGGAAAACTTCATTCGCCTGGAGATCACCGGTATCGGCACCGACAATGCCGCCCTCAATCTGTATCGTGTGGGTTATCACGCCACCGACAACATCGACGGACCCAATGAGCAGCCGCTGAAAACCCTTGCTACCGCCGCTTTTCGTAATTTGTTTGGTGAAAACCGCTACGGCATCGACCATACCATAGATATCGCCTGTCAAGACTCCAACATCCAGACGCTGAACATCGACGGCACCAACTTTATCACCGGTTGGACCGTGGCCGCCGGTCGTCTGGCCGCCAACAACAACGCCAACGTTTCTCCATACGCCACCTTCACGAACCCCGCCGGCCCCTATTCTTTTACCGCCAACAACTCGGCTCCGACATATCCTCATCTCGCCTCCGTGGGTTTCCAAGTCAATCATGTGGGCGACGAGGTGAAAATCATCAATTACCGGATTGTGGACAATGTAAAAAACAATTCGGTCCTGTCCGTCTCGGGATTTCACAGCCCCAGAGATTTCCTCAACGCAACCACCGGCGCCACTTACGATGTCTTCACCGGTCTGCCAGGCGCCAACATCACAGCGGATGGGCAGGTCATGACGGTAAAGGCCGAGACACCGACCGAGACCGGCCCCAAGTACGCCGACCCCAGCTTTGGGTCTCAGGCTATGGTGCGCACTACCTTTGTTACCGACACTTCCAGACAGATCACCGACGCCAAAATGTACATCACTGCACTGGGCACATACGAGATGTTCATCAACGGCAGGCGTATGGGTGAGGACTATCACAATCCCGGCCAAAGCGTTTACCACAAGACCCTTTATTACCACACCTATGATGTGACCGATATGCTGACGGACGGCGAAAACGCCCTGGGCGCCACCCTGAGCCAGGATTTCTGGTCAGGATATCTTGGACCCTCGGAATACAGGGTTTTTGGAGACACGGAGGCACTGATGTGCAAATTGGTTATCTCTTATGACGAGGGCCAGCCACAGATCCTTGTCACCGACCCTTCCGCCTGGAAGGTCTACGGCGACGGCCCCGTGCGTATTGGCAGCAACTTTATGGGCGAACGTTATGATGCGTCCAAAGAGGCGGCCGTTGAGGGCTGGGCCGAGACGGGCTATGACGACAGTCTCTGGACGAGTCCCGACGTCATCCCGGTTAGCACCCGGCTGCCGTTTGAGATTGTCGCGCGGCGGGATCAGCCGGTCCGCTTGGTAGAAACCCTCACGGCCCAGAGTGTGCTGAAGACACACAGCCCAGACAACCGCACCTGGACATACGACATCGGTGTCAATACGGTGGGTGTGCCTTCGGTCACCATTCCGGCCGGTTCTCTGAAAGAGGGAGACCGAGTCGTATTCCGCTACGGGGAGGTGATTTATCCGGGCAATGAGGACTCTCCCAACACAGCCCACCCAGATGGGTACAGCTATGAATCTCTGTACGGTCCCGAGGGGATATATCGCCCGGACATGGCCGGCCGTATCCTGACCGAAACATACCGTTCGGCCATGTCGGCGGACTTCTATGTGGCCAGTAAAGAGGATGAGACCCGCGATGTGGTGTATACGCCTCAGTTTACTTTCCACGGGTATCGTTACGTACAGATCACCATCCCGGGCAGAACCGAACCGCTGCCGCTGGATGGCGTCAAAGCGCTCTTCCTGTCCTCACTGGACGCACCGACCGGTACGTACGATGCCTCCACTGCCGACGGAATCACCGGAGACCTGCTTGATAAACTCTTCGCAAACACCCAGAGGAGCTTGCTCAGCAACTATTTCTCAGTGCCTACCGACTGCCCCCAGCGCAACGAACGCATGGGTTGGACTGGGGATGTAGAAGTGTTTGCCCGCACCGCCGCCTATCACGGCGATATCCAGGCGTTTATGCACAACTGGATGAAAGCCCTCAGAGACGAGCAAGGTGCCGGGAACGCGACGTCTCCGCCCGGCAATATATTGTCCTATGCCCCAAGGCCGCAGTACGCGCACCAGGACGCTTTTTCTACGCCGGGCATTTTCTGGGCCGCCGCTATATGCATGGTTCCTTGGCAGCTCTACAGCCAATACGGAGATGAGAGCATTATCAGGGAAAATATGAATGCCATGCGGCTTTGGCTGGACGCGCACGCGTATGAGGCCTATACAATACCGGGCTACCCTGGTTTGACAACACAAAATGGCGGCAACGGCGACCATGTTAATCTCGACGGGCGGACGCCGACCCCACTGGTCAATCTCGCCTGCCTGATCTATATGATGGAACTCACGGCCAAGATGGCCGATGTTGTCGGCGAGACGGAATACGCGCAGGATCTCCGCCTCCGTCACAGTCAAGCCGTCGACAGTTGGAACCGCGCCTATGTCAATCCGGACACCGGTATGACCCGAAACGCAACGCTCAACCACACGACAGGCGTCACACCCGGTGCCGTGGTCGATTCTCAATCCTCCTATGCCGTGCCGCTCAATTTCAACGTGATCAGTGACACGATGACCATTCAGAACGGCTCCAACGCCGGCAAAACCTATCGGGAATTCGCTATCGAGCGGCTGGCCGAACTTGTCGCGGACCCGACGCGGAGCGGAAACGGCGCAGGCCCGTCCAGAGGCAGCGGCTCAACCAGCAGCGGGAAACCCTATACGTTGACCACCGGTTTTGCCGGTACGCCCAGTTTGCTGCCCGCTCTCTCTAAGGGCGGCAAAACGGAGGACGCTTACCGGATGATTGAGCAAACCGAGTATGCCTCTTGGCTCTATCCGGTTACGTTGGGCGCCACCTCTCAGTGGGAACTTTGGGACGCATATGAGCGCGCGTTCCGCATGGGCGGCGACAGCAACATGAACTCCCAAAATCACTTTGCCCCGGGTGCTGTTGTGGAATGGATGTACGAGTACCAGCTCGGTATCACCTCCGGCGGAAACGCCGGATATCGGAACTTCATCCTCCAACCCGTGGTCGGCGGCGACTACACCGCGCTCAAGGGGAGTTATACATCCAACTACGGGACGATCTGTAGTGCCTGGACGGCGGACGGTGCAGGGCGCATGACGTCTTACAGCTGCCTTGTTCCGGCCAACACGTCGGCTACGCTGTACCTGCCGGTGTCGGCATCCGCCGCAGTCGACCTCACCGACGTGCCAGGCCTTACCTATCTGGGGCAGGAAACGCACAACGGCGTGGACAGCGCCAAGTTCACTTTGGTGGCCGGTCACTACGCGTTGGACTTTGCGGACGGCGCGCTGACGCCCCGTGAACCCGCCGCGGAAGTTCGCGTGGACAAAGCGAACAAGACGATCACTGTGACCGGCACGGGCTTCAGGCCCGGGCTGGCGGTTCCGCTGCTTGCCGGCTACAACGCCGCGCCGACGGCGGAGACAAACGACTACGACGGTGCGCCCGT
>JAIRTA010000045.1 GCA_031255175.1 Oscillospiraceae bacterium | reverse complement strand
AGCGGCGTTTCATCGTCAATTTCCTTCATTCGATCAACCCATACTTGACTTTGATGCGGTCGAGTTTGTCCAGCATGGTTTCGGAGAGGATAAGCAGAAAGACCACGGTGGCGGCGGCGTGAATGAGGTCGAAGGGGATGCCTTGCAGGTAGGTGGCCAGAAACATCGCCCCCGTCGGCTGCGACTGGTACATCAGCACCATCTCGGTGTTCATGATCCCGCCGTAGAGAAAGAACGCGGCGAGGCCTCCGTAGAGGGCGAGGGAGGCGCGGTTGCGGCGTGGGCGCCCTTTGCGAAACAGCACGCCGGCCAGAAATCCGATGAGGCCGAGGGCAAACATCTGCCACGGCGTCCAGGGCCCCTGCGCGAAGAAGAGATTGCTCACAAACCCCGTCAGCGCCCCGACGAGAAACCCCGCCTCGCCGCCGAACGCCACCCCCGAAAGGATGACAAGCGCCACGACCGGTTTGCACTGCGGCAACATGAAAAACGCCAGACGCCCGGCCACCGCCAGGCCGCACAGCGCGGCCATGACGACGAGCTCACGCGCCTGGGGCCGGCGGCGTTCGAAGACCAGCGCGAACGGGAGCATTGTTTCCAGGATGATGAGCAGGGAGATAAAATAATATTTGCGGTCGCCAAAGAGGACGTGGCCGGCGTAGATCGTCAGCGGAACCGCCAGCAGGAGCATCCCGGCCGCCGCCAGTGTCCGCCGGGGGCGTCCGCGCCGCCGGATTGCCGGTGCGGGCGCCGGTGTCATCGGGCCGGACCGCGCCGGCGGCGCCAGCATCAGCCCGGAGAGGCCCAATACAAAGGCAAGCGTCACCCCGGTGTACCTCCAGGCGACGGCAGGGTCACTCGCGGCTTGCAGGGCCATATCCCCCCCCGAGAGAAAGGACAGGAGACCGCCAATATCCGCCGCGGCCAGCGTGGCTGCAACGACAAGCAGCAGACCGGCAACGCCCGCCAAAACCCTGCGCGCCGCCGGCCAAGTTTGCGTGTGCGTGTGTGTGGGCGCGGGGTTTGTGGTTGCGTATGTTGCATGTACGGGATCTGCTGCGTGTGCGGGGTCTGTAGTTGCAAGAGGTGTATGCGCGGGGGGCGCGGTCGCGGGTATTGCGTGTGTATACGTCGATTTATGCGCGGGCGGCCACATGGGATCGCCTCCACGGGCGTGTGCGTCCACGGGAACGTCCTGACTGTTATCTGTTATCTGTTCACTGTTCACTGTCTCACTGTTCACTGTCTCACTGTTCACTGCCCACACCACGTCTTGGACGGTTATGGCTTGCGGCCAGATGTCGCGTGCTATGCGGTTTGCGCCGGTGGTGTAAAAACTGTGGCCGGAGAAGAACGCGCGCGGCGCGCTCTCAGACACAATGTGCCCGTCGAAGAGCAGCGCGCAGCGGTCGGCGTGCTCGGCGCAAAATTCGATGTCGTGGCTGGCCGTTACAACGGTCGCGCCCGCCGCCGTGAGGGTTTTCAAGATTTGGGCCAACACCTGTTTCAGCGCGGCGTCGAGGCCCTTTGTCGGCTCGTCGAGCAGTAGGATGCGCGGGCGCAGCAACAGCACCTTCGCGAGCGCCGCGCGCTGCTGTTCACCGCCGGAGAGATCGTAAGGGTGGGTGTCCAGCAGGCCATCCAGGCGGCACAGCGCGGACACCTGCCGCAACTGCGCCTGTCTGTCCGGTTCCTCGCTCTCCGCAAGGATCTCCCACAGGTCTTCGCGGACGGTTTTTTTGACGAACAGCGCCTGCGGATTCTGCGGCAGGAGGCCCAGGAGCCCGTCGTATAAATTGGAAATATTTTCTATCTTCTCCCCGAAGATCCGCACCTCTCCGCGGTACGGCCGGCCAAGGCGCGCCATCAGAGAGAGCGCCGTTGTCTTCCCCGTGCCGTTGCCGCCGAGAAGCGCCGTGATCTCGCCGGGGTACGCCCGAAACGACAGCCCCTTTACCACATCGGGCAGCTCCCGCTTGTAGCGAAACCATACTTCGTCGAGGACCAGAGAGGGCGCGGTGCCCCGCGGCGGTTCACGTTCCGCCTCCCGGGGCCCGTCCGCCGTTGCGGCGTCCGGATTTCGGCCGGCCGTTTGCCGCGCCAGCCATGCCCTTCCGTCCCGCACTGTCACAGGGCAGGGGGGAGGGCCCGCGACGGCGGCCCACACGCGCATGGCCGCCGGCATGGCAAGAAAAAGGTCCTGGCGGTCCCGCAGGGCCTGCCCCACATGCGCCGGCGTCCCGTCGCAGAGAATGCGCCCGTCGTCGATGACAAGCACGCGGTCGGACAGCGGAAATACCTCCTCCAGACGGTGTTCGGTGAGGAGTACGGTCACGCCGAGCGTGCGGTTGATCTGCCTCACGAGCGACAAAAACTCCGACGCCGCAATGGGATCGAGTTGACCGGTCGGCTCGTCGAGAAGCAGTACGGAGGGCTGCATGGCCATGACGGACGCGAGGTTGAGGGTCTGCTTTTGCCCGCCCGACAGTTCGTCGACGCGCCTGTGAAACCATGTCTGGATGCCGAAGAACGACGCCGTTTCCGCCACGCGCAGACGGATGGTCTGCGTGTCGCAGCCTAGGCTCTCCAGCCCGAAGGCCAGTTCGTGCCATACCTTGTCGGTGACAATTTGGCTGTCCGGATTCTGCATGACGAAGCCGATCTTCGCGCTCTGGGCGCGCGGGGGCAGACTGTCGAGCGGCGCGTTTTCGAACCAAATCGCGCCGCTTTTGACGCCGTGCGGGGCCAACGCGGGTTTGAGCTGCCGCAGCAGCGTGGTCTTGCCGCTGCCGGACGGCCCGATGAGGGTGACAAACGAACCCTGTTCGATCGCGACGTCGATCCCCCTCAAGGCGGGCCGCGCGCGTGACGGGTACGTGAAGGTCAGATCTTCGACGCGGTAGCTTTCCACATTCGATCCTCCCGGATGTTGATGACGAGCGGCGTCGCGCCGAGCGCGAAATACGCCGCGAACAGACTGAGCGTATAGCCGCCGCCCCACAGACCCTTAAAAGTGGGGAAGTAGCGAAAATGCAGCCCGCCCGCGGCGGCGCCGGCGATGAGGTACGCGCCGACGGCGGCGAGGAAGAGAAGCGCGCGCCGGTCCCGCCGGTCCATACGGTACAGGGAGAACGCCGTGCGTCCCGGCAGGCCGTACCCGCGGCTCCTCATACTGCCGGCGGTTTCGATCGCGTTTTCCAACGCCCAGGTGACCATGACGGAGAGGATGCGCAGACCGCGCCGCGCCCTCCGGAGCGGACCGCCGTGGGCGACGCCCCGCCCGATGCACAGCTGCGCACTGGCGACGATCTTGATCTGGGCCCGAAAGCGCGGCACAAAGCGCAGCGCCATCGACAGCATCAGCGACAGGGCGGGGATGACCCGCCCGAATAAGTAGATGAATTTGTCCGAAGTCATGACAGCGTGATAACAGGAGAACCACGACACGACCGCGACGAGCATAAGCGCCGCGGCGGCGCCGTAAACAAGCGATTCCAGCGTCAGCGGATTGCCGCTTGGCAGATAGCCCAGGATCGTGGCGCCCCGATGGTTGAACGCGGGGTTGATCAGCGCCGCGGTCAACAGCATGGGGAGCATCCCCGCCAGGGCAAATGTCAGCGCCCGCCTGCCATTCAGATACACGGCGTACGAAAACGCGCAGACGAACGACAAGACGAGACAGACGGGGTGCATCAATATCATGGCAAACGCGATCATAAGCGCGAAATACAGCATGTTTACGGCGGGGTGATAGGACGAAAAGGAATCTCTCATGGGCATCTCCCCTCCGGCGCCGCGCGGCGGAGCCCGCCCGCGGACATGTTTAATCTTGCACGACGTCGCCACCGCCCACATCGCGGCCGAGGTCACAGGTGTAGACAAATTCCACCGCATCGCCGTCCCGCAGCAGATAGCGGGAACATCCATAATTTGGGAATTCATCATTGACGCGGTACATCCAACCGGACAGTTCGCCCACGTCGAATGCGTAGAGATTGTGAATGCCCTCTATGTAGGCCGAGTTGTAAAGCGGCGTGCGGACGAATTCCATATGGATCTGCGCGCGCCGCATCTCGCGCTGAAGGAGGGTGAACGCGCTCTCGCCCTCGGAGAATGTGACGGTTGTCGCGGGGAAGATCACGCCGTCCGCGGGGACAAGCGCGTGCTTTTCCGGATCCAAATACGCCAGATTGTCTGAAATCGTGTCACAGCGCACGGAGAGGGTGCAGGTGTATGCGCTCTCCCCGGGGTCCGCGTCCTCCCGCGGCTCCGCGGACGGGGCCTCGTCCGCCGGCGCGGGATCCGTGAGATCTTGCTCCCGGTCCAAAGCCGGTTCCGCCGGTTTCTCCGGTTCCGCGGTCGGACCGGGCCGCGGCGGCGGAGAAGCGGACGGCGGGGCGGCGGAAGGGGAGAGATCGGGGGCGTCCGGCGTCGCGGACGGAGGCGGCGGGTCCGGCGTCCCGATGGGAACCGCCGGCGGTGCGGACGCCCAAGAACCGCCGCCCGCACCCGTCGCTGTGCCGGATGCCGCCGGCGTGGGGGAAGGCGTGCCGCCGCCGTCCCGGTTCGCGTAATCGCCGCCCCAAAACCATGCGGCGCTCAGACAAACCGCGGCGCACAGCAGAAACAACAGCCCGGATCGATATTTTCTCAAAATGGCGCTCACGCCCTTATCCAATCAACACCCAATCCAATCAATACCAAAATCTATACCCAAATCAATCGCCGGTCAGCGGCGGGCGGGATCATTGACGTTTTGATTGTCTGATGTAAAAAGCCGTGTCAGCAGGGCCGCGACCTCGGCGCGGGTGGCCGTCCCCCGGGGGACCAGCGTCTTCGCCGTGCGGCCGGTCAGCAATCCCCCGGCGACGGCCCACCGCACGGCGGGCAGCGCCCAGTCGGATATGTTGCCTGCGTCGGTGTAGTCCGTGAGGTCCGCGGACGCGCTCATGTCGAGGCCCTTCCATTTGCCGTAATTATATAAGATCACAGCGGCCTGTTCGCGGGTCACGTTGTCGTTCGGGCCAAACCGTCCGTCGCCGTAACCGGATACAAGCGCGCCGGCGCCGGCCCAGGTGACGGCGGCCGTGTACCACGCGCCGTTTGCCGTGTCGGAGAACGCCGCGCCGGCCGCCGCGGGGGGCTCGTGTTCGCGCCGGTGAAGGATCGTCACAAGCATCGCGCGGGTCAGGGGGGTGTCCGGCGCGAATTTTTTAGCACTGACGCCCCGCATCAGACCTGTGGACTGCATATGGCGGACCGCTTCGTAGAACCAATGCGCCGTCGTCACATCGTCAAATGGGACGGGATCTTCGCCGCCCCCGCCGGACGGCAGCCCGGAAGAACCAAAGGCGTCGCGCATGTCATACAAGCCGTTTTTTCCCTTTCTAAACCGGTCGTAGGCCACCAGGGCATGTGTTCCCTGGTCGGTCGCCATGCCGCTCACCCCGCCCGCCGGAACGTGTTCGAAACCGCCGCCGCTCACGGCAAAGCGCAGCAGCGCGGTCACCGGATCGCCGTTTTTCTTGACAAAGCGGAGGTCCGCCGTGGGGTCGATGCCGAGCGCGGTCAGGGCCATGATGACCTGAGAGACGCTCTCGGCGTTGGCGGCGCCCCAGGAGAAAAAGCCGCCGTCATCCGATTGCAGGCGGGAAAGCACCGCCAGCGCGCGGTCAATCGCCGCGGCGACAGGCGGCCGATTCCCATACGGCGCCAGCGCCTGTAATACCATGCCCGTCACATCGGGATCGGGGTCGTCGCCGGCCAGCGCAAAACCGCCCGCCTCTTTGGTGCCCTTTTTGCTCTCCCTGCCCAAGATGTAGTCGATCATTTTCTCGCGCGTGGCCGGGTCGGCGGCGGCGGCGTCCGTGGGAATCTCATACGCGTTCGCATCCAGCGCGAGCAAGGTGAATACCGGGCCGCTGATGCCCTGCCGGGTGACAAAAGAAAAATCGGCCGTCGGGGCAAGCAGATCGTATCCGCCCACGTCCGCGGCGTCGATACCAAGCGAGGACAGCGCCAAGATCAGGCGCGCGTTTTCCGTCACCCGGCTGCGGTCCAACCGGGCGCTCTCATTCTGCCGGACATGGGCGGCGATCCTGTCGAAATATCCGCCGTAATAGTCCGGCGCCGGGTACTCGGCGCGCGCCAGCGCCAACACGGACCACTCCGCTCCGAAAACCGGCTCCGGAACGCGGGAAAAGATATATGACAGGGAACTCGCCAGCACCTTCTCATACGATACGCCGTCCGCCGCCCGCGCCTCGGCCGTGAGGGCCGGCACCGGCAGCGCCAAGGCGAGGCACACGGCCAGAAGCAGACTGAGAAACCTTCGCCTGTGCAGCTGCATCGTCTCTTCTTCCTTTCAAGTATCCAAAAAATACCATATTTGACTTTTGCTTATGCCCTGTGTATAATGATTTTTGTGTCCGCTCGCTCCGGCGAGGTGTAGCTCAGTTTGGCAGAGCGCGTGCTTTGGGAGCACGAAGCCGCAGGTTCAAGTCCTGTCACCTCGACCAACCCAGAAAACCGGGAATCTCCAGAGCCGCAACGGTTCTGTGGATTTCCGGTTCTTTGTTTACACCCGCTTTGCCCCCGCTTTTTTCAAGAATTTTTCTCAACGCCGCCCCCCGTGCGAAAGTATAAAAAGTATAAATTGAAATCTTTTATTTGTCAAGCGAATCCGCGCGCTGTGCCGCGGTTCATGCCGCGGTTCAGACGCCGCGTCAATCGGCCTTCCCGCGGGCGCATAAAAGGGTGCTTGAACTCATAAATCACCCTCCTACTCCTACGGCCTTCCCGCGGGCGCATGAAAGGGTTTTGGCGAAGCGCGGTGCCGGGCCCGCCCTCACCGGCTGAAGCGCGCTTTGACCGCGGCGATGTGGGCGCCCAGATTTTTCGGTAGCGCGGGCCCGAGGTTGATCCATGCCGACGCGTCCTCGTCTGTCAGCGTCCCTATCATAATCCGGACAACATGGCCGATGAACTGGAGCTCGATCATATTGTCATAGACGGCGGTCAGCATCTCCGTCGGCGCGCCCGATGAGGTGATGACGGTCAGGCGCTTGATGTGCGTGAGCAGGGGCGCGGTGCCGGTGCCGGTGTAGGTGTACCCGAACCCGGGCAGGCAGACCCGCTCGAAAAAACCCTTCACAAAGGCGGGCTGCTCGTTGAACCAGACGGGGAACATGAAGACCAGATGGTCCGCGGCCCGCAGCATTTTCTGGTATTTCTGCACAAGCGGGTCGGTCGATTCCCCCGCACAGGCGAAAAACGAGCTGCGCTCCTCCATTGTCATGACAGGGTTGAACCCCTCCTGGTAAAGATTGATCAGGTTGTACGGTTGGTTGGCGGCGCGCAGATGCTCCACCAATGCGTTCCGCGTGGCGGCGTTCATGCCCTCTTCCAGCGGATGGGCGTATACAATGGTAATCATGGCTGCCTCCTTCAATCATTCGGTGGTGATTTGCGGTCATATCGAAGACAGAATATCACAACAAATTTGCGGTGTCAATCACTACAGATTGAAATTTGCGGCGCGTTATGCTACAATCGCGGTATGTTCACGACGTATATGCCGCACATTACACGAAAGCGGGGGCGTGAAACGCCAACTGCGTTGCACGGGGAAGCGCGGCATGTACAGCGGAATGTGCATTGGTACAATGATATTGTCATAGAATTTCACCGCAGGAAGCGACTTCACACCCGCCGCGCCGCGCCGAGTTTATGACGCTCGTCACGACTGTCGGAGCAAGCATATCGGCCAGGCCGGCAAAGAACAGATTTGGGGATGATATTGATGGGTTGCATGACGACAAAAGACGCCGCCACAGAGCTTACAGGCAGGATCTTGATAGTGGAAGACGACGCGGACATAAACGGGCTGCTCGCCAAGGTGCTTGCGGAAAGCGGCCACGATGTGACAAGCGCGTATTCCGGATCGGAGGCCCGGCTGCTGCTGCAAGGCGAGCGGTTTGACTGCATCCTGCTGGACTTGATGCTGCCGGGTATTGACGGGGAAACGCTGATACAGCACGTCCGGGAGCGTTTCACCATGCCCATAATCGTGGTGTCCGCAAAATTGGGGACAGACGCAAGGGTCACAGCGCTGCGCCTGGGGGCGGACGATTTCATGCCGAAACCCTTCGAGCATGAGGAGGTATTGGCCCGCGTCGAAGCCCAGCTGCGCAGAAGCCGGGTCTTTTCGCAGGGCGCGGCCGGCGCGGGGCAGGAATGCCGCCACAAGAACTGCGTTCTGGACACTGGATCCATGACGGCCGAAATATGCGGCAATGCGGTAGATTTCACCGCGCTTGAGTACCAGGTCTTCTCGCTGTTCATGCAAAACCCGAAGCGGGTGTTCACGAGGGGCAACATCTTTGCCCTTTGCTGGGATCAGGACTATATGGGCGACGACAATACCATCGATGTTCACATCAGCCATATACGAAACAAGATTGCGAAATATGACGATGACGAATACATCAAGACCGTCCGCGGCATCGGATACCGCCTGAGCCAATAGGGCTTCCGCACCATTCCGGGGCCTAATCCCAATATTATCTGATATTGTCCAATATTTCCATCTGACTAAAATTCAGGAAAACTTCAGCTTTGCTTCAGGACATCTTATATTGGCTTGTATAAAATCAAGGGCATAAAGGAGGGATCGGCCAATGGGCGAAATTGTGCTGTCTGCGTGCGGCCTTTCCAAAAAATACGGTCTGTCGTATGCCCTTGACGATGTATCGATTGAAATAGAAAGAGGGCAGATATTCGGGCTGGTGGGAAAGAACGGCGCGGGGAAAACCACGCTGATGCGTGTTGTATGCGGCCAGAGCACGCTGTTTTCCGGAAGTGTCGGGCTGTTTGGCCACAGCGGCAAGAGGGGGCTTGCGGAGGCCCGGACGCGCGTGGGCTTCATGATCGAGGCGCCTGCGTTCTACCCAAAGCTGTCCGCAAGGGAGAATCTGAAGATCTATTGCATGAAAAGGGGCCTGCCTGTTTCTGAAAACCTTGACGGGCTGCTCGCTTCCGTCGGCCTGCCCGGCGTCGGCGGGAAACGCTATTCGGAGTTTTCGCTTGGGATGAAGGAGCGGCTGGGGCTTGCCCTCGCCATTTTGGGCGATCCTGAGCTGCTGGTGCTGGACGAACCGACGAACGGGCTCGATCCTATAGGCATCTCGCAGGTGAGGGAACTGATCTTGAGGCTGAACAGGGAGCGCGGCGTCACCGTCCTGATTTCCAGCCATATCCTGAAAGAACTCAGTTCCGTGGCGACCCATTTTGGGTTCATCCACAACGGCAGGCTCATCGAACAGCTGAGTTCCAAGGAACTGCACGCGCGCTGCAGCGACGCGCTGTCCCTGACGGTCGACGATGTCGAGAAGGCCTGCGCGGTGCTGGAAAACATCTGCGGGTGCAGAAACTACAAGATCTTCCCCCACAATACCATCCGATGCTATGACGGGGCAGTGCGCCCGGAACTGCTGAACCGGGAGCTGAACGAAAACGGCGTCGGGGTATCTTCGCTCATGAGGGAGGGGAAGGATCTGGAGGCGTATTTTATCGGGCTGCTGAAGGAGGGGAGGGCAAATGCTCAATTATATTAAAGCGGATCTGTACCGCATCATGACGCGCCCCACGTTTTATATCTGGCCACTTCTGCTCGCAGCCTTGCCGGCAGCCATGATCGCCGGGGCGGGCGGCATGTATCCGGCGGGGGTGATATTGGCCGCCATACCGGCGCTTGTCTATGCGGCGTTCTGCCTCATGGCCTTGATCCTAACGGAACACACTTTCCGGGAAGACATGCAGCTGGGCCTATATAAAAATGATATGGCGGGCGGGGCCTCAAGGAGCGCCGTCTATATCGCCAAACTCATCACCGGGATCCTGCTGCTGGCGCTTTTATGGGCTGTGTGCTCGCTGTCATGCATTGTTTCCGCAAGCTATTGGCTTGGGGGGGACAGCGGGTTAAGCCTGCTCAAAGACATGGCGTCGTTGCAGGCGGCCTCCCTGTTCCTGCGCGTGAACGTTTTCCTGGCTGTCTTCCAGGCCATAAGCATTGTATTCAAGAAAACGTCCGCGCTCATCCTCGTTTACATTGCGATCAGCGCGGCGATGGCATACGCCATGAAATGGCTAGGCGCTGCCTGGCCAGGGCTCGCTGGCTTTATCAAACACATCGCTGGTTTTGGCGCCTACGGCAACTTTGGCGCTGCCGCAGGCGCCCCGCATGCTGCGGGCGGCGTGGCGCTTCTGCTGGCCCCCGCCGCGTGTATCATAGTGCTCGCGGCAATAGGCAGCATGATGTTCGAGAAAAAAGAATTTTGATATGGAGGGCGCAATGCTCATCTTGACTGTTGTTTTGGGCGTGGCGGCGCTGGCATCCGCCGCGCTGTGCGTGATGCAGGATGTACAGACCAGGCGGATTTCGCGCAGGCTGAAGGCGCTGAACGACGAAGGGCGGACGCAGCTTGCCGTCATGAGCCTGCCGGCCAAGAGCAGCGAGAGGCTGGTGGAAGAGATCAACCGCATGATACGTGCCAAAGCCGCGCAGGCCCAGTCATTCCGCGCGAAAGAGCAGAAACTGCGGAAAGCGATAACGGACATTTCCCACGATATGCGGACGCCATTGACGGCGGTGCTGGGGTATATCCAGCTGATCGGCCAAGGCAAGGCCACGGCTGAAGAGCAGGCGGGCT
>JAIRTA010000146.1 GCA_031255175.1 Oscillospiraceae bacterium | reverse complement strand
GAAACAACATTGCGCGCAGCATTTTCGAGATCTTCTTTGTGATATGGATAGGCGAAGTAATTATAGATGATACATATAATTACTATGGATATGAGTGCGATTAGCGTCACTTTTGTGTGTGGTTTCAAGGTGTTGTCTCCCCCTTTATAATAAATTAGATCGGTTTGGGTGGCCATTGGGATGGCAATGCGAGTTTGCGGGCATTCTGTCTCGGCGGCTACACTCACTCTTCAGAAGACTCCATTGGCAACTTTGAAGACGTCTGTCTTTTTTCAGTCCGACGAAAACTTTCTAGCGCTGCTTTCAATGCCTGATAAAGTTCTTCTCGCCTCTGTGCTTCTCCGACAATATGATACCATTTAGGGTCAAATTTCCCCCATTCTTCCGTCATTCTAATTGCACCATCATAATGTGGGCGTGGATATGTGAAATCTCGATCATCATCAATAATGGAAATGGAAATGCTAATCCCACTCGGCGCATCAACTCCTCCCGGTAGTACATTAAAGTCAGTAAATATTGTAGAGGAGGGCGTAGACTGGAAGAGTTTTTTTGTAAAGTACAATCCGACAGTGATTAAGCATAAAGCTATTACACCTAACACCAATTTGTCTTTATGCTTACAGAGAAACACCTTCACGATATGTTCACCTCCTAAAATATGTTAATCGCTTCAAGATCATTCATGCAATCATCTTATTATGTTATCGTTTATATCAAAAAAATCATATGATATGAGCTGGGATTCGACTAAATCTTCAACAATTTTCATTGCTGGCGTTGAGTGAATCCAGATTATTTCCTCACCCAAAATTTTTCTTTCGAGAACGATCTTGGAAAGATTGCTGTTATTGCTGATAACAACCAGATACTTCGTCGAGGCAATATTTTCAAACAAACCGACCCATTCCGTATAAATATTGTTACCTCTTTTCGTCAGTATACGCGAGTTGGCACCGATATCGATGATGAAAAATTTCCCGCTTTTATGCATTTTACAAACGGAGAAGCCGAGGCTATTACTGTCATTTTCCAGAGAATACCCAATGAAATAATAATTCTGATAACCGGACTCATAAGGTATCTTTATTTCTATCTCTTCAAAAATCTTAATATCCTTTTTGATCTCCCGTTCTATCAAGACTTCAAAGGAGCTATTGAGTGAATTATACTTTACATAAATGTAATGGCATATCATAAGTATAAACAAAATGATACATACAACAATACAACGCTTCTTCATGATTCCCTCTCCAAACCGTATTCATAAATGTCCTCATCCGCCTTTTGAATCATGCCTGTTTCACTCCATTTGCTTGTTATCCTTTGAATGAGTGCCGCCATCTTTCTCCCCTTCTTGTATCGAAATCAATGGCAATATGACATGCGTTTCAAATACATTGTCATCATATTCATACAATATATGCCCCTGATATTTCTCCACAATGGAATTTACATATTGTATTCCGATTCCATGAAACCTCTTATCTTTAAGTGTTAGATAGCTCTCTCCTATTTTTTTGACTTCGCCGTCAAAACTATTTTTGATAGAAAGCAATAGATTTTTCCCTTTCATCAAAAGAGAAAAGGAAATAAATTTTGACGCTCCTATATCGTTCATTCGTTCACAAGCCTCTATAGCGTTGTCCAGCAGATTGCCTATTATGGCGCAGATGTCATTGTCTGCAATGCGATTGTTTTCAGGATATACAGCTTGTATATTGATCTCAATCCCGTGAGATTGCGCCAAGCGAAGCTTCGTACTAACCACGGCGTCCAGTACAGGATTTCCTGTTTGCAACATGGCGTTTTCTTGTATGATGGTCTCTGTGCTGATTTTTTCCAAGTACTCCAACGCTTCTTTAGACTTTCCGTTGTTGATCAGAGCTTGTAACGCAATGATGTTGTTCTTATATTCATGACGCCATGTACGTATACCAGCATACATAGCATCGAGTTCTTTGAAAAAGTTAGACTCCAACTGCAGGCGCTGTAAACTCGTAGAAAGATCAATGTTGCGGGTCTCTTCGTGAACGAACACTTCATACATTAGGAAGGTTCCAATTAAGATAAACAAGAGTCCTACTGCAAGCCATATTAGCATGTCATTTGTTGTTGCATCAAACTTCGATAAATTCAGAAGAATCGATGACAGGCACAGAAAAGCCAATATAACCGCGCCAGAAAGTATAAATATGGGTTTCTTTTTTGTGCTGTGTAGATTGAATTGCTTTTTTGCCAAAACATAAAACAATATAAGCTGAATACTCTTGATAAAGATCATTGCTAGCAGTCGTGGAGGATCTTGGTATTTCCGTGTATCTTCAATGGTCACATTGCTAAGAAATGCAGCCAAACTTGCCCCCGCCAAAGAGGTTCCTATTTTCAGAGCTTCAACAAGAACAATGTCAAATAATTTCTGAAACACTTTGCCTTGTTTGGCTAAACAGAGATAGGCCATGAGAATTCCACATGCTATATAGTCATAAAAAGGCAAGGATAAGAAAGTGGCGCTGAGTCCCCAAACAACCGAACACAACCATGCATACAGCTGTGGAGTCATCGATTTATATTTTGAGACATATCGGCTGTGCAGAAAATATATCGCCGCCAAATTTTCAACCAGCACAGCGATCGTCTCAATGACAATCCATTCTACATTCATCCACTATCGCTCCGTATGCAAACGAATAAACGCATCGTTGATCTTTTTCGAGTTATTCCGACTGATAGGAAGAGTTTTCCCATTTGATAAAAGAATCGAATCTTTATATACACAATCCGCCTTAAAAAGATTCACTATATGAGAACGATGACAGCGGATAAAATATTCTGGCAATATATCATCTAATTCCTCAGCGGTTTTGCGCAATTCATAGGTTTCGTTTTCAGTTTGAATTTTTGCGGCGTGTGACAGCATAGAGATACAATAAATGTTATCAAAAGGAAGTTTTATCAATCCGTTTCCATTTGACACCAAAAAGACAGATTTTTGACGGGAATTCCAGATGGTATGTGCTTTGTCCATAATAGGCAGTAATTTTGTCGATGAGAGAGGTTTAATTAAATAATGCAGTGCATTTACATCGTAGCCGTTTAAGACATACTGAGAAAAACTTGTAACGAAGACGATCATCATATTTTTGTCAGTTTTTCGTATGTAGTGTGCCAATTCGATGCCCGACATAATTTTCATTTGTATATCTAAAAAAGCAAGGTCAAACGAAACCTCCGGCCATTCGGCGATGAAGGCCTCGGCGCTGGGGTAACGAAAAATGTTTACCTGAAATTTCCGGGCGGTCGCCCAATCCTCAATGGCGTCTGTGAGGCGTTGCTGTGTATTCGCGTCGTCATCACAGATTGCGATACGCATAGGGGCTCACCTCACCTCATATTGAGTGTGTGCAGCCTAAGAATGTTGGAGCCAGTATATCACACTGGCTCGTGTTTGGGAAGTTTTTGGCGCAAACGGTAGTAAATATGGCGCGAACGGTAAAAAATAGCCATTCACTCCAAATTTTTGACTCTTCAGGACATCCCGGTTCCGGGTTGCACAACAGATCTCACATCCGGGGGGCGCGGCCGCCGTCGTTTTCTGGCATTGTCCGAAGTCAGTATATCACATAACTCCACATTTGAGAAGATCTTGGCAATAAACGTGCGCAAGCAAGCGGAAAGCATGGCGTGGGGGCAAATGTGGCACAAGCTGAGGAGGCTGACGCCTGTGCGTCGGCTCCCTCAGCTTGTGTTTTGCTTCGCCGCGTTTGGTTTTACTCTGTCGTCAGGGAACCGACCATCCCGTCGATGGCGGCGTCGTCAAGATCGACTGTCCCCATGTGGTACAATTCGTAGGTGAAACCGTCGTATTCCCATAGAACGATGCCGTTTGCGTAATATATCTCGACCTCGCCGACCGTTCTCACGCGCACCTCTTCGGTAGTTTGGATGCCGTTTTCGCCGGCTGAAATCAATAGAGATATGAGGTCGCCGCCGGCGTTGCCGTATTGCAGTTCGACGGCTTTGTGCGCGCCCTCCGCCCCGTGAAGCACGCAGCCGGTTTGCGCATAGCCCTCCGGCAGTTGCCGCGGCGCCGCGAAATTGCCGCCGAGCCCGTCGCGCGCTTCGGAAAGTGAGAGGTTGCGGGCGCCGCCGTCGGCGGTGCGGTCCTCTTCCCCGCCGGAGGCAGGGGCCTCGTAGACCGGAAGCTCCTCTTCGACCCGTGTGATTTCCATGCCGCCCACCTGGAAGCGGGCGATGATCTTCTGCGCGATCCCCGACGCGTACGCGGCCGTGGTCATGCCGACCACGCACGCCAGCGCCGCGGCGATGAGTAAGATCTTGCGCGTTTTTCGCGTTTTCACAACCGTATCCTCCATTTTTTCGCGCGTGTCCCCGTCGAGGGACCCCGCCTGTATTTGGCTCACCAGCCGTTTGTAGGCGCGCCGCTTGGTCGGCTCGCTGGGAATATTTGTAAGATCCAAAAGCGCGTGCGCCCTGTCGCAGTTGTTATTCATTCCGGCAACCTCCTTTTGAAAGAAAACGCTCCAGCTTTCTCATACTGCGCGACAAAACGACGCCTATGTTTGAAGCGCTGACGCCCGTCATCGCGGCAATTTCGGTATTTTTCAGCCCCGCTCCATACTTCAGCGCGATGATGTTGCGCTCCTTCTCCCTCAGTATCGCCAAAGCGCGGTAGAGCTCCCGATGCTTTTCTTTGGTCAGGCAGCTTTCCTCCGGGTTGTCCGGCGAAGCGACGTCGCCGAGGACTTCAAGAGAGAAAACCCCGCGTTTCTTCCTGTTTCTGTGATAATCCGCCACCGCGTTCCCCGCAATGGCGAACAGCCACACGGCAAGGCCCGCCCTTTGCGGGGCGTAAGCGGCGCGATTTACGAGGGCGCGTTCGAACACCAGGCTGCTCAAATCCTCCGACGCGTGGTAGTCGCCGACTCTGCAAAAGATATAGCGGAAAATTCTGTCGTAGTAGGTCTCGAATATTTCCGTAAAACTCTCCACGGTCAAAGCGCCGCGCTGGGGCGCCTCATCGCTTTCGACGGCGTACATCCCCTCTTCTTGAACCGTCCCCGGCATATCTGCCTCCTCACCCCTTTCACTTCGATTCACTCCCATGAGAATGCGTGCGTAACTGTTACACATGATAATACGTAAAAAACCAAAAAGCGTTAACAATCTTTGAAAAATTCACATAATTTCCTTATATTGGAAATCCACAGGCGCGACGAAAGCAAATTTCGAAAATCGCGTTGACAACGTGACCCACTTGTGACACAATAAATTCATTGGGGGCGCTGCTATGGCAACAACTGACATAAATGTGAGAGCGGACGCAGCGCCAAAAGCACAGGCCCGGCAAATGACGGGAACGTTCGGAAATATGGCTATGGCGATGAGGGTTGTGTGAAGATGGCGCGGTATGGATTTGGCGGCGGAAAGACAGATTTGAAGATCTTTGTGTTGTACGTCATGCGCCACGTGCCGGATCCGGTCACGTTCGACCAGATGAGCGAGATGGTGCTGATCGACGACAACATCAATTATTTCCTTTACTGCGAGTGCGTCGCCGAATTGTTGGAAGGCGGGCTCATGTGTAAAGAACAGGACAAAAACGGCCGGGAGGTCTACCGCATCACGCCGCGGGGCGGCGAGACCGGCCGCGTTGTCGAGAGCAGCGTGCCTTTTTCGCTGCGGCGGGCCGCCAAAGAGACCGTGCTGATTGTCCTCAACCGGATCCAGCGGCACGCGCGTCTCGAAGCCCATGTGATCGAACGGGACGGGGAACCGCTTGCGAGCCTCAAAATGACGGACGGGCGGGACGCGATCTTGCAAATGGAACTCATGACGGGCAGCCACGCACAGGCGCGGGAGATCTGCGGAAATTTCCTGCTCCACGCGGAACACATTGTAGACCGTATGCTCCGGTCTTTGCTGGAACCGTACGGCGACGAAGACGCGGCGGAACCGGACGGCGGCCCCCCCGACTGGCCGGATGACGAGCCGGCCTGACGCGCCGGGGGCGCGGGTCTTAAAAATCACTGTTGACTTCCGCGCGAAAATCCTTTATAGTATTCAGCATGGACGATGGTGTTCACACGCGTCGCGCGGGTCCGCGCGGTGCTGGTGAATGCTTTTCTTTATGTTCGCGATTCTTTTGAGAAAGAGCGGAGGAAAGGACGGGGCTGACCATGCAAAAGGAAGGGCAGGTACGCATCCCCTCCGGCTGCGCGATTGCCGGGATCTTTTCCCGGACGGGCGCGCGGATGGACGGAGCGGGCATCATCCGGTCTATCAGCACGATGCACGACCGTTCCAACGGGCTGGGGGGCGGGTTTGCCGGCTACGGCATCTACCCGGAGTACAAAGACTATTACGCGCTGCATATTTTTTACAGCCACACGTCGGCCAAGGCGGAATGCGAGGCGTTTTTAGACAGGCATTTCGACATCATCAATCTGTCTAAAATTCCCACGCGCAAAATCCCCGCCATCACCGACGAACCTCTTATCTGGCGCTATTTTGTCACGCCTCTGCCCACCCGCTTGCAGGCGAGTCAGCTCGACGAACGGGAATTCGTCGCCCGGTCGCTGTTTCGCGTCAACACGCGGATCGAGGGCGCCCACGTGTTTTCCAGCGGGAAGAACATGGGCGTGTTCAAGGCGGTCGGCTTCCCCGAAGACGTGGGCGCGTTTTACCGGCTGGAGGAATACGAGGGCCACTGCTGGACGGCGCACGGCCGCTACCCGACCAACACGCCGGGCTGGTGGGGCGGCGCGCACCCCTTCGCGATGCTCGATTATTCGGTGGTGCACAACGGGGAGATCTCCTCATACGACGCAAACCGGCGCTACATTGAGATGTTCGGGTACAAATGCACACTGCTGACCGACACCGAGGTCATCACCTATATCATCGACTACCTCCACCGCAAAGTCGGCCTGACGCTCCGCGAGGTGGCCCGCGTCATCGCCGCCCCGTTCTGGTCCTCCATCTCTGGGCTTCCCGAGGAGGAGCGGGGCTGGGTCAGCTACCTGCGCAAGTCCTTCGGAAGCCTGCTCATCACCGGTCCGTTTTCTATCCTGCTCGGGTTTGACCGGGGGATGATGGTGCTGGGCGACAGGCTGAAACTGCGCTCGATGGTGGTGGCCGAGCATGGATCTATGGTCTACGCCGCGAGCGAGGAATGCGCGATCCGCGCGCTGGCGCCGAGTGTAGACCGCATCTGGGCCCCCGGCGCGGGGGAACCCGTGATCGTAACATTGGACGGAGGTGACGCGTAATGCGGATGCTCTACCCCGAGTACGAAGTTGTGCGCAACCCGCAGCGCTGCATCATCTGCCGCGTCTGTGAGCGGCAGTGCGCCAACGAGGCCCATTTGTACGACGAGGAACTCGACACCATGCGTTCCTACGAGGAACACTGCGTGGCCTGCCACCGCTGTGTCAGCCTCTGCCCCACCAAGGCGCTCAAAATCGTCAAGACGGACCACACGTTCCGGCCGAACGCCAACTGGACAGGCGAGGTCATCAGCGAGGTCTACCGGCAGGCCGAGAGCGGCGGCGTGCTGCTCTCCTCTATGGGCACGCCGAAGGGCTACCCGGTGTATTTCGACAAAATGCTCATCAACGCCTCACAGGTCACAAACCCCTCCATCGACCCGTTGCGCGAGCCTATGGAGACGCGAACCTTCCTCGGACGCAAAACCGTGCGTGTGGAGCGCGGCCCGGACGGCCGGCTCATCGACAACGCCGCCCCCCAGCTTGCGCTGTCCGTTCCGGTCATGTTCTCCGCCATGTCATACGGCTCTATCAGCTACAACGCGCACGAGAGTCTCGCCCGCGCGGCGCGCGAGCTCGGCATCTTTTACAACACCGGCGAGGGCGGGCTGCACAGCGATTTCTACCAATACGGGGCCCATACGATCATCCAGGTGGCCTCGGGCCGCTTTGGTGTCCACAAGGACTATTTGAACGCCGGCGCGGCGGTGGAGATCAAAATGGGCCAGGGCGCGAAGCCCGGCATCGGCGGGCACCTGCCCGGGGAAAAGATCGTGGGCGACATCGCGAAGACCCGCATGATCCCCGAGGGCTCCGACGCCATCTCGCCCGCCCCCCATCACGACATCTACTCCATTGAGGACCTGCGTCAGCTCGTCTATTCGCTGAAAGAGGCGACGGACTACAAAAAGCCGGTCATAGTGAAGATCGCCGCCGTTCACAATGTCCCGGCCATCGCGAGCGGCATCGCGCGCAGCGGCGCGGACATCATTGCCATCGACGGGTTCCGCGGCGGCACCGGCGCGGCGCCGACGCGCATCCGCGACAATGTGGGCATCCCCATTGAGCTGGCGCTCGCCGGCGTGGACCAGCGGCTGCGCGACGAGGGGATCCGAAACGACGTGTCCATTGTCGTCGGCGGCAGCATCCGCAACAGCGCGGACATTGTAAAGGCCGTGGCCCTCGGGGCGGACGCCGTATACGTGGCGACCTCCGCGCTGCTGGCCCTCGGCTGCCACCTGTGCCGAACCTGCCAGCTCGGCAAATGCAACTGGGGCATCGCCACCCAGCGGCCCGCGCTGGTGAAGCGCCTAAACCCGGACGTCGGTTTTCAGCGCCTTGTCAACCTGGTCACCGCCTGGCGGCACGAGATCATGGAGATGATGGGCGGCATGGGCATCAACTCGATCGAGGCCCTGCGGGGCAACCGCCTGATGCTGCGGGGCGTGGGGCTGAACGAAAAGGAACTGTCGATTTTGGGCATCCGGCACGCGGGTGAGTAATATGCGTAAATAATATGTGCGAATGATATGTGTAAAGGGAAGAGGCATTACATATATGAAACGAATTTATGTCAACGAAAAATGGTGTCTCGCCTGTCATCTGTGCGAGTACTACTGCGCCTTTGCGAACTCAGGCTCGGACGACATGGCCAAAGCGCTGATGAACCGGCGGATCAACCCCAGAATCCAAGTGGAGGAACGCGGCGGCATCAGTTTCGCCGTCTCCTGCCGTCACTGCGAGGAACCCCTGTGCGTCAAGAGCTGCATCACCGGCGCGCTCAGCAGCGAAGGCGGCCTCATCACCGTGGACAAGGACCGCTGCGTGGCGTGTCACACCTGTGTGCTTGTCTGCCCTTACGGGGCCATCATGCCCTCGGACGACGGGATGATGCAAAAATGCGAGCTCTGCCTCAAAAACACCGCCGGCGAGCCTGCCTGCGTGAAACACTGCCCCAACAGGGCGATCGTCTATGAGGATTCCGACGCGCCCAAAGCGGCCGCGCTATGAAAGAGGGATGCATATGAAGACGAAACAGTACCTGATCATCGGCAACTCCGCGGCCGCGGTCGGCTGCGTGGAGGGGATCCGGCGGTTGGACAAGACAGGCGCCGTCACTGTCGTCTCGCAGGAGCCGCACCACACTTACGCCCGCCCGCTCATCTCTTACCTGCTGGCCGGACAGACGGACCGGCAGAGGATGCGTTACCGCGGCGCCGATTTTTACGAGACGCACGGCGTCACCCCCCTGCTGGGGCGCGCGGCGCTCTCACTGGACCCCGCGGGCAAGACGGTCGCGCTGGACGACGGGCGGACGCTCCCCTACGACAAGCTGCTTGTCGCCACCGGCTCCGCCCCCTTTGTGCCCCCTATGGAGGGGCTGGACGCGGTGCCGAAGAAATTCACCTTCCTCTCCCTGGACGACGCCGACGCGCTGGCGGCGGCCGTGACGGCGGACAGCCGCGTGCTGATCGTCGGCGCGGGGCTCATCGGCCTCAAATGCGCCGAAGGGCTCTCCGGGCGGGCGGCCTCTCTCACGGTTGTCGATCTTGCGCCGCAGATCTTACCCAGTGTGCTCGACGAGAGGGCGGCGGCGCTCGTGCAAGCGCACATCGAGCGGCAGGGCGTCCGGTTCCTCCTCTCCGTCTCGGTCGCGCGGTTTGAGGCCGGCGCGGCGCGCCTGACCGACGGCACGGAGGTTCCCTTTGACGTTCTGGTGCTGGCGGTGGGCGTGCGGCCCCGCGTGTCGCCGGCCCGGGAGGCGGGCGCGGCGGTGGGCCGCGGGCTCATCACCGACGAATACATGCGCACCAATCTGCCCGACGTCTACGCCGCGGGCGACTGCACCGAGAGCCTCGACATCACGAGCGGCGAGCGAAAACCGCTGGCGCTGCTCCCCAACGCCTATTTGCAGGGCGAAACCGCCGGGCTCCACATGGCCGGCGGCGGCGAACCTTTTTGCACCGCGATGCCGATGAACGCCGTTGGGTTCTGGGGTTTGCACATCGTCAGCGCCGGCAGCTACGCGGGCGACGCCTACGTCAGGTGCGGGGAGGACAACTACCGCAAACTCGTCCGCCGCGACAACCTGCTGCGGGGCTTTATCCTGATTGGGGATGTGCTGCGCGCCGGCATCTACACCGCGCTGATTCGCGACAGGGTGCCGCTCGACACAATCGACTTCGATCTCATCAAAGACAAACCGGGCCTCATCGCCTTCTCACGGCGTGACAGGCAGGAAAAGCTGGGGGTGAAACCGGCATGATCATTCAAGCGGACGGTATGCATTTTGAAGACCTGTGCCGGAAGATCCGGGAGGCCGGCGAGGAAGTTTCGGTAGAAAACTGCCAGGGGCAGCGCTACATCGGCGGCGGGATGCGCGACGCGAACATCAGCCTTCACGGCACCCCGGGGAACGCGCTCGGCGCCTATTTTGGCGGCGGCCGCATCACGGTGTACGGCAACGCGCAGGACGCGACGGGCGACACAATGGACGGCGGGACCATCATCATCCACGGTTCCAGCGGAGACGCCACCGGCTATGCGATGCGCGGCGGCCGGATCTTGATTCGGGACAACGCGGGCTACCGCGCCGGGATCCACATGAAGCAATACGCCGACAAGCGCCCCGTCCTGGTGATCGGCGGCCGCGCCGGGAGCTTCCTCGGCGAATACCAGGCGGGCGGGCTCATCCTTGTGCTGGGCCTGCACACCGACGGCCTCCCCATCGTCGGGGAATTCTGCGGCACCGGGATGCACGGCGGGCGGATCATCCTGCGCTGCGACGAGCCGCCCGCGGGCCTGCCCCGGCAGGTCATGGCCCGGCGGGCCTCCGGGGAAGATCTCGACGAGATCGCCCCGCTGGTGAGCGAATTTTGTTCGACTTTTGACATGAATTGTGATATGATGTCGAAAAGCACTTTTTTCATACTGGCCCCCGACAGCCGCAACCCTTACCGGCAATTATACGTATACAATTGAACAGCTGAACAGCCGCGGCGGCGTAGACGCGGCGGTGGACCGAAACGGAAAGGAGAACCTCCTGTGACGTACACCACCAAGGAAGTCCTGCAATTTGTGCAGGAAAACGATGTAAAATTTGTAAAACTGGCGTTTTGTGACATTTGGGGCGTGCAAAAAAATATCTCCATTGTGTCGCGCCATCTCGAGGCCGCGTTTGAAGAGGGCGTGATCTTCGACGCCTCTTCCATCGCCGGTTTTTTGTCGGTTGAGAAGTCGGATCTCTGTCTCTTCCCGGACCCCGCCACGCTGCACATTTTGCCCTGGCGGCCCCAGCAGGGGCGCGTCGTGCGCTTTTTTTGCGACATCCGGTACCCGGACGGCGCCCCCTTTGAGGGCGACACGCGCCGGCTGCTGGCCGAGGCCTCCGACGGCGCGGAGAAGATGGGCCTCCTCTGCCGCGTCGGCAGCGAGTGCGACTTCTACCTCTTCCACGTCGGGGAGGACGGCGCCCCCACGGACGTCCCCTTTGACGACGCCGGATATCTCGACGTGGCGCCGCTCGACCGGGGCGAGAACGTTCGCCGCGACATCTGCCTCTATTTGGACCAAATGGGCGTCATGGCGGAAAACTCCCACCACGAGCGCGGCCCGGGCCAGCACGGCGTCGATCTCCACTACTGCGACATCCGCAAGGCGGCCGACGACCTTGTCATCCTCAAGTCGGCGGTGGACTCCATCGCCGCGTCCAACGGGCTGTGGGCGTCGTTTATGCCCAAGCCCATCGAGGAACAAAACGGCAACGGGCTTCATCTGAACTTTTCCCTCGCGCAAAACGGCCGCAACATCTTCCGGACAAGCGGGGCGGAGCACTCCCCCACCGCGGAGGGCTTCATCGCCGGGATCCTCGACCACATCGCCGAGATCACGGCGGTGGCAAACCCGCTCTTGTCCTCGTATATCCGCTTCGCGCAAAACGAGGCGCCCCCCTACATCTCCTGGGCGCACCAGAACCGGTCGCAGCTCATCCGGATCCCCACCGCCTCGGAGGACCACTCGCGCATGGAACTGCGTTCGCCGGACCCGGCGGCAAACCCCCATCTCCTGCTCACGCTGCTGCTGCATGCGGGGCTGGACGGGGTCCGGCGCTCCCTGCCGCTGCCGCCGCCGATCGACGTGAACATGTACGAACAGGGCGACGAAACAGACGCGCCGCGGCTTCCGCAGTCTCTGGGCGACGCGCTGGACTGCATGGCGGACAGCGACTTCGTTCGTTCGATCCTGGGCGACGCGTACACCGAAAAATACATTCGGTTCAAGCGCGAGGAGACGCGGTGAGTCTGTGTCTCCGGGCGCCCGCCGGGCCGGTCGGCCCGAGCGGCGGCCCGAGGGAGGTGGTGGTCCGTTTTGGAGAGCATCCTGATTGTCTCCGGTTCGGAGAAGGGCCGGGAGGTGCTCCGTGAGTTTTTGTCTGTCCACGCGTACCAGGACGTCGTTTACACGGGCCATGCGGCGGAGACCAAGCGCCTGTTGCTGGACCGCAGCTTTGACATGTGTGTGATCAACACCCCGCTGCCGGACGAGTTCGGCTCCGAGCTCGCCATCTCCGTTGTAGAACAGGGCGTCTCGCAGGTGATGTGTCTGGTGAAGAGCGACGTGGCGGACACGGTGTCCGAGAAACTGGAAGATTATGGTATTTTTGTGTTGGCCAAGCCGCTGAACAAGCAGACGCTCTGGTCGGCTTTCAAACTGACACAGGCCGCGCACCACCGTCTGCGCGGCCTGCAAAATCAAAACGATCTTCTCAGGCAGAAGATTGAGGACATCCGCCTGGTGGACCGGGCGAAGTGTCTGCTCATCTCCTATCTCAAGATGACGGAACCGCAGGCGCACCATTATATCGAAAAGCAGGCTATGGACCTGCGACTCCCGAAGCGTGAGATCGCGACGCGCCTGATCCGCACATACGAAGAATGACAAACCGCCCGGCGGCATCCGTCGGACGGCGTTGATTTTACTAAATTTTCCATATTTTCTATAAAGGATGTGGTAATCGGTGAAGGTCAATCAGAATTATAAAAAACTGCGCGACAACTATCTGTTTGTGGAGATCGGACGGCGGACGAGTGCCTTTTGGGAGACGCATCCGGAGACCGACATCGTACGTTTGGGGATCGGCGACGTCACGCAGCCCCTCTGCCCCGCCGTGGTGGACGCGCTGAAAACCGCCTCCGAGGAGATGGGAACGGTCGCCGGCTTCCACGGCTACGGCCCGGAACAGGGGTACGCCTTTTTGCGCGAGGCCATACGGGACGCGTATGGCGCGCGCGGCGTGTCGCTCGACGCGTCGGAGATCTTCATCAGCGACGGCGCGAAGAGCGACACGGGCAATATGCTCGATATCTTCGACCGCGACAACGTTGTGCTGGTGCCGGACCCTGTCTATCCTGTCTATGTGGACACCAACCTGATGCTGGGGCGGGAGGTGATCTTTGCCGGCGGGGTGGAGGAAAACCGCTTCTTGCCGATGCCGGACCCGCGCGTGCGGGCGGACATCATCTACCTCTGCTCCCCGAACAACCCGACGGGCGCCGTCTACGGGCGGGAGGCGCTGCGCGAGTGGGTCGATTACGCGCGCGCGCAGAAGGCGCTCATTCTCTTCGACGCGGCCTACGAGTGCTTTATCCGCGACGACAGCCTGCCCCGCAGCATCTACGAGATCGAGGGCGCGTACGACTGCGCCATCGAATTTTGCTCCCTCTCTAAGACAGCCGGCTTTACGGGGACGCGCTGCGGCTATACGGTGGTGCCCCACGCGCTCGAATACGAGGGCACGCGCTTAAACAAGATGTGGCTGCGCCGCCAGACGACAAAGTTCAACGGCGTGCCCTACATCATCCAGCGCGGCGCGCAGGCGGTGTTTACGCCCGAGGGGCAGCGGCAGGTGCGGGAGATCACAGACTATTACCTGGGCAACGCGCGGATCCTCGCCGACATGCTGGACCGTCTGGGCGTCTTCTACACCGGCGGGCGGCACGCGCCCTATCTGTGGCTCAAATGCCCGGGCGGCCTCGGCTCGTGGGAATATTTCGACTTTTTGCTGACAAAGGCCCACGTGGTCGGAACCCCCGGCGCCGGCTTCGGCCAAAACGGCGAGGGCTTCTTCCGCCTCTCCAGCTTCGGCGACCGCGCCCGCGTCCAAACCGCCGTCGAAAGAATTTTGGCGCTTTGACGCTTGATTCACCCATACGCCCTAAATAAAAACGCCGCCGCTTTTTCGTTCAGGGCCGGTATGATCCTGTCGGAGACGATCTCGGCCGGGTCCAGACTTTCCCGGGCGGCGGTGAGCGCGGAGTGGATGTCCTCCACACGGCCGCTCAGAATATAGCAGAATTTTCCTCCTATACAGTGCCCGAGCCACAACTGTTCGAGCCGCACGCGCCCGCGTTTGAGCGCCGCGTCCAGGCTGTAAAAGCCGCTTGCCGCGTGCCTGGTCTCCAAGATCCCGACGGCGGTTTTGTCGGTTATGCTCTTCTTCCTGTTGTCCCGGACACGGTGAAAATAGGTGAGGATCTCGCTGTGAGCGCCTGTCAGCAGGCGCTCTTGCAGCGCTTTGGCGCCGGTGTCGGCCGCCGCCTGCCGGGCCTCCCGCACATCGTCGACGCCGCCGCCCATCACAATGAGAAATTTCCCGATGCAGACCGGCCTCGCGTAGAGGATGTCCGCCGACGCGCGTTTCACCATGCGATCGAGCACGTCGATCCCTATGGGGATCCCGGCGTATTCCACGATGTAAATCGCCTCTGGCCGGGTGTGGTTTGGATTACTCATGGCCCCTCCCCCACGCGGGTCGCCGCGCCTTTTGGATGAATCCCACCATGCCTTTCACGTGTCCGCACGCGTTGGCCTCGTCGTAGTCGATGTGCATAAAGGTCGCGAACAGCGGCGACACCCGCACCGTGACGCCGTGAAACGTCGCGGCGCGTTCGCCGAACACCGTCACGTCCACATCCTCGTTGTCCGCGATCCCCAGACGGGAGGCGTCCTCCGGCGTGATGTGGATGTGGCGCTTGGCCACAATGACGCCCTCGCCGATGTCAAACACGCCCCGGGGGCCGATCAACCTGGCGCCGGGGGTGCCCGCGAGCTCGCCGCTCATGCGAACCGGGGCTTTGATGCCCAGTGTCAGCGCGTCCGTCGCGGAGATCTCCACCTGTGTCTGCGCGCGCTCCGGCCCCAAGACGACGACGTTTTCCATCGTCTTTTTCGGCCCTTGCACGGCGATCCGTTCCAAACAGGCGTACTGGCCGGGCTGGCTCAGCCCGGTTTTTCTTGTGAGCGCGTGACCCTTCCCAAACAGCGCTTCCACGGCCTCTTCGCTCAGATGCACATGGCGTCCGGAGGCCTCCACTTCGACGCACTGCCCGAGCAGGCGCCGCACGACCCCGGCGGCGACGGTTTCGATCAAGTTTTTGTTCATCATATACCACTCCATTGGAGGCGCGCCGCAAAGCGCGGCCCGTCTCAGCGGACTCGTATCCTGCGTCATCTAAATCTTGTTATTTAGGTGGCACGGCGTTCTAAATTGTGTAAAATTTTGGATACGATGGCCCGCACCAATGCGTCTTCGTCCCCGCCGGAGAGTTGGGCGGCGGGCTGCGCGGCGCGCGGCGCGCGGATGTCGTCCAGTTCCCTCACGCCGTACGCCAGCCGGCGGATGTTGATCAAATGGAGCGGCCCGATGTTGTCCGATGTGGAGCTGCCGCCCACGGCCCCGCAGCCCAGGGTGAGCGCCGGAAACAGGTTCGTGGTGGCGCCGATGCCGCCCGGGGCGCCGGACGTATTCACAAGGATCCGGCTGACGGGTTTTTTGAGGGCAAACGCCCGTATGACGCTCTCGTCGTTGGAATGGATGATGAGCGTGTGCCCGGCCCCCTCGTGGCGGAGAATCCGCACGCATGTTTCGCACGCGGCCTCCCAGTCCGGCTCCACATAGAAGGCCAGCACCGGGCAGAGTTTTTCCTTTGAAAACGGCGTCTTGCCGCCGACCTCCGTTTCGAAACCGACCAGCACACGCGTGTCCGCCGGAACGCGGACGCCCGCCAGATCGGCGACGTGTTGCGCGGATTTTCCGACGATCCGGGGGTTCATCGTCCCGCCCGGCCGCATCAGCACCGCGCTCACCTTTTCCTTTTCCTCCGCGCTCAAAAAATACGCGCCCTGGCGGAGCAGTTCGGCCGCGACTTCCTCTTTGATGCAGTCCTCCGTCACGATCGACTGTTCGGACGCGCAGATCGTCCCGTTGTCAAAGGTCTTGGAGTCCACGATCCGTTTTACGGCCAGCCGGATGTCGGCGGAGCGCTCGATGAAGGCGGGCCCGTTGCCGGGGCCCACGCCGATCGCCGGCGTGCCCGAGGAGTACGCCGCCTTCACCATAGCGGTGCCGCCGGTGGCGAGGATCAGATCCGACAGCCGCATCAGCTCGTTTGTGCTCTCCATCGTCAGGATCTCGATACAGCCGAGCGCGCCTTGGGGGCAGCCGGCGGCCTCGGCCGCCTCGCGGAGCACGCGGACGGTCTCGAGGATGCAATTCTTGGCCCCGGGGTGCGGGGAGAACACAATGGCGTTCCCCGATTTTATGGCGAGCAGCGCCTTGTACATGACGGTGGACGTGGGGTTGGTCGAGGGGATCAGCCCGGCGACCACACCCATCGGCACCGCGATGTCCGCCACTTTGGCGTCCGTGTCCTCGTGAAGCACGCCGACCGTCCGGATGTCTTTGATCGCCTCGTACACCGACATCGACCCAAATTGATTTTTGATCGTCTTGTCGTCGGCGCGCCCGAACCCGGTCTCGTCGGCGGCCATTTGCCCAAGACGGACGGCGTTGTCATAGCCGGCCCTTGCCACCGCTTCGACGATCCTGTCAATCTGTTCCTGGGAAAACTCCATGAGCTGTTTTTGCGCCTCGCGCGCCCCGCGGACCAGGCCGCGCACAGCCTGCACCGACTGCAGGTCGCGGTCCAGCATATCCATCTTGCAGTACCTCCGTTTTTGATTGTGGGCGCGTCCCACTTTGGGCTGTCTATTTTTTGAAAACCGTCAGCACGCCCCGGTATATGTCGTCCAGCAGAGCGCGGAGGTCTTCGCGGTTCACTTCCAACGGATTGGCCTTGGTACAGGCGTCCTCCAGGATTTTGTCGATGTTTTGCGCCATATCCCCGTAGAAGGCGGCCTCCGGGACGCCGCAGTCCGCCAGAGAGGTGGGGATGCCGAACTGTTCGCAGAGGATCCGGGCGGTCAGCACCATCATCCGGCACAGCTCCGTGTCGTCGGCCGCCCGCATACCCAGCTTCCGGGCCATCTGCGCGTAACGCGCCCGGACGCCGGACCGCCGGTGGGGGCCGAGCCCCGCGTTGAACAATATGACATAGGGCAGCGCGACGGCGTTTGCCTTGCCGTGGGGTATGTGGTACTGCGCGCCCAGCGTGTGCGCGATCCCGTGGCAGAGCCCGAGGCCGGAGTTTGTAAAGGCAAGCCCCGCCATCGTCGACGCGCTGTACATCTTTTCCCGCATGTCGCTGTCTCCCGCGTTCCTGTGCAGCGCGGGGAGGCACCGCAGGGTGATGCCGGCGGCCTCGACCGCGAACATTCCGGTGAAATCATTGCCCCCGGGCGACACGTACGCCTCGATCGCGTGCGTGAGTACGTCCATGCCCGTGTAGGCAACCATGTCCGCCGGCAGCGTCCGGGTAAAGTGGGGGTCCAAAATCGCCACCGCCGGGATCATGCTGCGGTGGCGCAGCGGGATTTTGACGCCCTGCCGGCGGTCGCTGATGACCGCGTAGGACGTCACCTCCGACCCGGTGCCGCTGGTGGTGGGGATGGCGACAAACATCGGACGGCGGACGTATTGCTTTTCCATCAGCCCGCTCTTGAGGCGGATGCAGAAGTACAGCATCGCCTTTGTGGCGTCGATCGCCGAGCCGCCCCCGAGCGCGATGACGGTGCCGGGTTTTTCCCGAAAAATCACTTGCAGGCCCGCCGCGACCGTCTCGATGGAGGGGTCCGGCTCAACTTCGGAGAAAACGACGTGCTCGATCCGGTTTTGCGCCAGCCGAGACGTGATCTCCGCCACCGTACCGGATTTGACCATGTACGGGTCGGTGATGACGATCGTCTTGTCCTTCGGCAGGCCGAGCAGATAATCCAGCGCATCCGCGCCGAAGAATATCTTGGGACAGGCGTCAAACCGGCGGATCGCGTCGTTTTCCTCGAGGGGCATGTTCGACTGTTCGCGGATCATGTCTTCAATGAATTTTCTGTTCAATTCCATTGAGCGTCTCCTTCCGGCGGGCGTCTCCTCCCGGCGGCGAACCGCCGGGCGCTTTGGGCGTGTCACACCCCTCAGCGGTAGTGTTTTTTGATCGGGGCCAGCACCTTCCACACGCAGTCCATTTTGGGGAAGAACACCAGATCGCCCGCGCCGAAAGAGGCGCTGCCGCCGTCGTATGACACGACGGCTTGCCCCTCGAGGATCAGACAGATCTCGTCGCGGTCGTAGCGCCAGGCAAATTCAGACACGCCGCATTCCCAAACGGCCTCGCGCTTCATATAGCGGATTTCACCTTCCGTGGGTTGTCTTACAATAATTTCCATAATTGGCCTCCCTGTCAATGGCCCGCCCCGTCGGCGGGCGTTTTCAAATGTCAGATGTTAGATGTCAGATATCAAAGCAGCGTCTCCAGCAGGCTGTGTTCCGGCCTGGCGATGACGGAGACTTGCAGCAGCTGGTCGCCGTCCGGGCAGGCCGCGCGGATGGCCGTCTTCACGGCTTCCAACTCCCCCGTCAGCAGGACCACGCCTTTGCCCCCGATGGCGTAGCCGATCTTCACCTCGATCAAAGTGACGCGGGCGGCCTTGGCCGCAGCGTCCGCGGCGAGGATGCCGGCGGTGACCGAATAAAATTCCATCACGCCCACCGCGCTCGGGTGCTCGACGGGGTTGCTCTGCACAATCGCCGGGATCAGCTGCGCGTGGACGTTTGGAATCTCCAGCGTATCCACAACGTATTCGCCGCCCGCGCGCAGGCCGGCGCTCACGGCGGTCTTGATGTTCTCCACATGGCCCCCGAGGATGGTGATGTATTTTCCCGGGCACACCGTCGACGATTTGAGAAGTGTGACCCGCGCGGTTTTGAGCATGTGGTCCGTGGCCTCGATGCCGCGGGCGACGCTCGAAAATTCGATGACGCCGATCGCTTCGTTCACTGATTTCACCCCCTCCGCCGGACTGTGTGGAAATCACACTTTCAAATTCAGAACCACAACATATAGTGCATACATACAATATATAGTGTATATTGTCTAACTCTCCCGCCTGATGACGGCGCATTGCTCGTCTATGCTCTCGATCACACCGCCGATGCTGGCGTGCAGATGGGCGGACAGAGCGCCCTCCGGCGCCTGCGCGAGCAGCTCGCCCTTCTCAACGCGCGCGCCCTTCTTTTTGACCGGGACGGCGGGCCGGCCGATGTGCTGGGAAAACGGCAGTGTCACCCGTTCCGGCTCGAGCGTGAGGCATTCGTCGCCCGCGTGCCGCCGCGCGTATTCGCGCAGCCCCAGGCGCGCCTCCAACCGGCTTGTGGACGCCTTCCCCGACAAAATGGACTCCCTGACCTCGGGCGCGGGGTTCTTGGGAACGTCGATGCCCAGGTCGCGCAGGCGGCCTTTCAAAAAGGCGTTGACCCTGCGGGGCGACAGCCCCATCGGGCAGGCGTAGAGCTCGCACAGGCCGCATTCGCTGCAATTTGCCGCATCGCCGTACATGCGCTCGTACTTGTCCCTGTCCTCCGTCAGATACTCCAAGAAGACGCTCCGCATGACGAGGTGCGGGCGGATGCGGTGCCCGGTTCTGTACCGGGGGCACTGCTCCGTGCACATCCGGCATTGCAGGCACGCGCTCTGCGCCTGGCGGATGACGCGCCGCAGCGGCTTTTCGGCCCGCGCGGTGAGGGGATGCCCCTTCGGAAGCAACAGGAGGTTCCCGGTGGTTTTTAAGACGCGCAGCGCGGCGATCCGCCCGGCGTCGGTGCAGACCCGGCCCATCATCGGGCCGCCCACAATCAAGTCGTACGCCTGCGCGGCGGGCCGCGCCGCGCGGACGCAATCGAGGACGGGGGTGCCGAGCGGGACCTTCAGCATGACGGGCCGCTCCACCGCGCCCGTCACCGAGAGATATTTTTCGGTGACGGGGGTGCCTTGCAGCGCGTCGTGGATGCCCACCATCGTCCCCACGTTGTCCACCACGGCGCCCACGGCCAGCGGAATGCCGCGTTCCGGCACCGGGCGGCCGCACACGAGCTGCACGATGATCTGCTCATCCCCCGCGGGGTAAAACGCGTCCATCAAAAACAGCTCGACCGGCGCGCCCCGCGCATGAATCGCGCGGCCGAGCGCCTCGATTTCACGCGTGTATTTCCGTTTGAGCGCGATCACGATGCGTCCGGCGCCCAGATGCGCGCCCACGCGCCGCGCGGCGTCGATGATCTCTTCAGAGTATGTGCGGCAGAGGTATTTGTCGGTTTCGATGAGCGGTTCACACTCCGCCGCGTTTACGATGAGGCAGTCCGCCTTCGCGTCCAGCTTCACATGTGTGGGAAAGCCCGCCCCGCCCGCGCCCACAACGCCGGCCCGCTTGATCAGATCCGTCAGCATATGCGTTCTCTCCAGCCAAGTGGGCTGCGCCCACCACCCAAATTTTGGTTTTTACTTCGCTTGCCGTTTCGCGGCAAGCAGTCATGGCAATTCAGATATGCCCTCAAGTGTTATCTATTGTTATCAAGTGTTATCTATAGCGCCGGTCCAGTTCTTTGTCGTCCACAATGCCCACGATGGCGGCGTCCACCGGCGCATCAAGATCCCTGAGGGCCGATCTGGCGGAACTGCCGCCGACCACGAGCACGATCTCTCCGACGCCCGCGCCGATGGTGTCCACCGCGATGAGCGGCAGAATGTCCGCGCTCTCATCCAGGACGTTGATGGGTTTGACGATCATCAGCTTCGCCCCCACCAGGCGCTCTTCTTTCCGGGTCGACCACACCGTGCCGATCACGATTGCGAGCTGCATAGGCCCCCTCCTTCGCCGATGTCGGACTCCATGACGCAGTTCATGGCAATGCCGGCCGGGGTCACGAGAAACGGATTGGCCGGTTTGCATACCGGAATCCCAATGTGTTTTTCAAAAATCTGTTCAATGCCGGTCATACAGCAGGTACCGCCGCAGAGATACAAAACGCCCGTTTCGGCGGCGTCGATGCGGTTTTTGACAATGGAGGCCATCTTTTCCAGCACAGGCGTCACGATCGGCAGGATTTTTTTGTGGTTGGCGCGCTCCATCTTGAGGCGCTCCGCCTCCTCCCAGGCGACTCCCAGGTGCCCCGAAAGCACCAGCGTGAGGTGTACGCCGCCCGTCGCCTCGTCCGCGACGCGGACCACCCGGCCGTCCCGGAACACGGCGAGGCCCGTTGTCCCGCCGCCGATGTCCACAATGGCGCCGTTGGAGATGCGGTAGAGCGCGTTGGCCGCGGTCGGCTCGTCCAATACGCGGACGACCTCAAAACCGGCGCCCTCCGCCACATAGATATGGGTCTTGGTGCTGCTCTCCGTGCCCGCGGGCATCGCAATGGCGCACTGGGTCAGCGTCCGCCCGATCCGCGCTTCCAGGGCGGCCTTGAGTTCGCCGACGATGCGCCGCGCGCCGATATAATCCACCACCACGCCGTCCCGCAGCACATTGGCCGCGCGCTTTTCGCAGGCGATGGGGTTGTCGTCCTCGTCCAACGCGACGATCACAATGTACGCCGTTCCCAAATCGACGCCCACTTTGACGCGCGCCCCGGGGGGGCGCAGAACTTGTTTCTCCGACCGCTCCACCTGTTCGATGTACGTGTTGACCGCCGTCCAGTCCATACATGCGCCCCCTTTCATGGGTTTTCATGGGTTTTTATGGGTCTTTTACGGGTTTGTCCCGTTTCGGCGTTGTTTGCCGGCCGTTTTGGGCCGTTGGCGTCGCGTTGCGGCCTCCCAAAGCGGGGCCACATTATCCAAATATTCCCAACAAAAATCCTGATCTTCCCGGCCGAAATGTCCGTACGCGGCCGTTTTTCGGTACTGGGGCCTGCACAGGCGCAGGCGTTCCAGGATGTCTTTCACCGAGAAAGAGAACAGTTTGCCCACGGTCTCGCACAGGGTGCCCGGCGAGATCTGCCCGGTTCCGAAGGTGCGGATGGATACGGCTTCCGGGTTTGGGAGGCCGATCGCGTAGGCCAGCGCCACTTCGCATCTTCCGGCGAGCTTGGCGGCGACGATGTGTTTGGCCACATACCGGGCCATGTAGGCGGCGGAGCGGTCGACCTTGGTCGGGTCCTTGCCGGAGAAGGCGCCGCCGCCGTGTTTGCCGACGCCCCCGTAGGTGTCGACCATCAGCTTGCGCCCCGTCAGGCCGGTGTCCGCCATCGGCCCCCCCACCGTGAAACGCCCGGCCGGATTGACGCGGATTTCGGTGCCCCCCTGCAACCAGCGCTCGTCCACAACCGGGCGGATCACGTCGCGCAGGATGGCCTCGCGGACCTGTTCGAGGGGTACGGTCTCCCGGTGGTGCGCGGAGACAACGATGTTTGTGACGCGCCGGGGGATGCCGCCGGCGCTGTATTCCACGGTCACCTGCGCCTTCCCGTCCGGGTACAGCCAGGGGATCAGGCCGCTTTTGCGCACGTCCGACAGCCGCCGGCAGAGCCGGGTCGCCAGGTGGTGCGTGAGCGGCATCAACGTCTCGCATTCGTCGCAGGCGTACCCGTACATCACCCCTTGGTCGCCGGCGCCGACCGCGCCCCCGGCCGGCCCGACGCCCCGCGCGATGTCGGCCGACTGCGTGTGGAGGTTGGTCAGGACAAGGCAGTTGCCCCCGTCCAGCCCGGACTGCGGGCTTTGATAGCCGACGTCCCGCGCAATGTCCCGCGCCACGGCCTCCACGTCCACGCGGGCGTTCGAAGTGATCTCGCCCGCAATGAAGAGTGTGTTTGGGGAGACCATAGTCTCCACGGCCACGCGGCTGAGCGGATCCTGCGCCAGAAACGCGTCCAAGATGCCGTCGGAGATCTGGTCGCACAGCTTGTCCGGGTGCCCTTCCGTGACGGATTCGGATGTCACAAGATAATTTTGCATCCGGTACCACCTCCGCTTTGTATCTCTCGTTTTATATCTCTTGTTTTATATCTCTTGTCTTTGTCCCTCTCAGCGGATGGAAAAACCGCTTGTCAGCGTGCAGCGCCTCCGGCGCGCGAAATGGCGCGCGGTCGTCACGCCCTCCCCTGTGAGGTTCGCCACTGTGAAGCTGGTGTTCCCCTCGCCGTTGAGGCCGAGCCCGACGAGGGACGGGCCGTTTTTGACGAAGACCGAGGTCTGCATGATCTGCGCCGCCCGGTTCAGGCGATCGACGGACCGGGAGTGGATGACGGCGGTGTGGCGGAGCTCCTGTTCGATGAACAGGGCCGTCTCCAGCGCCGCGTCAAAATCTTTCACGCGCACGAGCGGCACGAGCGGCATCAGCATTTCGAGCGTCACGAAGGGATGTGTTTTTACGGTGTCCACCACAATGAGGCGGACGGCCCTGTCGCAGCGGATTCCGGCGGCGTCTAAAATGGCGTTCGCGCTCTTCCCTTCCAGCGCGCGGTTCATCAGCAGATCGGCGGTGACGGTCGCCTTGGTGAGCGCGAGCATCTCGGCCTCGCTGTTTACATAACAGACATCCTGCCGCCGCAGCGCCTCGACGAACGCGTCCGCCGCCGCGGAGACCACGACGATATTTTTTTCGCTGGTGCACATGATGTTGTGATCGAACGAAGCCCCGTCCACGATGTCGCGCGCGGCTTTCTCCAGATCCGCCGTCTCATCCACGATGGCCACCGGGTTTGCCTGGCCCGCCCCGATGACGCGTTTCGCGTTCGACAGCGCCTTGCCGAGCATCCGCCCGCCGCCTGTCGCCACGACCATCGCCACATCGGGATGACTCATGATCTCATCCGCGAGCAGCATGGAGGATTCGGAGAGCGAAGCAACCAGATTTTGGATCCCGCAGACCTCGCGGATCGCCTCGTCGATGTGGCGGACCGCAAACTGCGAAACCGCAAGGCACCGGGGGTGCGGGATGTGGATCACGGAATTGCCCGCGGCCAGCATCCCGATTGTGTTGTTGATCAGCGTCGCGCAGGGGTTTGTCCCCGGTTGGACCGCGCAGATCACCCCGTAGGCGGAATATTCGCACAGCGTCATGCCGTCGTCTCCGGTTATGACCTCCGTGATCAGGTCCTCCACGCCCGGCGTCTTGTGGATGGCGAGCATCAACTTCACAATCTTGTCGCGCTTGCTGCCCATGCCCGTTTCGTCCAGTTCCCGCGCCGCCATGTCCGGCACCAGGGGAACGAGCCTGCTTTTGACGGCGGCCAAAATGGCCCGCCGGTACGCGAGCGAGAGCGCCGCGTACTCCCGATACGCCTTCCGCGAGGCGGAGACCGCCTGCCCGGCGGCGTCCGCCCGCACATCCGCGGCGGAGCCGGCTGTGCGGCGTTCGTCCTGCATACCCATCATACGTTCCATCTCGACAGATCCTCAGCGCCGGCGGCCGGGACGGCGGTTGCGCGTCCGCGAACTTCGATGATTCCCCATGCGCCTTTCATCCGGCGAGCCCTCCTCCATACTGTTGTGTGTCTCTGAAGCTATGTGTCGCAAAACACGATGTCGATCCCGAGTTCTTTGGCGCGTTCCGCCGCCAGCGCGGTGACGACGTCCCCGCGGCGCAGCGGCAGCGTGCCCGGCGTGCCCGGTGTCTCCAGGTCTTTTTGGGTGACGATTCTCCTGCGACCGGGTCCCGGCGGGCGGCGCGTTTCGCCGTGGCCGGACGGGAGGTCGAAGCGTATGCCGTACGCGGCGGCATCCCGGTAGTAACTTTCAATTTTTCGCCTGTACGCGTCCCGCTCCTGCCCGGTGAACAGCGGGTGCTCCCTGCGCATGACGACAGGCTGTCCCCGGGCGATGCACCGGGCGACCCACCGCGTCTCAAAGTCGTCCGCCAGGCAGAGCGCCGTCTTCACCACCAGATTCCGGGACGCGAAGGGAAACACAGTGAGAAAATCCCCCGACGGAAAGCCGGTTTCGCCGCGGCTTTGCGCCGCGCGGGCGCCGGTGTCGGGCGGGGCCGCGCCGCGGCAGCACGCGTCCGGCAGCACGGCGACGGTGTCGTAGGCCCCCCGGAGCGCGCGCAAGGCCTCTTCGCGCTGACTTTGGTCCCGCGACTGCCAGTCGCCCGGGAAGATGAGATACGCCTTTGGCAGGGCCGGCGCGGCCGCGGCCTCTTCCCGGATCCGGCGCAGCACGCGCTCTATGAGCGCGGCCAGCTGATACGCCTCCACTGTGACACCCCGTTTCTTATGCCGGTTTGGATGTTCCGGACGGGGAACCGTGATGGGAGGCGAGGCCCCCCGTCCGGAACGCGAGGATCGATTGCGCAAGGGTCAATTGCGGTGCGAATGACTACGACCGCGGGGGGATGATTTTCTCGGTGTCTGAATGAGGGCGTGGAATGACGTGGATGGACATAACTTCGCCGACGGCCCGCGCCGCGGCCGCGCCCGCGTCGGTGGCGGCCTTCACCGCGCCGACGTCGCCGCGCACCATGACGGTCACCAGACCGGAGCCGATTTTTTCGTAGCCCACCAACGTGACGTTCGCCGCCTTGACCATAGCGTCGGCGGCTTCCACCGCGCCCACAAGGCCCTTGGTTTCGATCATACCCAATGCATCGGAATTCATTGACAATACCTCCTGCGTTTTATTGTGGATGAACACAAAGTATATTTACAAAGGCGCATAGAGCCTCTGCGTCCCAAAACGGTTGCGCGTCTTATCGCCGCGAAGCGGCAATAAAACAGTGGTTTTGCCTGCGGGCGCCGCCCGCGTCAGATGTAGGGCGTCGCGTAGGACTTCGGCGCTTCGCCCATTGCGCCGAGCAGTTTTTTGCCCACGTCGATGGTCGCCCTCACGGCCTGCCGCACCGCGCCGGAATCTCCGGTTATGGTCAGCGTGATCTCGTTGGAATAGTTGTAGCCCACGCCCTTGTTCGGCGAAGTGTAGCTGACAACCTGGACGTTGGCGGCCTTGACGGCGATGTCCGACAGGACAACCCCGATGGCGGCCGGCGCCGCGCACACCAGGCCGAACGCCTTGCCGAGCGGGCTGCCGAACGACTTTTCGATGCAGTAGCTGGCCCTGGCCGTGTACTGGTATTCGAGGTGCCCGGCGTCTGTCACATAGATGTCGCCGAAATACTTCTCCAGCGCGTCCAGCGCCGTTTCTACCCCGCGCCGGGCGTCGGACACATCGTCCGCCCCGATGATGATCAGGGCGCCCGGGCCCGCGCCGCCGTCGCCGTCGCGGGGGCCCTCCACGCTGATCACTTCGGTGTTTGTGGCCTTCACCGCGTCGTCAACCGCCATGATGTACGGTCCCAGCGCCGCCCTGCCTCCGATGATGCCGATCGAGCGGTACGACCCCAGCTTCATCGTCTCCATCAACTGCGGGTCCACGCTCGCGATGACGAGTCCGATGGTGTTTCCGATCGCCGTGCCGACGTACTCGGTGACGCCGATGTCCTTCGCGGGGGGCGCGTGCCCGGCCGTGCCGGCGGTTTCCATCTCGGAAGCGACCCGCTTCAGCACTTTTTCGATCAAGTTTTGATCCATGACTGAACCTCCGTTTCTATATCGTTTTAACCACCCACCGTGCAACGGAGCCCCCGCGCCTGCACAATCCGCTGAAAGCGCGCCGCGTCTTCGGGGGGGAGCGGCCGGATGTCGCCGCCCATCGGATAGTCTTTGCCCATCAGGGCGTATTTGTTTTCGCCGTACGTGTGGTACGGGAGCACATGAATGGTGTCAACCCCCGGCAGGGTCTTCGCGAAATCGGAAATGCGCACGAAGTCTTCATCGGTCGCGTTGACCGTGGGGATGGTCGGTACGCGGATGACCGTCTGGGAGAGCCGGGCGATCCGCGCGGCGTTGCGGTGGATGACCTCCGGCGTGACGCCCGTCACCCGTTTGTGTGTCTGCGGGTCCATCGACTTGATGTCCAGCAGGGTGAGGTCGACATATGGGAAAACCGCCTCGACCGCGTCCGCCCCCGCGCACCCCGTCGTCTCCATCGCGGTGTGCCATCCCTGCGCCTTGCAGGCCTTGAGCAGCTCCGTGGCGAACGCCCACTGCACGAGGGGCTCTCCGCCTGAGATGGTGATGCCGCCGCCCGATTTCCGGTAGGTCACGGTGTCTTTTTTGAGTACGCTCACCACCTTTTCGACCGTCATCCGCTCGCCTTTCAGCACGAGGGCGCCCATAGGGCAGACGCCGGCGCACTCTCCGCAGCCCGCGCACCGCGCGTGGTCGACGCGATTCGGCGCGTCCAGGCTGATCGCGCCCGTTTGGCAGGCGCGCAGGCATTGCCCGCAGCCGGCGCATTTGTCTAGCTGAAACAAGATGACGGGGGCCAGCTTTTGCGATTCCGGGTTGCTGCACCAGAGGCAGGAGAGCGGACAGCCCTTCAAAAAGACGATCGTGCGTATGCCGGGGCCGTCGTGTACGGAAAAGCGCTGAATGTCGAAGACAATGCCGTCGGCCTTGTAATTTACAGACGCCATGTTATAAAAACCTCCCGCGTTTCGCCGGGCCCGCGGCGCCGTATTTCAAAAGGCCGGTCAGAATGTGTGCTCCGTGCGGTTGATGATGTTATCCTGCACGTCCTTGGCGAGCCTGACGAAGTGCGCGCTGTAGCCGGCCACGCGGATGACGAGGTCCTTGTGCTTGTCGGGGTTCTTCTGCGCGTCCAGCAGCGTCTCCCGGTCGACGACGTTGAATTGGATGTGCATGCCTTTCCGGTCGAAGTAGCCTCTGATCAGCGCGGAGAGGTTCATGAGGCCCTTGTCCCCCGTCAGCGCCGCGGGGAGGAACTTCTGATTGTAGAGCGTCCCGTTGGAGGCCAGCGCGTGGTCCAGCTTTGAGACAGAGTTGGCCGCCGCCGTCGGGCCGTTCGTATCCACGCCGGCGCGGGGGGATACGCCGTCGCCCAGCGTTGTCTTCGCCAACCTGCCGGTGGGCAGCGCCCCGACGTCTTTGCCGTACAGCACATTGGCGGACACCGGGTACATCCCCGCCTGGAACTTGCCGCCGCGCGGATTGGTGTATTGTTCGACAAGCTCGCAGTATATGCGCCCGCAGCGCACGGTGAACGCGTCAACTTCGTCGATGTCGTTTCCGAAGCCGGGCGTGCTTCTCAGAACCCTGAGGATGTCGTCGTATTGGCCGCCGCCGGCCGTTTGGGGGAGAGACGCGCTCTTGCGCAGATCCGCCAGGCTGATGGAGCCGGACCCGCTGAGGATGGATTTCACCGCCTCGTAGATCCGCATCTCCATCTCGGATTCCTCACTCAAAGCGCCGCCGGCGGCCGCGGCGCCGTTTTGGGCGGATATCTCCGTGGAACCGGTCGCCTCGACGGGGTGTCCGAAATTGTTTTCGAGCGCGTCTTTCAGCTGCGCGAGCGTGATCTTTTTGTCCTCAAAGACGTTCTTCTGAATGGCGTAGAGGGAATCGCCGGCGTCGATGATGCCGACGCCCTGCGGGCCTGTGAAGTTGTAGAGCGCGCCGCCCTCCTGGACGGATTTGCCCTTTTCGATGCAGCCCTCAATCAGAGCGGACTGGAATGGCAGCGGCACCCGGTCGCCGTGCGCGACGTCGATGCAGTTGACAGCCTCTACCATGTTGTGGACAAAATACGCCATTTGCTTCTCAAATGCGGCAAAGAAGTCCTCGATGCAGGTAAAAGATGTGATCTCGCCGGTCTGGGGGCCAAGCTGCTTGCCGAAGCAGCGCCCGTTGTGGAGCGTGATTTCGAGCACTTTGGCGACGTTGAAGCTGGCGGCGTCGTGCCACCCCTCGTATTTGTGCTGGATGTCGGGTTCCACACAACCGCTCGGCGTATAGGTGCGGGCCAGCTTGAGGGGAATGCCCCGGTTGACCATAGCGGGGATGATCACTTCGTCGTTAAACACGTTGGGCATACCGTACCCCAGGCGGATGACTTCGCACGCGCGGTAGAGAAACTCGTCCGGAGTCGTGTTGCCGACGCGGATGCCCACCGAGGGCATCGGCATGCCGACGTGCGCCAGCGCGGTGAGGCACATGTAGCTGATGTCGTTGGTCTGGTCGTTGCCGTCCTCGTCCGTTCCGCCCAGCGCGACCAGCTCAAACAGCTGATACCCCGCGAAGGCCTGTGCGGAAATATCGTCGCGGACCTTGTTGGCGTCGTTGAACTTGACAAACAGGCAGTCGATCAACTCCTGCGCAAAATCCTCCGTGACGGTGGGGTCGCTCTGATAGAACCGGTGCATAAAGCGGTCGAAGGGACCCGGCGAATAGCTGTGTCCGTTGGCCTCGACGTGCAGCATGTAGTGGACAAACCAGAAGGACTGAACGGCCTCCCAGAAGGTCGTGGCTCCGTGCTCCGGCACACGGCGGCAGTTTTTGGCGATCTGCGCCAACTCCGCCTTGCGCGCCGGGTTCGTCTCCCGCTGCGCCATCTCTTCCGCCTTGTTCGCGTAGCGGTGCGCGTGGTTGATCGCCGCCGTGTACGTGATCAGAAGCGCCCTGTAAAACTGCTCTTTTTTGATCGCGTCGGGATGGTTGCGGTCCATCTTCTCCAGCGTGTCCACGACATCCCGGATGATGCCGCTAAAGCCGTCTTTGATGACTCTCTCGTAGAAGACAACGGAGTGGCCGACGCCGGCGTAGAGGTAGTTGCCCGCGTTGAAGACGGCGTAGTCCTGGCAGTCGCGGCACTCTTTGGACATGAGGGACAGCGCGTATTCGCTGAGCGTCTTTCCTTGCCAATATTTGGATATTTTGCGCAGGGTTTTCTTCCCGGTCTCGTCGATGCAAAAGGGGTCCGTCGCTCTGTTCGACAGGGTGTCGAGTTCCTGCTCAATCCAGTCGTAGGAATATTCGATGCCCACTTCCGAAGAGCGCGGATGCTCGGTGGTCGTGCCGACGATCAGCTCATCGTCGCGGATGGTGACCTGCATGTGATTGAACAGTTTTTCAACCACCTTGGCGCGGCGCAGAATGGGCGCCAGGTTCTCCGTCTCCTTGTACGCCTCCGTGACCAGTTTCGCCCGCTCCGTCTCCATGACGGGCACCGCCTCGACAATCGCCCTCTTCAGGCGTTCCACGCGGGCCGTCGGCTTGGTAAACCCTTTCGCGATTACGGACGTTTCGTTTGCTGTCATCTGTGGGTACCTCCTTGCAGCATGTTTTGGTTTGTGCCATGCGTTTTGTGATGAAATTTTCGCTGTATCCGACTCCGTAAAACGGCGACAGGGCCAAGCCGTATGCGTTGCATACAACCTGGCCCTGTCGCCGTTTCAAAACCCCCTGTTGGGCTTTGCTTCTTCAGTTTTTGAAATCGAACCGGATCTTACTGCCCTCTCTGTCCGAAAAGATCTGCGTCTTTCCGTGCAGCCGTTCCCGCACTGTCATGTCCACAATGGCCAGCCCGAGGTTGCTTTTCCGGTCGCTGGTGTGGTCGAAGCCGACGCCGTCGTCGGAGAGCGTGATGGACGAATATTGGAGGCCTTTGCTGAGTGCGATTGAGATCAGGCCGTCCTTTCGGTCGGGGAACGCGTGTTTTACCGCGTTGGTCAGCAGTTCGTTGATCACCAGGGCAATCGAAGTCGCCTGATCCGCCGAGACGGGGAAATCCGGCCCTGTCACCCGGATGTCGATGTGTTTTTCCTCGTGGTTGGCGTAGATCATGGTGTTGCGGCAGACCTTGTTGATGACGTCCAGCAGCGGCAGGTCGCTCTCCAGCCCCTCCTGGGTGAGCACTTCGTGAATGGCCGCGAAGCTCAGCACCCGGCTGACGTTTTCTTTGAAGACATTTCGGATCTCCGGCGTGGCGCTCCGGCGCGCCTGCATGCTGAGGATACTGGCCACCATCTGGAGGTTGTTTTTGATGCGGTGGTGGATTTCCCTGGTGTACAGAAGATCCTCTTGGGGCCGCCCGGTTTTCTCCTCGTTCTTTTGCACCTGCCGGCCCAGTTTTTCCATCATCCGGACCAATTCGTCGTACTTGCGGTCCTGGCGGAGCATCTCGCTGACGTCCTTTTCCCGGGCAAAGACGGCGTACACCTCGCCGGCGCTGTTCTTGATGGGAATCACATCCTGGCGGACGAGTTTGTTTTCCTGCGTGATCGCCCGCAGGTCCCGCACCGGCAGCCCGGTGGAACGCACCGCGAACACCGCGGGTTCGTTTTCGATGTATGCGTCTTCTCCCACGACACACACGCTGTAGTTGGAATATTCGCCCTGCGGTTTTGCCTCGGCCACCACCAACGCCCGTTTGCCGTCGTCGTAGAAGCAGTCGATAAAAACGTCGCCCCCCACCAAATTCGCGGTGTATTGCATCGTCGATTCGATCAGGAGAAGCCGGTCGATCTCCTCGGCGGAGAGTCCGATGACTTCCCTGCACAGACGTTCCAGCATGCGGTTCCTCCTTTAGGGCAGGACCGGTTTTCCTTTGGACACGGTTCGGCCGCTCACCGTATTCATCAGGTAGACGGCCGCCTGCTCCATAGTGCACTGTTTGGCGTTGCTGTAGTCTTTGATTCTCCGGTACGCCGTGTTTTCGTTGACGTTCAGGGAATGGATGAGGGCCTGTTTCGCCTTTTCCACCGTTTCACGGGCGGAGCCGCTCGCCACAATCATGTTGGCGATTTCGCCCATGCCACACCGCTTGTCCATGCTCATCTTGCGCAGGCGCTCGTATGCCTCCCCCTCGGAGATCCCGTCCCGTTTTGCCACAACCATCTTGGCGCGGTCGACCAGCGTTTTTTCCTCCAGCTGCCGTTTGAGTGCCCGCGCGTCGCCCACCGCCTGCATATACCGCTTGCTCTGCGCGAGTGCGATTTCGAGGGTCGGGACCACCATCCGCGCCTCCACCGGCTTGATCAGATACCCCGCCACGCCGATCTGTTTGGCCTTTTCGATGAAATCGGCGTTGCTGAAGGCGGTGAGAAGAACGATAGAACCGGCCAGATCCTCCCGGAGAATGGTTTCGGCGGCGCTGAGTCCGTCGAAGACCGGCATCTTAATATCCATCAGCACAATGTCCGGGTTGTACTGCCGGCAGAGCTCCACCGCGTCGAAGCCGTCACTCCCCTGGGCCACCACGTCAAACTGCGCTTCGAGTAAAATTTCCGTGAGATCCATCTTGGTGATGGGTTCATCGTCCACTACGATCACTGTTCTCATGCGATTCCTCCCGTGTACGGGCGCGTACAACAAAAAAACAAGACACCGCACCGGAGCCGCGCGCGCCCCCATGCTTGGCCTTGTTACCGTAACGCGGAATACCCTGTTGTACCCCGAAATTCTCTATTGCTCTGTCGATATTGTACCACAACAAACCGCGGTGAGCAAGCGTTTTCTCTGAATCTGATATATTTCAGCGAAATGCATAACATTCGACATGTTGTTCTGTGGATGTTGCTTGATGGGTAGTTTTGAAAGTTTTGATTGCAATTGCGCCGCTTCGGTAGTATAATAATTACAAAGAGGTGTGTCTATGGCGAAGCTTGCGTACAGATTTACCAACGATATATTGTTCAAGATGCTCTTTGTGCATTACCCGGGTTTGCTGAAAAAACTGATTTCAGCTTTGCTCAATATACCATTTGAAAGCATAGAAGAGTTTGAGATAGCAAATCCGGAAATGCCGCCGGATATTATAGGAAATAAGTTCTCTATGGCTTGCGCTGTTTAACGCGAACACGGAGGAAGAACTAAGGCAGCTTGAGGCGATGGAGGTGTTGGATGTGCAACAGGCGATAGGCGCCTACCACAGGATCACGGCGACGGAGGAATTCAAAGAACTGGAACGTTTGCGCTCTCGCGCCCGGCATAACGAAGCTTCGGCTTTGAAAAATGCAAGACAAGAGGGAAAAGCGGAGGGCATTGCGGAGGGCGAGACGCGCGCCCGCGAAAAATGGCAGGGCGTCGTTGCGGAAAAGGACGCGGAAATCGCACGGCTCCGCGCCATGCTTGACGAAAACAAACAGTAAAGAAACAAACAATAAAGAACAGCGCGGCGGGAATGTTGATGTTCCCGCCGCGCTTGACGGTATACGAAAAACGGATCCTCTAAAATAGACGGGAGCGTTCACACAACCGTGAAAATGGTATAATATTCCAATTCTGTGATGATATTGTTTTTGCGGCATAACCAGGGCAACGCCGGAGCGTGTGCGCCGACGGCTATATCAATTCTCTTGTCATTCCCGCAAGGTACAGCGGCAGGTTGGTAATCGCGCCGTCTTTGGAAAAGCCGCGTTTGGAAAAGCGAATGGCGTTCGCCGGCTCGCGGCGTTTGATATATGCCTTGAAGCTGGCCGCGCTTTTGTCTTCGCCGCCCTTGACTTCAACTGGAATAATCTCAGTGCCGTTTTGAATGAGGAAATCAATCTCTCCGCTGCGATCGGCGTAAAATCGCGGCGCAACATCAAATTGCCCGCGCAGTTGTTGCAACACAAAGTTCTCCGTCAGCGGCCCTTTGAACTGGTAATCGCTTTTTAAGAGAATCGCAGCATTGTCAATACCGGCCATGTGTTTCAGCAGACCGGTATCAAACAGAAACAGTTTGAAATGGCCAAGGTCGTCAAAGGCCGGCAACGGATGCTCCGGCTTGGTTACACAGTGCAGACGGTTGATCATCCCCGCCGACACCAGCCACTCGATAGCTTCCTTAAATTCTCTTGCGCGGCCTCCGGTTTTCAGGCTGCCGTAGATAAACTTCTCATTGCTTTTGGCAAGCTGGCTGACAATGCCGCGGAAGACCATTAAAATCCGCCCGCTGTTGACTTTGCCATTGTGTTTGGCAAAATCGTTTTCATAAATGCTCACAAGCTCATTCTGAATTTTTCGGATTCTCTGCGGGTCTTTGTGCTTTATCCACGACGCAACGCATTCGGGAAGGCCGCCCATGATGAGGTAGTAGCTGTATGCCTCCAGCAGCCGGCTATGAAAAATCTCTTCTATGGGCTGTGCTTTTTTGATTTGGCTGTAAAATTCATACAACGGTTCGTCCACGGCGGCAAGAAACTCGTCAAATGAAAGCGGAAACAAGTCGATGAGATTGACCATGCCGACCGGATAGGATTTGGGCTTGGCGAGCAGCGTCCCCAGCAGACTTCCCGCCGCGAGGATATGATATTCGTTTGCCTGTTCTCTAAAGTATTTCAATGCATTCAGCGCGGCGGAGCATTCCTGAATCTCATCAAAAATGACAAGGGTCTCTCCGGGCAGGATTTTTCGGTCTTTCAACAGCCCAAGCAATTCGATAATCCGTTCCGGGTTTTTGTTGGTCTCGAAGATGGAAGACAACGCATCTTCTTCGTCAAAATTGAAATAGACAAAGCTGTCATAGTAATTTTCCCCAAATTCTTTCATCAGCCAAGTCTTGCCGACCTGCCTCGCTCCCTTGATAATGCAGGGCTTTCTGTCCGGATCGGACTTCCATGCAATCAGCTTTTGCAAAACACTGCGTTTCAAAATATCACCTCCGTCATTGCGCTTCACAAACAGTTTGCCACAAATTTCAGAAAAAATCAAGGTGTGATTACACATTTTTGCAGATATATTTGGCTTCTGTACCCACGCGCGGTCATATATGCGGCAAATGGCCGCAGGGGTTTTGTCGTCCGGCAAGGCGGACGAGGGCGGGCTGTCATAATCTTTTTGATTTTGATGTCTGTTTTCCGGAGCCACCCGAGGGAAAAGCCCGCAGAGCCTTTTGGTTTCAAGGCTCTGCGGGCTTTTTGATTTGCGAAGGATCATAGCGTAAAGCAGCTTTTGCTCATTTCAAAATCCCGGCGTTCAGCTTTGTCGGGCCGCATACAATCGGTTCACTGCGTTACGGCTGATCCCTGCCCTTTTCGATGTTAGGCCATACACATCTGCATGATGATGACCACGTCGGAGACTGTGACATTTCCGTCGAGGTTGGCATCAGCCGCCGTGAGTTGCGCCGCGGAAAGGGTTGTATTGCCCGCCAGATACTGGAGCAGCAGAACGGCGTCTCTGACATCTATAACACCGTCTAAGTTCACATCGCCGAGGGCCATGCTGCTGACTTCTACGTCATTGAAACGCGCCATAGTGGGATTGCTGTCGATGTCCCACGCCACGCCGTCCATAGCGAAAGTCACTTTAGAAACGTCGAAGCTGGCGGTGTTCGCGGGCTTGAAGATCGCATAGCCGATGACCGTGTTTGTTGTGATCGCTCTTGTGTTTGCAAACGTGAATTGATCGCCGCTGCCCACGAGCAGGAAGCCGGGAGCCGGTTCGAAGCCCTCAAGGGTCAGGTCGGCTTTGTCATAGTAGGCCGTTGCGGTCACGCCGGTCGGGCCGTACTTGTAACTCAGCAATTCGATCGGGACTCTGACCGTGCCGTCGCTGCGCAGCTTGGCCTCGTTGATGGCTTTGAGGCCCAAGTATTTCTCGGTGCGCGCGTCCACGATTCTGCCGCTGTAGTTCAGGCCGAAACCAAACTGATAGACGTTGTTGTCGGCATCGACATAAGGCGTGGTGTCCGGAACGTCCTCGGCGGACAACTCGATGTGGGCCATGCTCCGCGGGAAGGTGACCGCCAACAGTCCGGTGGGCTCATATCTGCCGCAGATGACGTTCATAAACGCCTCCTGGGCTGTCTCGACGCCCACGACAATCGCGTCTGCCAGGGGCTCAAATTCCACGGGGACAATCGCGTTCCTGTAGTTGAGGATGAGGACGATCGGCTTGTCGCCCACCGCCGCTTTGGTGTCGACGAGAAGTTGCAGAACATTTTGTATCTGTGTATTCGAGAAGGTGGTTCCGATGTTGGACATATTTTGCTTGTAGTCGCCGTTTGCCGGGTTGGGGATCTCATACGCCTGGACGATGCTTCCGTCGGCATGGTACCAGTAACCGCCGAGGGAGACCTCGCGTCCCACCGTCTTGGTGTAGGGGCCGAACTGGGCGGTCTGGGCCTGACCCACAGTGCCGTTGCCGTTGGCCGGGCCGGTGAGCATTACAATGGCGAAATCGGCTTCGTCCGGGTCGGTTGTTGTGTCGTAGAAACGGCCGGCCATTTCAGTGATGCCTCTGTTGTCATGACCGATAGCGCCATAGCCACTTGTACCGCCTGAGATATAGCTGCCAACGGCATACGCCTTCGCGCTTCTGATCTCGATGGGCAGGAGGTTGTCGTGGTTCTTGATCATGACGATGGACTGATGGTGCCCGTCAAAGGCAATCTGGTTCAGCTCGGAACTGCCGTTTTCTCTGTCCGCCTTGTCGGGATCGGAATAGGGGTTTTCAAACAGCCCGCACTTCATGATGGTCTTGATGACGTTTCCGGCCCTGGCGTCGACCATTGCGTCCATATATGCCTGGCCGTAAGCGGGAATGCCGCGCGCCGGGTCGCCGTTCACGCCGATGTCGTAGGCCAATTGGCAGGTGGCTACATTGCCGGTGCCGCCGGTCTGGGACATGCCGGACATGTAGGAGACGAAGTAACGCAGGGCGTCATTCACGCCGAATCTGTTTTGCATACCGTGGTTGGAAGCGCCGGTACCGCCATAGATGCCCCAGTCGGAGGTGATCATGCCGTCCCAGTTTCTTCCTTCTCTGAGGTAATCGGTCATCAGCCATTTGCTGTAACCGCCGCCGACAAGTGAGAAGCGTTTGTCGCCGAGGAGTTCGTTGTGTCTGCCGAGGCCGTCGTCGCCGACCGCGATGCCGTACGCCGTCATGCCCGCGTTGGCGGTTTTGGAGGAGTGCGGCGCAAAGAGGCCAAAGCCGGACGCGTCGGCCGCGGTGCCGATCAGCTTCTCATAGCCGCCGCCCGGATAGACCAGCCAGCCGCCGATTTGCGTGTGGCCCTCATAGCCGAACTCACCCGAACCGGTGCCCAGAAGATGCTTGGTCATGGCGCTGATGGAATCTTTGCCCCAGCCTTCCGGGAGGCCGTAATCCTTGATGGGCTCGCCTTCGGTGGTCTGCATGCCGGATACTTCCGCCTGAACCAAGTCAATGAGCAGGTCATAGTCCTCGGTGATGGCGCTGTTAATACGGCCCCAGACCGGATGGGTGGACTGGTCGATCAGCGGGCCGAGCTGCTGGAAGATCTGGCTGTTTCTGTATTCCTGCGAGATCACCTGGCCGAAGGCATAGTGGAGCTCCGGGCTGAAGGAGTTGGCCAGGCCAAGGGTGTTGGGCCAGCGGGAAATGTTCGTGACGGGCGCGTAACCGGTGCCGCCGCCGCCTTCGTCATTTGAGCCTGTGTCCTGGACTCCGGTGTGAACCGGGTCGGAGCTGAAGGCATAGGGAATGCCAAACGCGGTGGCTTCGGCGTTCCTCTGCAGGAGGTTGCCCGAACTGCCGTCAGCCTGGGTGCCCTTGCCGATGGATCTGCTCACGGCCATGCGGTTGCCGTTGTTGACGTTGGTGCCGTTGTGGGCCATCAGGGCGAATTTCTCGGTGAGCGATATCTGCGACAGCAGGTCCGCTGTGCGGGTGTCGATGTCCTCACGCCAGTCTTCATATACGTCGATTCTGCCGTTTTTATTGAGGTCTTTGAAAACGTAACCGGAGGGCTGGTCATAAATGAACCGGACGCCGGTGTCATCGCTGGCAGCAAGGACAAGGCCATTGCTGGTCGTGACCAGTCGCACCTTGGCGTAATTCGCGTATGTAGTGTCCTCGGGCGCCGCGTAGATCGGAATGGTACACACGCCTATTACAAAGACAAGCGCGCAAAGGGTCGCAATGAGTCGCTTCATTGGATTCTTCCTCCTTAAAGTAATGACGATTCTTTTCCGGTGCTTCGCACCGGCCCCTCACTCTCTTTTTGGCATCACCTTCTTCTCACATAATTATTTTTAATCTCCAGTTGCGCGCATCCCCCCTATTCCAGAGCTGCTGCGTACCTGTGCAGCATAGCGGCAAACTCGGCGCGGGTCGCGTTGCCTTTCGGGTCGAATCTGTTGTTTGGTTTGCCGTTTATGATACCCTGTATGACCAGCGCCTTGACAGGATCTTTCGCGTAGTCGCTGATGTCGCCCTCGTCGGCAAACGCTATCTCCTCGACAGCGTCGGGCGGCGCGTCTTCGGTGAACTGCTGATAGCGGTAAAGGATGGCCGCCATCTGTTCCCTCGTGATGTTGTCGTCCGGGCCGAAATTGTCGTTGCCGTAGCCCAGAATGATCTTTTTGTCGGCGGCCCATTTGATGGCGTCTGTGTACCATATACCTTCCGCGACGTCGGAGAAGGGATTGTCCAAGCCGTCCACACTGGGCTCCGACTCCATGCGATACAGCACGGTGACCACCATGCCGCGCGTCAGCGCCCTGCCCGGGCTGAACAGCGTATCTGACGTGCCGTTCATCAGGTCGTTTTCCCACATGTAATACACGTCGCCGTAGAACCAATCCCCCTCCGCAACATCCGTGAACGGGAAGGTATCCGCAAGCGGCGTCTCCTCGTCGGACACCTCGGCGACAGGGGCGCTTGTACTGCCACTATTGGAAGGAGGGGTGCCGCCGCCGGATGTGACCGTCACGGTGGCCGTGGCCTGTTTGGTGCTGTCGAATGTGGATGTCGCCACAACATACAGCGTACCGATCGGCTCGCCGGCTGCCACAGTCAGAAGACCGTCTGCACTGATCGCCGTTCCCGCGTTGGTGCTGCCCGTCACCTGCCAACTCACCGCCTCCGGCGCGCCGCCTTCTGCGGTCACGGTCGCGTTGAACTGCCGGGTTGTGCCCCGCGTGACACTGACCGTACTTGGGGCGACCGTTACGGCGGTCACGGCGGGGCCCGGGGGAACTGGATCGTCTGCGTCGCCCGTGTCGCCGGACACCACCGTGACCGAGCCGTGGCTCGACACCATCGCGTTAAAGTCGGTACCGCCGTCCGACATAATGGCTGTGACCACACGCAAAGAAGAGCTGCCCAGAGCCGCATCTTGATTCACTTTATAGGTGTACCGTGCGACAACGCCGTCTATGGCTTCACTCGCGAGCGAGCCCGAGGCAACGAAGCGACCCATTGTAGGCTCTTCGGAGGGTACTACCAACCATCCGCCGGGGCATTGCGGACCCGCCACGATCTTCTCCGGTGTGAGCACAGACGCGTCATATTCGAGTGTGATTTGCAGACCTGATACCGCGCCGCTGAGACTGACGTCCACCGTGATTGTGCTTCCCGGATATGCCTGTACATTGGCCACCGACAAAGTGGCCGACGCAGCGGCCGACGCAGGCGTCATCATCCCTGCGAACAATGCCAAAAGCAGCACCATCGACAGTACATATGAGAATGATTTCTTCTTCATTTTGAAGTCCTCCTGTTCTTCTTCAATTGTTGCCGAAAACATGTTTCTTCTTAGTTTACAATATTTTACAATTCATAGGTACTTTGCTAAGATTTGCCCCCCTATCATTCAAAAGTCAATTTTACGCTGCCAGTCCATAAGACTTGCATTTCTCCCCCCTTTATTTCGGTTGCACATACCCTCATTTTGTGTCTTTTCTTTTATTTTTCCTGATGCGAACTACGGTCAGCACAATGCCGGCCACCACGATAACCGCAACGATCGGCAGAAAGATGATCTCTCCGCTGCCGGCGGAAGGGTTGGGATCCGGGTCGGTGGCCGTTGGGGCCGGTGTTGACTCCGGGGGCGGCGGAACCGGTGTCGGCTTGTTGGTTGTCGGGGCCGGTGTCGGTTCCCGGGCCGGCGGAACCGGTGTTGCTTCCTGAGGCGGCGGAGGCGGTGTCGGCTCTTGGGTCGGCGCGTGCGGGGTCACCGGAACCACAACCGTGTCCACGGCATTGACAGTGAGCAACGTGCCTTCTTCGTCGTAGACCAGGAGTTGTTCTACGCCGAACGAATACGTTCCGCTTGCGTTGCTCCCGGCACTGAAAGTAAACGTGAGCGCCGCGCCGTCGACCACCATGTTGCCGGCCGACGCACTGACAAAGGAGCCGCTTATAAATTCGCCGGTTATCGCGTCTTGGTTGAACCTTGTCAGGCCTCCCGAAAGCAAACTGCTGGCTTCGATTTTTTCCAGTGTCAGCGCGTCGGTGTCATATGTCAGAGCCCCTTGGAAGGCCGCAAATGTTCCGTCCATAATCAGCTCTGTCGTAACCGTCTGCCCCGCGCTGACGGTCACGTCTTTTACCTGCACCGTCACCTCGCCGGCCGCCAGCACAGCGAGATTCGCGCTCCCAAAAATCCAGAGAAGCGGCACAAGCGCCAGCGCGCACTTGCGTGTGGTTTTCCCTCGCATAAACATACTGTCTCTATTCCCTTTCCGTTTTTATTGAAGGATCGCTTCCATTTTTGTAACCTTAATTGCGTATTCATTGTCTTCATACGTGATGAAGACAGTCAAAATCTGTCCCTCGTCGGCAGACTCTTTGAAAAACTGCGCGCTGCCCGGCGATTCTTCCAGATTATACCCAACCCCCGTTGCCGTCCACGCCTGCTCCTGCAGGCGTTGGATATATTGGGAAAGGTCGTCGGAAACCGAATCGCTCTGGTATGTGTACTGCCTGCTGGGAAACTCATTCTTGCCTTCGGATTCCACATCCGTAACCGTCCGCCTGCCAACCACCGACGTAACGCTGGGGACTTTATCCCGACCGAAATCGTATGTCTCCAATGCGGAGGGGTCGGTGTCAGCGACCGTACAGGCGCTGAGCAAACAGGAAAAGAGAACCGCCACGAAAATAAAAGCCAAAAAGCAGACATGTTTTTTCATCGCTTCATCATCATCCCTTCCGTTTTATCATCACTCAAGCCGCCAATACGGCGTTTTCGGCAATATAATCGAGAACTTTTTGGCTGAGGACCGCCTGCTTTACGTAAGGCGACCCATAATATTCCACTTGTACAGCAATGTCGCTCGACCACAGGTGTTCGGAAGAATACTTTGTCATGTCTTCATCGTCAACCAAAATGCCCGCGTCTTCCGCCACAGCTTGGATTATCAGGAAATACTTTGCATTCTCCGCAAGGTCGCCATGTGCATCCGCCACGCATTCCTTCACATTGGAGAAGCCCTCATATGCTTGGAGGTATTCTTCCAGCTCCATTCCGTTATAGTCTGCCAATTCCTGGTAACTATGCAACAAGAGCAATTCCTGGTATTTCATCAACGAATCGGGAATGGATTTGACGGGCACTTTGCTCCTGAGGAATTGCTCTATGTATTCTTGTATGAGATTTTTTTGAATATCCGCCCGCATACTCCTTCTCATTTCTTCAACGGTTGTCCAACCGTTGGACGCGGACAGGTTCTCCGCTACAAAGTCATCGGTCAATTCCTCCCTTTTGACAATATAATTTATGATCGTCGCAAACACAGCTTTTTTATTCCGCAGTGTTTCTTCATGGTAATCGGCGGGAAATGTTACCTCAATATCAAATTTTTCTCCGGGCATCCGCCCGATCAGCTGTTCTAAAAATCCGTCGAGAAAGCTTAACATATTCTCTGTATCGTCCGCCGTTCCAATGATAACATCCACGCCCACGGTCATGGTAGAGCCGCCCTCAAACACAACTCCGTCTATCTTGCCCTCATAATCGATGTTCACCGTATCGCCGTCGGCGACTGCGCGATCCATAATTTGGATTCGCGAGATGTATCCTGCCATGAGGGTGTCGATTTGGTATTGGAGGTAATCGTCCGAAACCTGATGCGCGCCGGCGGGAATGGTCATCGCCCGGTAATCGAGATTCTCCACGTAATCGAGCGCTTTAATTCCCTTCCAAAAACCGTTTTCATCAATCCCCGCGCTGTACAGAGACGCAAGGCCGCTCTCGCTCTCCGTTTCGTCCGCGGCCGCCTCACAACCGGCCAGCGGGACAAGCAACATGAGGAACGCGAGGAAGAGAAATAAGAACATTACGTACTTTTTCATAACTGAATTCTCCTAAAATCCTGAGATTGTTGCCCCATACGACTGAACATATTAGGGAAATATTGAATTTTTTTGCTTTCAGTAAAAATGCGGAAAAC
>JAIRTA010000124.1 GCA_031255175.1 Oscillospiraceae bacterium | reverse complement strand
CCCAGGGCGCCCGCGGGCAGCGCAGTGCCGGTTGTCGACCGGAACTCAAAGCCGGCGCCCACAGGGTCCGCCACCACGCCGGACAGGAGGGCGGAGATGATGATGTCGTCCGCGATGTGTGCGAACACCTCGGAGACGGTGCTGTCGCTGGCCGAATAATACCCGGCGTTTTGAATCTCCCTCAACAGGTTGGTCGCCGCCGTGGTGGTCTCAAGACCGATGGTCATCAGTCTGCCGTCTGTGTGCGCGCCCGCGTGCGCTTTGTAGGCGGCCGCCGACGCGCGCGCGGCGGGGAGGTTGGTCGCCTCTCCGTCCGACAGCAGCACCATGTGTTTGCTGCTGTACGGGTTCGTCCGCGGCGAATGATACAGCTCGTTGTGGCCGTGGTCGATGCCCAGGTTTATGTAGGTGAGGCCGTCGGTGGAGGAGAACACCGCCGCGATTGCGTCCGTCACGGCCGCGGCCCCCTCGGGGACGGCCGCGCCGGCGTCGCGGATCGCCGTCAGCGGCAGCACCAGCTTAGACGAGGTGGCGTTGTTGTTGGAAAACTGCACGACGCCTATGCGGATCTGCCCCAGCAGCCGCTCGTTGGCGGTCAGTGCGTCGACCAGTTCAATCGCGGCCGTCCGCACGGCGGCTATCCGCCTACCCAGCAGCATCGAGGAAGATCTGTCGAGCACCAGCATGATGTCTGTGTCGACGGCCGGCGTGTAGGTCTCCGAATTGCTGTCGATGGTCAGCGTGATCTCCCACTCGGTGCCGCCAAGGCGGACGGCTGTCTTCTCCAGCTCAATGGGGTTCGCGGCGACGTCCAGCGGTTCATAGTACGCTCTGATCGTCTGTGTGCCCGGCGCGTACACGCCCGAAGTCGGCTGGTCGGGCGCGCGGCGGCACCCGTTCACCGACGGGAAGTAGATGTTGAAGCTCTGGCCCGGCCAGACGTAACCGCGCTCCTCCGGCAGGGCCAGCTGCGTCTCCGCGGGCGACCCGCCGCTTTCGTCTCGCAGCCAGTATTGGATGGCGTAGCGTTCGACGCCGCTTGTCTCAACATCGGAAATGACTTTTCCGCCAAACGCGAAATCGCCCGGGGCGGAGGCGCTCCCGTCATACCCCGTGGCGCTCAGTTTTGTAAACGTCCCGTTTGTGGCGGTGGCTCCGGTGATCGTGAGGGGGGAGCCGTCCCAGTTGGTCCAGTGGCCGTTCGCCGGGGCGTAGACGCCCGGCGGGACGGCGCCCTGCACGGTGTCCCACCGCGCGAGACCGATTCCCGTATATGAGAAAACACGGCCGGTCGAGAAACCCCACGCGCGCGCGGAGGCGCTCGCGCCGCTCTGGTACACCAGCAGCGACCGGGGGTTCGTGATGGAGATGTTCCCCGCGGTGTAGACGGCAGGGAGCGTGTTGACAGCGGAGTTGTTCTCGCTCACCACCACAAAGGTCGCATTGTTCTCAATTGTGAGATTGCCGCCCACGCGCAACAGCCCGTGGGGGGCAAGGGCATCGATGGCGCCGCTCGCGCGCAGGTCAAACGCGGCGTCCTCGCCGACCGTCAGGCTGCTCAGGTTGGAGGAGGTGAACCGCCGGTTGGCCCGGTAGGTGAACGAAGCGCCGCGCTCCAGCGTGAAGGCGGGCGTGCCGCTGGCAAACAGCCCCGACGCGCGCTTGTCCTCCACAAAGACGTCCGCGTCCGCGCCCGCGGTCACAGATTTGAACCCGGTGAACAGGGAGGTCGCTCCCGTCGTATTCTCGCGGATGACGGACACCGCGCCCCGGAAGACAAGGCCGCTGCCGGCGTCCGCCACTTCGCCGGCGGCATCCCCCGTGTTGCCCGGCCGCGTGATCGTGATGTCCACCGGGGTGCGGGTGCCGTCGAGCGTGAGGTTCGAGTTGGCGGAGAGGTCCGCGAGCTGCGGCCCCGCAAACGTCAGCCCGTCGAAGACGAGCGTGACCGCGCGGGTACCCGACCCATAGAAGAGGCCGTAGCTGCTGAGGTGCTCCGGCACGTTCCAATCCTGGTAGACAACCCGCGTCAGGTTGCTGTTTGCGGTGGTGCCCGTAAAGCGGATCACGTTGTTGCCCGTCCGGGTGGTGCGGAATGTATAGCCCTTGGCGTTCAGCGTGAGCTCGGGGTCCGCCCGGTTCGGTGCGATCGTGATCGGGGCCTCTGTGGTGCTGGTCCCCGTGTAGGAGAGGTTCGCGCCGAACTCTATGTAGGAGTATGCCGCATTCTGCAGCGCCGCCTTGAGGGCCGCGTACGTGTAGACCACGACGGACTGCCCCGTGACCTGCGGGTTCACCGGGTTTGCGACAGACTCGACGCCCGTCCAGCTTCCGCTTGGCGCGTTGAAGTAAAAGTTGACCGCGTTGCCCGCGATGGAGGCCACACTGACCGACGGCGACTGCGCCGCGCCCGGCTGCGCCGTGTCCAGCGTCCAGGCGGCGCTGATGCCGGCCGCCAGGTAGAAAGACGACGCGTCAATGGACGTCAGAGAGGCCAGCTCCGCCAGCGTCAGC
>JAIRTA010000103.1 GCA_031255175.1 Oscillospiraceae bacterium | reverse complement strand
TGTGTACGGCCTCGGATGGGCAGGAGGCGCTGGAGATCTTGGGCCGTGAGGAGATCCGGCTGATTGTGCTGGATGTGATGATGCCGCGGCTGGACGGCCTCTCCGCCACACTGCGGATCCGCGAGGACAACAACATTCCGATCATCATTCTCTCCGCCAAAAGTGAGGACAGCGACAAGATTTTGGGCCTCTCAATGGGCGCGGACGACTACGTGGCCAAACCTTTTCATCCGCAGGAACTGGTGGCCCGGGTGAAGAGCCATCTGCGGCGCTACACAATGCTCGGCGACATCGAGAGCCGCTACCGGTCGTCCCAGATAGTGAACGGCCGGCTGGTTCTCGACACGGAGACAACGCAGCTGCTGGTGGACGGGGAGAGCGTACGGCTCACCGCCACCGAATATAAGATCTTGCTGCTGCTGATGCAAAACGCCGGTGTTGTGTTTTCCGCGGAAAAGATCTACGAGCGGGTCTGGCACGAGCCGTCCTATTCGGTGGAAAACACGGTCATGGTACACATCCGGCGCATCCGTGAGAAGATCGAGATCAATCCGCGCGAACCGGATTATTTGAAGGTGGTGTGGGGCATTGGTTACAAAATGGAAAAACACTCTGAAAAACGTCCTTAGCCGGCGCGCGATCCGCGCGTTGCTCTTCCTCGGCGCGGTGGCCGCGATGACGGCGCTGTGCGTCACGGTGTACTTCTCTCCGGTTATCCAGCAGCCGCGAAACGCCCGGTTTGAGAGCCTGGTGGTGCCGGACTACTTGGACAGCCACTTCTTCGGGAACGTAGTGAGAGGCGTGATCAACAGCGCCACGGAGCCGTTTCAGACTGTCCCGCCCACGTTTTTCGCGGACGTCACATACGACACGCCTGAGACGAGGCATGTAGGCGCCTTCAGCGTCGAGGACGAATACAAGCGTGTGCGCAGCGGTGTGGATATCTACGACTACGACCGCCTCCTGCTCTCCTACCGGCGCGGAACGTGGACCATGAAAGGAGGCATGACGCCGGAGATGCTGGAACGGCTGAACGTGTTGGCACTGCCGCGGGAGCTCACCGTGCAGATCTTGTTTTCATACGATTACAACGAGATGCCGGCCGATGAGCGGACGCACATCGCGGCGGAAGCGGCTTGGGCGGTTTATGAGATCTTCCGGCAGACAGCTCCGCTGCCGCGGATATTGCTGGAGCCGGACAGCCCGGTGCTGGACTACTACGCGGTGTCCGATACGCGGAGCTTCGGAGAGATCCCGAACGGGGGGGCGGAGTTCCCGCGGTCGGAGTACCATGTGATCTACGAAAACGGACGGTGGGATTTTGGCGCGGCGCTGCGGCGCTCACTGAAAGCGACGGACATACACTGGATACCGTCGTATGACCTCTATCTCACACTGGACGGGGCGCGGATTGAGGAAAGCCGACAGGCATGGAGCGCCGGCCGCGCCCTGCTCCTGCCGTATCTGCACGTGTCGGCGGCGCTTTTTTTCTTGCTGCTGCTTTTGGTGACGCTCCTGTGCGTTGGCGCCGGGCGGACGGCCGACGGCGGAACGCGCCGGTTTTTCCCCGATCTGGTCTGGGGCGAGTGCCATCTGCTGCTGCTGTGCGTGGGGCTGCCCGGGCTGTTTCTGCTTGTCATGGTAACCCCGTACAACACCGGGGCCGTGATGGGGCATTATTACGAGCAGTTCGTGATGCCCTGGGTGGTCGGCGTAACGGCAGCGGCGGTTTTTATCCCCTGGCTGGCGGTGTTTCTCTCTATGGTCCGGCAGATCAAGGACGGCCGATTTTTCACGCACAGTTTGATCGGCTGGGGTTTGCGTCTCACCGTCCGCTTCTTTCGGGCGCTCGTCTCCTGGCGGCCGTGGGCCGGACATCCGCCGACCAAGCAGCTCTTCAGGCGGCAGCTCATCTACATCTGTCTCGGCGTGATGGCTGTCATTTTAACGGCGTCGGCGACGGACCGGGGAGCCGACGGCATGATCTTGCTTTGCCTGTTCATGGTGCCGGGCACCGTCTGGTACGTGCTGGCCAACCGGCGGACCTACCGGGAGATCACCCGGGGGTTTGACGCGAGCCTGGCGGAACAGCTGAAGGCGGAGAAGATGAAGGCGGCGCTCGTCACCAACGTCTCCCACGACTTAAAGACGCCGCTCACCTCCCTCGTCGGCTACATCGAGCTGCTCTCGCGGGAGGAGGGTCTCTCGGACACCGCGCGGGACTATGTATCCGTGCTGGAGGAGAAGGCCGAGCGGCTGCGGCATCTCCTGGTCGATCTGTTCGACCTCTCGAAGAGTACAAGCGGCGACATCGCGCTCGAATTGGAGACGCTGGACTTGAAAAAACTGATCGAACAGACGGTGGCGGACATGCGCGACAGCCTCGACGCGTCGTCTTTGGTGTTGCGGCTCCGGCTGCCGGAGCACCCGGTGGCGCTCTACGCCGACGGCCGCAAACTCTACCGGGTGCTGCAAAATCTGCTGGACAACGCGCTCAAATACGCCCAGCCGGGCACCCGGGTGTATGTGGACCTGGAGGCGGAAGATGACAGCGCCCGCGTGATCATCCGCAACACGGCCGGGTATGAGATGAACTTTACGAAGGAGGAGATTTTACAGCGTTTTGCCCGCGGCGACGTCTCCCGCGCGACGGAGGGCAGCGGGTTGGGTCTCTCGATCGCGGAGAGCTTCGCCCGCCTCTGCGGGGGCCGGCTCGATGTGGACATCGACGGGGATCTCTTCAAGGTGACGGTGACCTTTGCGGCGCGGTAAAAGGCCCGCTGGCATACGAAAATACAAGACGGCCGCCGGGACGGTTTCCCGGCGGCCGTAATTTTCGGGTGCGCCCGCGCCGTCTTGACTTTCCCGCTTTGGGATACTATACTGGGTACACGAACGCCCGGGCGCGGCGGGAATCATAGCGAGGAGCTCAGTATGAATAGAATGACAAGAGAGCCAAGGCAAAGACGCATCGGAGGGGATCGTTTGCAGAGACAAAGAAGGCGGCGCGCCCGGTGGCCCTGGCTGGCGCTGCCGGCGGCCGCGGCGCTCCTGTTCCTATTGTTCTGGCGGCTGAGCGTGCCCGTCACGGGGCCGGAACCCCCATTTCGGCCCGCGCCGCGCCACCGTCCCGTCATCGACGCGGGGCACGGCGGCTTGGACGGCGGGAGCGTCATGGAGAGCGGCGTGCGCGAGGCGGATCTCAACCTGCGGGTCGCCGTCAAGACAGATCTCCTCATGCGTTTCATGGGGGTGCCGACCGTCATGCTGCGGCGGAAGGACATCGCGTTAAACGACGCGTCGGCCGCCGGAAGCATCCGGGAGATCAAGCGGTCGGATCTCATCAACCGGGTGAAACGCACGGAGGCGGTGCCGGACGCGCTGCTCATCTCGATCCACCAGAATTATTTCACCGAATCGCAATATTTCGGGTTGCAGACGTTTTACGGGAAGGCGCACGGCAGCCGCGCGCTGGCCGAAATCATACAGGAATCCGCGACACAGCGCCTGGATACGGCCAACACCCGGCAGTCCCAGCCCGTAAACGGGGACATCTATCTCATGGCCAATGTGCGCTGCCCGGCCGTGCTCGTGGAATGCGGCTTTCTCTCTCACCCGGGTGAGGCGAAGAAGCTGCAAAGTGACGACTACCAAACCAAGCTGGCGGCTCTTCTCACGGCCGCTTTTTTGAACTGGGAGAACGACGGCGCGTCCGACGGCGGTCCGGCCGAAGGCGATCAAATCCAATAAATCCAATGATACGGGAGACGACGGGGCAGATGAAGGCAAAAACAGCGTTTTTTTGTACCGATTGCGGCAATGAATTTTCTAAATGGAACGGGCAGTGCCCCGCCTGCGGGGCCTGGAACACGCTGACGGAACGGCCCAAAGAGGTCTCGCGGCCGGCGGCGGCGCGTGCCGGCGCGCCGCGCGTGCCGACCGCGTACCCGCTGGGCGAACTGTCGCTCTTGGGGGAGGCGCGTTTTTCCACCGGGCTGGGGGAGCTCGACCGTGTCCTCGGCGGCGGCGCCGTGGCGGGGTCGCTGGTCCTGGTGGGCGGTGAGCCGGGGGTCGGCAAATCGACCTTGCTGCTGCAAATCTGCGGCTGCTTGTCGCGCGGGTTTAAGGTGCTCTACGTCTCGGGGGAGGAGTCGGCGAGCCAGATCAAGCTCCGGGCCGACCGCTTGGGCGTTCGCGACAACGGGCGTCTTTTTGTGCTGGCCGAGACGGAGCTGGACGCCCTGCTCGGCGCGGTGGACGCGCTGTCGCCCGATATTTTGATCGTGGATTCCATTCAGACCATGCACACGGGGGACCTTTCCGCGGCGCCCGGCAATGTGGGGCAGGTCAAGGCCTGCACGCTGGCCTTTATGGAGCTGGCCAAAGGCCGGGGCGTCACCGTGTTTGTGATCGGGCACCTCAACAAAGAGGGGGCGATCGCGGGTCCGCGGGTGCTGGAACATATGGTGGACTGCGTGCTCTACTTTGAGGGGGACCGTTCTCTGACATACCGGATGCTGCGGGCCGCCAAGAACCGTTTCGGCTCCACAAACGAGATCGGCCTCTTTGAGATGGGCCGCGAGGGGTTGGAGGAAGTGCCGAACCCCTCGGAGTTCCTGCTGGCGGGGCGGCCCCTCGGCGTCTCCGGCACCTGTGTGGCCTGCGTGCTGGAGGGGACGCGCCCGGTGCTGGCCGAGGTGCAGGCGCTGGTGACGCCCACAAGCTTCGGCGTCCCCCGGCGCATGGTGAGCGGCATAGACTACAACCGCGCCATGTTGCTGCTGGCCGTGTTGGAGAAGCGGGCCGGACTCTTTACGGGCAACTGTGACGCCTATATCAATGTCGTCGGTGGCTTAAACTGCGGGGAACCGGCCGCCGACCTCCCCACGCTGCTGGCGTGCGCCTCCAGCGCGCGGGACAAGCCCGTACACAGCCGGCTCTGCGCCATCGGAGAGGTGGGGCTGGCCGGGGAACTCCGCGCGGTGTCGGGGCTGGCCCAACGGCTCGCCGAGGCGGTCCGGCTGGGTTTTTCCACCTGCCTGATCCCCCGCCAGGGGACACAAAAACTCCAAGTCCCGGAGGGCCTGGAGCTCATTCGCGTGCGTCACATTCAAGAGGCCCTCAAAGCGGCGCTGTAGAGGGCTTTGAAGATTGCGCGCGCTTGCGCCGGCAAAAAGGAGAAAAATGGAAATCTATGGACAGATTTGATTACGCGCGGCTGGATCCTGCGCACCGTCCTGTCAAGGGGAGTTAAATTCTCTGCAAGATACGTTCATAAAAAATTCACAGATTTTCGTCGCGAAAGCATTGACTGAATTCATTCAATGTGTTAGCATTCATAATATGGGCTTACAAGGGAGGCGAATTGGCGTGGCGCGAATCACAAAATCTGTCCCTGAACGGCGGCAGGAAATCATTGACGCCGCGAGGGCGCTGTTCATAGAAAAAGGGTTTGATAAGACGCAGGTGTCCGACATATCCAAGAGAATGAATGTCGCTCAGGGGCTTGTATACCATTACTTCAAGTCCAAAACCGAAATGCTCTACGCAGTCATTGACGAACTGGCCGAGGAATACCGCAAGACAATGGAAGGGATTCTGAACGGCAACAACGGGAAAACCGTTGAACTGCTCAACATCATATGCGAATACCGACCGGATATGGACAGCTACGGGGAACTGATTCCGAGCATTTGCGGCGATTCCGCAATCGTGGGGTATTGCTTGAATAAAATGACCGCGGCTTCCGTACCCCTGCTGGTCGCGCTGATCGAGCGGGGAAACGCCGACGGTTCGTGGCAATGCGAGTACCCTGAAGAAACAGCCCTGTTTATTCTGCAAGGGATCGGCGGTTTTTTTGAACGCCCCGGACAACGCGTATTTGACACAGAGAAAAAGCAGGCGCTGACAAGCATAATATTGCGTGTTCTCGCCGCTCCCGCGCAAAAATGACCTTGCCCTATTGCAAATGATGTATTTACGAGAAGGTGACAAAATGTCAAAAGTATTGATTACCGGAGCCAGCGGCGGGATTGGATTTGAGTTGGCCAGATCGTTCAGCAGTCGTGGTCACGGCGTC
>JAIRTA010000064.1 GCA_031255175.1 Oscillospiraceae bacterium | reverse complement strand
GAGCACGGCGCGTTTTTTGTCCGCGACGCCGGGAACGTGGACGCGGCGCAGGCGTTGGTGCTTATCGGCGCAAAATACAAAGTGCGCGGACTGGGGGACAAATGCAAGATCTGCGGTTTTGCCAACTGCGCCGCCGCCACCGAAGCCGGCGCCGCCTGCGCCTTCACCGCTATGGATTTGGGCATTGCGCTGGGAAGCGCGGTCTCCGTCGCCGCCGATCTGCGCATCGACAACCGCATGATGTTCACCGTGGGCAAAGCGGCGGCGGCGCTGGGGCTGCTGGGCGAGCATAAGATGATTGTCGGCATCCCGCTGTCGATCAGCAAGAAAAGTCCGTTCTTCGACAGACACTAAACCGGTCGGGTTCTCCGCAGGCAAACCGCCATGATTGGCACGCGCCTGTGTTGCGGGCGGATGATATCCGGCCCTATGTGTGGTGGGATGCCGCTGTTTTTTCCTAAATTTACCAATTTGTGATATATGCTGATATGCAATGTTGGCGGCGGGATTGTGCGGGTATTGCCGTGAGCTGTTGTGAAGGAGCGGATTTTATGATTTGCGGCAAATGCAGAAGCGCGAGGGTCAATGTACAAATGGTGTCGGAGGCGCGGTTGAAGGTGAAGCGCCGCGGGGTGATTTGGTGGTTGTTTGTCGGGTGGTGGTGGCTGCCGATTAAGTGGATATTCTTCACACTTCCGGCGTTGCTTGTGAAGGTGTTCGCACCCAAAAAGTATCGCATTAAGATCGCCCGCAAGAGGTACTTTGTGTGTCAAAATTGCGGATATTATTGGGAGTTCTAAACCCGCGGACGCGGAAACGGTCAAGAAGAGCAAAGGCCCGTTCTCGGCTGAGAACGGGCCTTTGCTCTTCTTTTCTGTCTATATTTCCGGCGGTTGGGTTGCGGACGGGCAACTTTAACCGTCGGACGGTTCGTCTTCCGAGGCGGCCTGGTGCGGCGCGTTTTCCGGTGTGTCTTCGACGACGGGGAGGCGGACTTCGATGCGGGTGCCCTCGTCCTTTTTGCTCGAAAGGGAGATCTCCCCGCCGTAGAGGTTTACGATGTGTTTGACGATGGACAGGCCAAGACCTGTGCCGCCCACTTTTTTGTCCCGGCCGGCGTCCACCCGAAAGAAGCGCTCAAACACGCGGGTCTGGTGTTCCGGGGGGATGCCGATGCCCGTGTCCCGCACGACGAGCACGGCCGCGCGGCCGGCGGTTTGCAGGGTGACGTATACCCGCCCGCCGGGTTTGTTGTACTTGACCGCGTTTTCGATCAGATTGACGCAGAGCTCGTGGCACTGCCGCCGGTTGGCCCGGACCGGGACGTGCTCCGCCTCGGTGACGATCTCGACCGCCGCGTCCCCCCGCACCGGGGAGACGGAATCGACCGCTTCGCGGACCACGTTGGCGAGATCGAAGTGTTGGCTGTCCGGGGGCGCGCGCCGCGACTCGAGGTCGGAGACGGTCAGGATGTCGCCGATCAGCCCGGACATCCGCCGGGCCTCCGTCTCGATCCGGCGCAGCACCTCGTCCCGCTCGGCGTCCCCCTCGATGAGGCGGTGGCTCAACATCTCCGAAAAACCCAAAATCGACGTGATCGGCGTCTTGAGCTCATGGGAGGCGTTGGAGAAGAAGTCCCGCTTCTGCGCCTCCAGCCGCCGCGCCGGGGTGACGTCCAACAGCATCACGGTCGCGCCGGTTCCGGTGCCGGGGCCGTCTTCCCCCGCCTCGCCGCTCGCGGCGGGCGACACGGACACATGCAGCGCGAGGCCGCCGGGCATCTCCCGGTCGAGCGACGAGGAACGCCCGCGCAGCAGCGCGTCGTCGAGCGCGCGGTGTATGTCCGGGTCGCGGATCAGCGTAAAGATGTCTTTGGAGACAACATCCTCCCGGCAGTCAAAGAAGAGCTTGGCGCTCTGGTTGCACAGGAGGATCTTCTTTTGCCCGTCGATCAAAACAAAGCCCTCGGCCATGTTCGAGAGGATGCTTTCGGTCTTTTCGCGCTCCGCCAGCAGACTCCGGTGGGACTGCGCGATGTTGCCGAGCAGCCGCCGGATGCTGCGCATCATGTGTTCGATCTCGTAGTAGCCGGAGGGCGCCGATTCGGGCGGCGCCGGAGCCTCCAGGTTGTCGGCGGAGAGGAGTGCCATCACCTTTTCCAGCGGGCCGGTGACGGCCCGGGAGAAGCGGCCGGCCAGAAAGATCGCCAAAATCAGCGCGGCGCTGGCCGCCGCCAGGGCGCCGGGGAGCTGCACGGCCATGTTGGAGAGGACCCCGGCGTAGTCGTAGGCGAGGCGCAGGACGTTGCCGTCCGGCATCTCCACGGCCGCGTACATAAAGGAGCGGCCCAGCGTGTGGCTGTCGCGGACGGCCACGGTGGCCCGGCCGAGGCGCGCGCGTTCGATCTCCTCCCGGTTCCCATGATTTTCCATAAAGTTTGCGTCCGCCTCGGAGTCGTCCAGCACCGTGCCGTCGGGTGCGACGACCGTGACGCGCAGCCCGCCGGCGGTCTGTGAGAGCGCCGCCGCGCCGCCGCGCGCGCCGTAGTCGGCCGAGACGGCCAGCGTCAGCCGCACCAGCCAGTCCCGCGTCCTGTCCCGCGTGTACACGGAAAAAAACGCGGCGGAGAGCACGCTGCCGATCACAATGGTCACCGCCGCGAGCACCAGCAGCCGATAAAAAATGGCTCTTTTCACAAAATCGCCCCCCGCGCCCCCAAAAACACCGTTTTGGGGACAGTTCCAATCCGCCGGGCCGCCCCGCTGTCTTTTTCAGCCGATGAACCGATAGCCCACGTTGCGCACGGTCTTGATGTAGCGGGGGGCTTCCGCGTCGTCGCCCAGCTTCCGGCGCAGGGTGCGGATGTGCATGTCCAATGTCCGCGACTCGCCGACGAATTCGCCGCCCCATACCGTGTTCAGCAGTTCCTCCCGGGGGACAATGCGGTCCCGCGCGCCGAGCAGGCTCCACAACAATTCGTACTCCTTAAACGTGAGGTCAATGAGCACGCCGTTTTTGCGCAGCTCCCGCGTGTCGCGGTTGATTGTGAAATCGGAGAACGCGAGACGCCTGGGCGCGTCGCCGTCCGGTTCATCCCCCAGGCGGCGAAACAGCGCGCGCAGCCGCGCGCCGAGTTCCATCACACTGAAGGGTTTGACGATGTAGTCGTCCGCGCCGCCGTCGAGCCCGGACACCCTGTCCCCCTCGGAGGTGCGCGCCGTCAGCAGCACGATGGGGAGTTTTTGGGTTTCGGAAGACCGGCGCAGACGCTCCATCGCCTCCAGCCCGCTCATGCCGGGCAGCATGACGTCAAAAATCACGAGATCCGGCCGCCGCGCGGCAATCGCGCGCAGCGCGCTCTCGGCGTCCTCAAAGGTCTCGACCTCATAGGAGAACGAGGCGAGCGCCCACCGGACAAGCTCCCGGATGTTCTCGTCGTCCTCCACAATGTAGATGCATCGGCCCATAGACCCGTCACCGACCTCTCCCGAACGTCTCCCCAGTTATCATACTTCATCCCCGGCCAAAAAGAAAGGGGCATGGCAAAATCACGGGGAAATCCATCCCCAACCCCAAGAGAGGGATCTGATTTTGCGTCGCGATCAAAAAATCTGCGCGCTCTTGTGTGTGCCGGTGACGGAGAATTCCACCCATTCGCAGATGTTCACGGCGTGGTCCGCGATGCGCTCCAAATATTTGGCGATCAGCAGCAGATCGATGGCGTTGTCGAGGTGGGATTCATCCGCTTTGAAGACGTGGACCAACTCCCGCTTGATGAGGTTGAAATACGCGTCCACCTCGTCGTCCCGCCGCTGCGTGTCGCGGGCCAGAACCAGGTCTGTGTGGACATAGGACGACACCGCGTCGCGCACCATCAGCATGGCGGCGCCCGCCATTTGCAAGATGTGCCCCGAGTCGGAAAAGACGTTTTTCTCGGCGATCCGCATCGTCAGTTCCGCGATGTCGGCGGCGTTGTCGCCGATGCGCTCCATATCGGTGACCATCTTGAGCGCGGTGGTGATCTTCCGCAGGTCGGAGGCGACGGGCTGTTCGCGGGCGATCAGCCACAGGCAGCGGGATTCGATCGCCTTCTCCATCTCGTCGATGGTCTGGTCCCGGCGGATGATCCGCGCGCAGAGCGCCAGATCGTGGCTCGCGAAGGCCCGCGTGGAGTCCTCTATCGCGCCCTCAATCAGGCTTCCCATTTTGATGATCTCCACATGCAGGTGTTCGAGTTCGTGTTCGTAATGTGACCGCGCCACCGCGCCCCCTCCTCACAAATTTACAATAAATTCCATATTTTGCCCGCGCCTCATCCGAACCGGCCGGTGATATAGTCCTCGGTTCTCCTGTCGCGGGGGCTCGCGAACATGCGGTCGGTCCGGTCGCACTCGACCAGTTCCCCGAGCAGAAAGAACGCGGTGTAGTCGGAGATGCGCGCGGCCTGCTGCATGTTGTGCGTGACGATGACGATGCTGTAATCCCGCTTGAGCTGCGCCATCAGTTCCTCGATCTTCAGCGTGGAGATCGGGTCGAGCGCGGACGTCGGTTCGTCCATCAGCAGCACCTCCGGGCCGGTCGCGAGGGCCCGCGCGATGCACAGCCGCTGTTGTTGGCCGCCGGACAGGCTGAGCGCCGGCTTCTTTAGGCGGTCCTTCACCTCGTCCCAGAGCGCGGCGCCGACCAGGCTCCGCTCCACAATCTCGTCGAGCACAATGCGCCGTCTGATCCCGTGGACGCGGGGGCCGTAGGCTATGTTGTCGTACACGCTCATCGGGAAGGGGTTGGGCGCCTGAAAGACCATGCCCACCTTCCGGCGCAGCACCGTCACGTCCACCGCCTTTCCGTAGACGTCCTCTCCGTCGAGCACGACGGAGCCGGTGATCCGCACCCTGGGCACCACGTCGTTCATGCGGTTGAGCGTCTTGAGGCAGGTGGACTTCCCACAGCCGGACGGGCCGATCAACGCGGTCACATGGTGCCCGCGGATCTCCATATTGATGCCCTTCAGCGCATGGACATCGCCGTAATGCAAATGCAAATCCTCCGTATACAACCGAACATCCCCCGCCCGAACAGCCTCCGTCCGGATAGCCTCCATCGTCATCTTTCCCACTCCCAACATATACAATAAAATAATTGTCAACTGTCAATTGTCAATTCTCAATTCTCCGTCAGTCGTTTGGCGATCCATCGGGTCAGAAGGTTCAGCGCGATCACGATGAGCAGCAGCACCGCCGCGATGCCAAACGCGGTCTCGTTGTCGCCCCGCGAGTAGGCGTGGCGGTACAGCTCGACAGAGAGCGTGGAGCCGGAACTCGCCAGCTGGTCGAACAGACTGCCTTTGGGCATGTACATGGCGCTGCCGCCGGCCACAAGGAGCAGCGCCGCGCTCTCGCTGATCATGCGGCCGATCGAGAGGATGACGCCGGCCAGGACGCCCTTCAGCGAACAGGGCAGCAGGAGCGTCCTGATCATGTGCCACTTGGCGGCGCCGAGGCCCAGCGCGCCCTCGCGGTAGGAGACCGGCACGGCCCGGAGCGCCTCCTGGGTTGTCCGCAGGATGATCGGCAGCACCATGATGGTCAGCGTGAGCACGCCCGCCAGCAGCGACACCTTGAGGTTCAGCAGCACGCAGAAAAACACATAGCCAAAGATCCCGTACAGGATCGACGGGATGCCGGAGAGGACGCCGGCGGCGAACTCGATGAGGCCGGTGAGCCGCCGGTGCTTCGCGTATTCGTTCAGATAGATCGCGCCACCCACGCCGAAGGGGACGGAGATGAGCAGGGAAAAGAGGATGATATACAACGTATTCACCAGGCTGGGAAAGATGCCCACGGTTTTTTTGATCGGGTTGGGCGCCGTTGTCAGAAAGGCGGGCGTGACCGTGGGGACGCCGCGTATCAGGATATAGATGACAAAGTACAGCACCATCACCAGGATGCCGGCCGACAGCAGGTAGATGAGGCCGTACAGCGCCTTCTCCCCGCCGCGCCGCTTCTTCACGGTGATCGGGCCGATGCCGGCCGGTTCAACTGTCAAGCGACACACCGCCTTTTTTGAGCATACGGTTCAATACGATGTTGATGATCATGATAAAGACGAAGAGCGTGAGGCCGATCCCGTACAGCGCGTCCCGGTGCAGCCCGCCGGAGTAGGCCCATTCGAGGGGGATGGAGGCGGTCAGCAGGCGCACCGGCTTTAGCAGCTCCGGCAGGATCGCGGCGTTTCCGGCCACCATGATGACCGCCATAGCCTCGCCGATGGCGCGCCCCGTGCCGAGCACCGTGCCCGCGGCGATGCCGCTCCGGGCGGCGGGCACGATCACTTTGAAGATGCTCTGCAGCCGGGTGGACCCCAGCGCCAGCGCCGCGTCCTCGTAGGGCGCGGGCACCGAACGGATGGCGGTTTCGGAGACGCTGATGATCGTCGGCAGGATCATGATGACCAGCAGCAGGATCGCCGCGAGCAGACTCCCGCGGGTGGGCAGCCCGAGCGCGGTTTGCAGCCGGAAGATGAGCGGCATGATGAGCAGCGCGCCGAGGAGCCCGTAGACAACCGAGGGGATGCCGGCCAGCAGGTCTACGAGCGCCCGCAGCACGGCCGCGACGCGCGGCGGCGCGAGCTTGGCCAAAAAGACGGCCGCCAAAATGCCGGTGGGCAGCGCGATGAGGATCGCGCCAAACGTGGCCGCCAGGGAGGCGAGGATCATGGGGAGGATCCCAAACCGCATTTTTTCCGGGTCCCATGTCCGGCCGAACAGGAACGCCCCCGGCCCCACCTTCGCGATGACGGGGCCGCCCGAGGCGACCATGTAGACCGTCATGAAGAGAACGGCGGCCACGGCCAGCAGACCGCAGAGCAGAAAGAGCCCGTGCATCGCGAGTTCGACCGGCGGTTTGGCCCACCGGCCGGTGTCAATTGAGTTCGCGGGCCGTTTCGTCCCGGCCCGCCCCGCGCCGGCCGCCTGAGAGGCGAGGGCGACGGGTCGCACCCCGCCGCGCCCCGCCGTCCCGCCGCCCGAAGCCGGCGCGGGATGTGCCCGCCGACCGGCCGGGCCGGGCGCGCGGTTCCTGTGCAGCTTGCGACGCGGCCGGCTCATCGGACCGGCAGCAGTTTGTTGTCGGCCACGATCTGCTGTCCGCCCGCGCCCAGGACGAAGTCCACGAACGCCTGCCCGGCGGGGGAGAGAGCGGCGTCCGTGCGGGCCAGCAGATAAAATTCGCGTTTGAGCAGGTAAGTGCCGTCTTTTAGGGTGTCTGTCGAGATCGCGACGCCCTCATAGGGGACGGCGTTCACCTTGGTGTCGTCCACATCGGAGAAGGACATGTAGCCGATCGCGTTTGGGTTCTGAGAAACGGTGGTCTGCACCGCGCCCGTGCTGTCGACGACGCTCGCGTCCGCGGCGACGGGGGTGTCGTCTTTTTCGAGGCCGATGATCTCCGCGAACGCGCTCCGGGTGCCGGAGCCGGGCTCGCGGGTCACCACGGTGATCGGGGCGTCGCGGCCGCCCACATCGCGCCAGTTCGAGACAGCGCCGGTGTAGATGCCGAGGAGCTGCGCCTTCGTCAGATTGCTCACCCCGTTTTCGCGGTTCACGACCACCGCAATGCCGTCGATGGCGTAGGCAATGGCTTCGAGGCCGTTTTCACTGCCGTCGGATTTCAGTTCGCGGCTGGAGTGCCCGATCTCGTACAGGCCGCTGATCGTATTTTTGATCCCGTCGCCCGAACCGTTCATCTCATAATCGACGGTGACGTCGGGGTTGTCCGCCTGGAACTGGTAGATCAGGGCGTTCATGACCATCTCCACCGAGGTCGAGCCGCCCGTCTTCACCACGCCGCTCAGCGGAGGGGCCGGCGTGTCCGCGCCGTTTCCCGGCGCCGCGGCCGGCGGGGCTTCGTCGTTCACAACGTTCGACGGGGGCGTCGGCGTGCCGGGGTCGTTCGCCGCGGGGGCGCAGGCCGTGAGCAGGAGAGCTGCCGTCAGCGCGAAAAGCGCCGGGAGTGTACAGGTTGCCTTTTTCATTGTTTCCATGTCTCCCTTCGTTTTTTCAGCCTCAGTATACCGGTTTGGCCCGCGCCCGGAAAGCACAGCTGTGTACAATTTGTGTAAAGTTTATGTAAAACGCCCCGCCGGCGCGACAAAAAGAGCCGCGTCACAGTCTCCCGCGTGACACGGCCCCTTTTGTTTGTCTTCTTGTCTGTCTTCTTTTTTGTTAAATCGGTTTTGTCCCGGCCGCCGGGCGGCGCAGGGGAGGGCGTCTCACCGGACCGGCGTCAGCGCGAGCAGGCTCTGCGCGAGCGCGTACTCCTTGCGGGGCACAAAGATCCTATACGCCTGCGGCGCCGACGGATTCTCATCCAAAGCCCCCATAGGGGCATGGACGTCCTCCGCGCCGGCGGCATAGGCCACCGGGTGGCCGCGGTCGCTTGTCGTTACGTAATGGTGGATCTTGTGCATCCCCAGCAGATCTCGAATTTTGACATATTCTTCACGCGAAAAAGTACAGCACAACTCTCTTCGGTTCAAAAGCGAAAACATTTTCTCTTATTCCCTTCTCGCATTCATGGTTCAGGCATCAAAAACGCGTCTGTCGAAGGCCGAGTGATTGTCGAGTGCTCTATTACCAACTTCCTCCCCATCATATAGCATACTACATAGCATCGCCCTTGGCAAGAGGAATCTTTTCTTAAAATTTTGGAAAAAGCTGGATTGCAAGGCGGGCGTATTTATGGTATAATATGTAAAAATTTTCGCCCCCGCGCGCGCGCCGGAAAACGCGCGGCGGTTGACAGCGAGACGAGAGAGGAGACAGTACATATGTTGAAGTACCAGAGTGAGTTTGTGAGAATACCGTTCAAAATTTTGAAGAAAACGATGACCGAAAATGAGGTGTCCAAACTCGATGAATTGATCAATCAACGGGCCTCGGAAGGCTGGAAACTCATCACATACGGAGCGATGATGAGCGATGATCTCCTCAGTTATACCATCCTGATTACATTCGGGCGGGAGAGCGAGGAAATGTGATGTAAACGCATGTTGGTTTGTGATTTTGAAAGGCGAGCAAAGGCCGCTCTCGGGCCCGCGACTGAGGGCGGCTTTTATGCGCTCACTACGATCAGGATCATACAACATAAGATATTGATCTCCCAGGGCAAGACAACAAATAGCTCCCGCGATTGGGAATGAGGCTCACCGTCGAAAGAACCCAAGCCGCCCTGCAGGGTTTTCACGCGGACGCGTTGCCCGGCGGGTATTATCGATTGACAGAGATCACTGATGACCTCAAGAAAATTGTCGCTGTGATGGATGTTGGTGTCGCATTCAGAATCCCCATAGGGAATGAAATCCGAAAAATCAAATACGAAATCGACAAGCGAATTTCTTCTTTTTGATTGCTGTTTTGTGGCGGCCAGCTGCAATATCATGGCACTATTACTATAAACAGTCTGCCGTCGCCGGTTGCTTTCGCCGAAGGTTGCTACTTACATATTATCATGCATAAAAACAGCCCGCGCCAGTATCCAAATGGCGCGGGCTGCTTTTATGCGTTTTTAATGAAAGTATCGAAATGTTGCGAAAGGGGGCCGACCGCGGAAGACGTCTTTCAATAGGCCGCCTCAAAGCAAAGCGGCGCATATGACGTATCCCATATATAAGCCTTGATCTTGCCGCTCGACCCTTCGGACATATCCGTGACAATTTTTTCGGTGCGCAAGGCCTCTTGTATGGCCGTGCTCTTTTGAATGACGGATTGCAACCGGCCTTCGTCGTCGTATTTCGCCAAAATCAGGTTGACGGTCAATGTATCACCCGTATTGTTTGCGATGCCGTACGTCGCGGTTACACTGGCGTCGTCCGTTTTTTGGAGGGAGACGCCGGCGCCGAAAACCAGCAACGCAGTCGCCATATCGATATCGGCCTGTGAGGACACGGGAGCGGTGTAGACATCTAAGGCGTTCAGATAGGCATCTGTGTCTGTCGTCCCGTCGGCTTCAAAAACCTGGATGGCGGCGCGCAGAGCGCTGAAATCGTAATCGATCTTGGCGTGGCCGATGTCCAGTTGGCCGGCCGCGCCGATCTTGGTGACAACCAGGGTGTGCGGGCCGTCGCCGGTCAAGGCGCCCGTGTCGTACAGGCATGCGTTGACCCCGGGCGTGCCCAGGTTGCTGACGTCGGCGGCGACGATCTCACCGTCCACGGCGACACTGAAATGAGCCTCGTCCGCTTCGTCCTTCAGCAGGCCCCAGAGGGAGGCGCGCTTACCGTCGAACGTAAAACTCGCCGTCGAGCCGTCGGCCGTTGCGCGGCGGACCGAAAAGCCGTACGCATTGCGCGACGGATTGGCGGCGAGATTGTTGTTGTTCCAAACGGTATAAGAAGCGGGACTATATGTGCTGCCCCACTGGTTGAATTGCAGGGCATGTGCCGCGGACGGCCGGTATGTCGTGATGCCCGTGCCGTCGCCCGGGAAAGATTGATGCCACATTTGTTTAGTCCAGACGGTATCGAGGCCTGCATATGCGAACTTGTTGATCTGCGAATATTTGGGATCGGTGTAAACGACTTCGGAGTTCACCATCTTGCCGGCGCTGTTCCTGGTATAGAGCGGGCCGCCCGCGCTGCTTTTGATGACGTAGGTATAGACTTGGCTCGCCGCGGGTATGTTTACGTTCAGCGTGCCGCTTGACACGTCCTGATCTGCGATCCTCAGGCAGCTGTCGCCCCAGTTGGCCGCGCTGGTTCCACCCGTGGTCCTATAAATTTCGGCAGTGGTGGCACTTGGGAAGGCGCTTAAATCGACTGTCGTATTGAGTGTGTTGGTAAAAGCCACCTGGGTTGGGCCGACGTTGTTGTTGCCGGTCCAAGAAAACGCTACGATGACAAGTTCTGTCCGGTCGGGAGAGACGAAAGCGACCATTTGCTCGCTCCCTATGTCGATCTGGGTATACCCTTGTTTGATGAACCGGCTGTAATTCATGTGGGCGTAAAAAGATTTGCCCGTCGCGTAGGCGTAATCGCCCCACCCCAGATCCTCCAGGATCTGCGTCTTCGGTACCAAATTGGGGGCGGAGCCGGTGAACAGAGAGGATTGGCTTTCTCTGCGGAAAGAGCCGGCAACGTTGGGGACGGAGGGCGTTTGGACGGCATACGGGCCGGCCGGTTTGCCGAACATGGTAATACCCTTGACGCCCTCGACACCATACGCTGTCGAGTTTGAATTGACCTGCATCAGGCCCCAGCCGCTGAGTCCTGACACTTGATTCGCGCTGTTCAGCGTTAAATTGTTGTACAGGGGTTCGGCCGGACACCAATCCATCCAGCACGAGACCTGCGCGGTTTTCAAATCGCGGTTCATGATCCTCGTGAGATTCATGGCGCCGTTCATCGCGCCGGTGAGGAAATTGCCGTTGCTGTGACCAACCTCCACCTGCCACAGGGTCTTGTCATGGGATTTCATCAGGTCGCGCAGATATATGCGGTTGATGTCGTTGGTGGATCGTACGTTATTTTCTTCCGCCTGGTATGCATGGGTTCCTATGAGGGGCGTGATGGCTTTGACGTCCTCAGCAAAGAGCTGATAGCCGGCGGCCGTAGTGCCGTAACTGGTCTCGCCCATGGTCAAGAAGACGTCTTCCATGTCGATGTCGTCCAACGCGGCCCGCATGGCGCGCATCACCTTGCTCTGCGCCGCACCGTACGACACGTTGCAACCCTCTTGTTTCCACATGTTGCCGCTGTGGTCGGCGCCCCAATAATAACAGCCCGGCTCGTTCATGGGATTCACCATATCGACCCTGGCGCCGTAGGGTGCCAACATGTTGTCCATATATTTGGAAGCGGCCGCCATGTACGCGCAGAAGTCGGCGATGTCTTGATCTTTTTTGATGTTGTCGGCGTTGCCGGTGGTGGGGGCGTTGCCTACGGACCAGTCTCCCAAAGCAGCTATCTCATCGCTGCGCAGACGGAAGGCGCCGGTCACGCGGCCGGATTCGGTCATGTACCAGGGGGGCGAGTTGGAGAAGACCTCGACGACGAAGTCGTTTGGTATGCCGAGTGAGGTGCAATACTCCTGGCGGATCCTGGCCGCTTCGCGCAGCACATAAAGCTGGCCGTAATCGTTCATCTCCCGGATGGGCTTGTCGTAGAAGCCGTCCACCACCACACCATCGTTGTTGCTGCCATCGTCGCCGTATATGTCGATGCTCCAGCCGGGCACCATGGTTTCGATGCGCGTGATGGTCGTGTCGGCGTAGTTGTCCGCGTCGCCGCCGCCGACGCAGAACCGGGCCATGTTCATGTTCAGCGCGTCGGGTGAGTAGAACATGTGGATGATGGCGTCGCGCACTTCCATGTTCTCAACGGGCGGATCGAGGCTTAGGCCGTAGGCGATGCTCTTCTCATTTGTGACGCCGATCCACGTACCGACGGTGTTGCCCCACCAGCAGATGGAGGTGCCCCAGCCGTCCATGGTCTGATACTCGACCGTGGGATCAAGCTTGATGGCGCCCGCCGCGTTCGCAATCGTCACAGGCAACGTGGGCAGCAGGACAGCAAAACACATAAGTAACGCGCCGAACCGTTTTACACTTCGCTTTTTCATGGTGACATCCTCCCTCATTGTTCGCGGGCGCACCCGCCTCAAAAGATTACCATATATTGGAATATTCCTCCTGCGATCTTTTGCCAAATCATTGTATCATGTCCCAGCAAGAAATACAAGAACGCCGGAAATTTTCCTTATGCTTTCATTCATTTCATATGCGTATCCGACGATCTGCCGGTCGCGCCCCCTCATTTCGCCGCCGGCGGCCGTGGGTTCGGCCGGCGGGAAAAACTGTCGGATAAATTTGCAAAAGGCTGCGAAAAGGCTTGCGCCACCGGTGTGTGTGTGGTATACTATTTGGGCGCGTGGGCGGAGGAGATGTGTCCGAGGTCCGGCGTGCAATCCACACATCCGGAGATCCGGCGGCCCCTGTGCTCCGCGAAAGCGCGGGGTGGGCCGCTTGACGCGGCTTCGGGTGGCGGAGCGGGCGGGCCGAGACGGCCGGCTTGCAAATAACAAATCTGAGGAGGTATATCATGGCAGTCGTATCCATGAAGCAGCTGTTGGAGGCCGGTGTCCACTTCGGGCACCAGACCCGGCGCTGGAACCCCAAAAT